>NZ_JBEPLH010000009.1:0-359570 GCF_040545135.1 Burkholderia sp. 572 | reverse complement strand
AAGAGAGCAGCAAAAGCAGCAGGCAGTGAGGAGTTATCCACACCGGAATAGATGTACTACGCTGTCTCGGGGTGGGTCAGATTTAGATGAAAACGTTGGGTCAAGATTCGGTGGAAATCAACACCATTTGCCCATGACCCGGGCGGAAACTTCTTTTGTATTGATATGAGTGATGGGGAAGTTGTCTTTTATGCTACTGATGCTCTCGATCCGGATTTGAGTGCAGAAGAGAATCACGCGGCAGTTCAGATCGTCCTGGCGAGTTCGTTTGAATCGTTCATGAACCAGTTGAGCGGAGATGCTAATTTTGACTCGAGTGAATGGCCGGAAGATTAACTAGGTTCGACCGAAAAATTGCAAATGCTTGTGATGAAGGGATTGTGATGAAGGGATTGTGATGAAGGTCACGATACATTCCGTAGGGGTTGATTTTGTCTATGATGTATTGAATACAAATGCCGTCACCTTCAAATTGAAGGGCGGATATCTCTCGATTCAGACTTGCGTTTACCTCGAAGACGACGAGAGACTGAATGAGCCGACGATAGAGTTGAATGACCAGGGAAGTTCGCAATGCGGCGGGTTGGTGCAGATTGTTATTTTCCCACGCGAGATGCAACTGGAGTTTCATGAAAATGCTCGATTTCTCGGTAAATATTCCTTCGTATCAATTCTCCTTGACGAATTTGTCGATGTAAGGCTGGTGGATTTCTTTGTTAATCATTTGTTCCTCGGCGGTATCGTGATGTATGGCGGTGATTTCGATTCCTCGAAAAAAGTGATTCAAATCAGAAAGAGAGATTATCTTTGATGTGATATAAGAGGATTATTATCAGTATTTTTCAAATGGGGCGGGGCTGCTTGGTAAGGAGCTTTGCAGGTTGAGTTCCAATGGGGCGTCCCCGGTATCTATTGTCGGTCGCGCATCGACGAGGCCAAGGGATGTTAAATGACTACAGTCACTGAGCATAAAGAAAATTTGGCCCGGGAACTCGCCACGCTCGACTCAGCAGGTCAACTGAAATTTGCCGCGTGGTGCTGCTTCGCACTCGCTGGAGAAAGGTCAATATTTGACTTTCTGTCTCGTTATTCCGATTTGTCGGCATCAGACATTCGTGCGCGAATCATCAAAGTACTTGATGGTGTTTGGGAAGGGGGTGAGGCAGGGGCTGATTTCTCGGACTTGAATATTCGCGAGTGGGATGTAGATGAAATCAGTATGAGTGATGATGCAGCCGCCCAAGGAGCATTGGATCTATTGGCCGCACTGTCTTTTCTTTCTGCTTGGGTTCGTACTCACTCGACGGCCGATCTCGCAAGCTGTGCGGAGCAGGTTACCAATAGAATTGACTATCTGGAGGCGTTCGAAATTCTTTTGGCTGACATAAAATTCCCTGTTGAACAGGAAATTCTTGCACAAGCAGAATTTATTGATGATCTTCAGTGTGGGAGGGTTGGTGTGGGCGATAAAGCAGAATACCACGAACGATTATTACGTCTTGGCCGTTCATAAATCATGAAATCGAGGGCGGGTTACCCGTGGGACACGATCGGTTTGCAGAGCGAGCTGAGAGGCCGCCTTTCCGCGACGTGCACTTTCTGTGGGGAAAGGCGAGTCCTTGCCGGCGGCGCATTCGTCAAGCCAGCGCCTCTGGGCGGCAAGCAGTAACGGTCTGAACTCTAACGCGGCGATCAGGCGGAATTGTCTGAGTCGGTCGGTTTAGTGCTTCAGGCTTGAGATGCCGCCGGAGGCCTCGGTCGCCGATCTGGCGTCTGCACCAACTGGGCTAATGCGGGCGCCGCGGCTCGCGCCCGGCGCGATGGCTTACAGGATGCTGTGCTGGCGAACTCTGGATCGATAGCGATTCTCGCGATGGCGACGCCGAAGCCCAAGGCGATGAGGCTGGCGATTGCATTCTTCAATGTCACTTTCGAGAAAAACGGCAAAGCCTGGGGAAGATTTTTCGTTGTTACGATGGCGTAGACGATCCGATAATCGCTCGCATTGGGCCGGGCGGTGGGATCGCGAAGCTTGATTCCAGCCGGAAGCTGTTCATTCAGCTTCGCCCGGAAGACTTCGTCCGCGACGAAGGCTTCGGCTGCTACACTGCCTTGCGCGAACAGGTGGCTCAGGGTCGCCGAGTTCTTGTAGACTTTCACATGGATCAGGTCACGTCCATTTCGGACAAGGTCGCAAAATTCGATCTTGTCGTAAGCACCTCCGAATTGAACCGTCTTTCGATCAAGCAGTTCATAGCCGGTGGAATCGGAAGCCACGCTCGCGTTGTATGCAGTTTCACTATCGTGCTTAAAGGCTGGCATTTCTATTGTGTCAACTTCAAGCTTTGAGAGCTGCCCTTCCACCCGTTGAATAAAGCTTTGTTTGACCTGATGCCAATCGCCGTTGCGGAGAATGTATGTTTCGGGGCCGCTCGCGATTTCGGCATACAAGCAGCGATAGGCCGACCATTTGCGCAAGGGTGCGAAATGTTCGTCAATCGGGTATATGACGCGACTTCGCAGTGCTGCAGCGGTGAGTTCTTCACCTGCGTCAACCATGTATTCAATCAACTGATGCAATTGAAGCGTCTTGTGAACCAGAGTTCGCTCGCGTAAATCGAACGAGTAGCCAATCTGCGATTCCCAATCGACGATTTCTGGTTCGCCGAGCCACACGTTGTCGGGAAGGTCGTCCATTTGCAGCAGCTCCGTTAGCTCCATGTCGAGTATTTCCAGCGTGTCGCTGTCCTTGACACGTCGCAGATCTTCGATCCATGAAAATCGCTCAGGCACCCCGCTGCTGTAGCGGCGCAGCGCTTCGGTCAGCACCTTTGGCAAGTCGTTGAACGTGATCTCTGGCGCAATCGTCAAAGCGTCGCGACCGGTGATGTGGCTTCCGAACAAGGGTTCGGTCGACGCCCCGGTGATTGCATAGACCAGATCGGTTTCCGTGTTGATAAGCAAATCGAAGATGTCGACGTCCTTTGGGCTCTGACTTCTCATATTCAAGGGATTCGACGCGTAGCTCGATTTGTCCAAGCTCTTCAACTTGTCTGGATCGATCGAGCCGAGCGCCACACGGAGGCCAAAGTCACGCACGACGAAGTCAAGCTCAAGCAGATGGAAGCCCGTCCCGAATGTAAGGACGAAAACCGCGCTTTCTGCCCGAAAAATCAGCGCTGCACCTTCTGAGCGCCTGCCTTCGAACAGATCTTCTGGTACTTCTTGATTCGCTATTAAGAAATTCGCCCAAGCGGGTTTCGTTGGCGGCGGGCCGTCCTTGACATACAGGCGAGCACTTCCCGACGAGATTTTCAAATCGACAGGTCTCTTTGCTTTGCCGGTTTCGATTATCTGTTCGTCGCGTAGTGCCGAGTCCTTGACTAGGTAAATGGTCAAGTGTTCGCTTTTGGTTTGATACTCTCTCATCGCTGCCCCCGCCGCCCGTGAGGTCATGATTTTTAGCCAAACGTCAAGTTCTGTTGTGGCATGTCAGCGGATTTTGTACCTTTTATTTTTGGAGTCAATACAGTCATCCACAGGAAGGAAGAACGTCCAAAGAGCGATCGATAGACACCACAACTACGCCGTCCTCCTTGAGATAAGCCTAGTCGCGTTCTGAGTAAGAGGTGTGTATTGCCCCGTATCAATGTTGCATACATCAACTCCATGTGATTGCTCCCCATGCGCGCTTTGTCGTAATCCCAATTTCTTTTCCGCTCACATATTTGTATGCTGCCTCTATGATCGCTAGGACTAGCGATCCATACTGTGACTACGCGTTGACTCTTTTAATGGCTGACCTCGAAATCTTGTCCAAAAAATCTTCTACAAGACGCTGCGACTCCGGCGCCTCAGGGTTGTGCGTCGGAATGCCTAACTCCTTCAGCGAACGAGCTATATGCTCGTCGGCTGCTGCCCGGAAAGCTTGATCTGGGTCACGACCATCGCCCAACGGGATCGTTTTGTCGAGTTCTGTCTTGAAGAGCATCGCGTAACGCGATGAATGCAATCCGACGAGCGTGTACAGATAGTTCCGCTCCGCCGCGGTGATAGTGCGACGTGTTGATACAAGTGCGGCCTCAAGATAGCCAATCGCATCTGATGCCGGGCGATCTACGAGAATCAAATCACACTTCAGTTCATGCTCTAGCTCGCTCGAAATAACTGACGCGATGATCCAAAGCGTGCTTTCGAAGGTATGGTCGCGCAAGATGGGAAATCCGGCAGCTTGACAGCGCGTCGCGACATCGCCCACCCTCGCCACGTGAAGCCCGCGGCGTTCCGCCTGTTCGCGCACTTTCTCGAAAAACGTTGATTTTCCCGTCGAGTGTGTACCCGTAATGCCGATCATCTGCACCATTAGAATAGGTCCTGTTGCTGATTGTTGATGAATTCAGGCGTCTCGATAGCTGCAATGTCGACGAGCTTCCTGAGCGTAGCTCGCCTTGAAGCCTCGAGTGTTTTGATCAAGTCGAGGAACAAATAGGCCGTTGCGCGTGCGTCGCCGGACGCTCGGTGAAAAGTGCTTGAGTGAATGTCGATTTGCCGCTCCGATACGAGAGATGACAAAGCGTAAGATCGAGCACTGGGATGCACTGCGCGAGCTAATTTGAGCGTGTCCAGGACGAGGACTGGGTGCCAGTTCGGGATGGCCTTCTTCAGAAGTTCAACGTCCACGCGCACGTTGTGACCGATCACGATTTTAGAGCCCAAAGCCGCAAACACTTGTTCCGCGACATCGGACAGGCTTGGCTGCCCCGCCAGCATCTCATTTTTGATACCGTGGAACGCGGTCGCCTGGGCCGTCACGGGTTTTTGGGGGCGAACAAGCCACTCATCGTGCTGAGGCATAAGCTCACCGGCACTGATATGAAATATCGCGAGCTCGATGATCTCTTGGGGCGTCTCGCCGTTTCCCTCGACATCAACGACAGCGAAATCCCACTGGGTCCATTGCGTATCAAGCATTTCCACCGTCACTCGTCTGCAATCGTTTCTGGAACACTAAGGGCCTTTCTTCAACCAGCCCCGCCTGATATTGCTGCATTTCTGCAAGCTTGATTTGTTGAAGCAACGACCGACGGGCCTCATCGTCTAGGAAACTCAGTTGCTGCTCAAACATCGCTGCTTTCATATTTGCTAGCTCGAGGCTCAGACGCGACAGCCGATACTCCTTGGTTTTATCGTCGATCTGGTCAGCATGGTGCTCAGCTGGCGTACCGGGCCTTGCCGAGAAAGGGATAGCGACGTTGATATGTAAGTTTAGTGCTCGAGCGAGCTTCAATGTTTGCTGAAAGTCGTTCTCGGTTTCGCCGGGAAACCCGACCATCCAGTTGCAGTAGAACACAACGTCAGTGGTGTTCCGGAAGGTTGCATACGCGTCCGAAATCTTCGACAAATCCGGATTGCGGTTCATGGCTCTAAGTATCTTCTCAGAACCACTTTGAAGTGACACGTAGAGAAGATCGATGTTTCCTGAGTCGCAGAGACTCTTCAGAAGCTCGGCGTTCTTCATGAACGGCTTTGGCTCGATGTATCGGATCGACAGACGCATCTGAGGACTGAGCGCCACCAGCGCTTGCAACAGGTCGGCAAACCTTGGTCCGGTTCCCTCTGCGCCATAGTTCCCTACTTCGTCACCTACGAGAATCAGTCGTTTGACGCCACGGTCGAGTGCGGCAGATGCTTTTCTCAGGATGTCGTCGATGGGTACCGACTCAAAATCACCTCTTCCCCGTGGAATGCTGCAGAACGAACAACGGAACAGGCAGCTTCGCGTCACTGTGATGAGTTCGGCCGACTCCTCCTCGTGGTAGAAAACGAACCCCTTCGTTGTACGTCTGTACAAACTCGCCAGCGCGGTTCCATGCTCACGATCCAGTTGTTCGAGTCGTGCGAGCACCTCGGCCTTCGCGGTTCCGACTCGTCGCCGCATTTGAGTCAATCCGTTGTCCACGTTGCCTTCGAAATCGTGCGCCGTATCCTGAGAAATGTCTCGATCGAGTGCTCGAAAGTCTTGGCCGGTGCGGTTGCGTAGGATGTCCGCGTGCGACTGAAAGTTGATAGGACGGCTCGCGATAGCCGCGCTTACAACGTCGGCACTTACGTTTGCGATACAGCCTGTCACTGTGATCTTTGCATCTGACGCCCGTGAACTGATCTGGCGAATCTGGCTTATGGCGTCATCCACCCAAGTGGATCGTACAGAGCACCCGGAAAAAATCACTTCATCGGCAAGCTCAGGCTGATCAACGATGACGAAGCCATCGCGTTCGAGCCCTACTTTTAGTACGTTAAGATCGTAGCTCGAATTTAAACAAGAATTATGCGCCAGGAAAACTCGGCGCCCGGTGTGGTTCATTTGGTCTCACATCGCCCCGCGTAGCGGGCACATTATCTTTTGCGCGACGGCATGTCGAAATCCAATGCGTTGCACAAACTTTTAGTGAATTCTTGAGAGGACCAAACCCTGCGCTGCGTCCTCAACGAAGTCTTCTAAAATGCCACTGCCTAGCTTTTAAAGCAATAGTCAGTTGAATGTGACGAGTCGTTGCCGATTGCTTCGAGCATATGCACCAAGACGAACTGCCATTCGAGGCCGCGTTTTGGAGTCAAAGGCACACGAGTACGGGTGCACCACGAAGGCGGGTCTGGGTAAACACGGGTATGGCGGACAACAACAGGACAGCTAGGAATAAGGCCTGCCAATGCCAGTGCAGTACCCTGGCTGTCGCCAGTACATATCAGCGCAATCGCAACGACAGCGCTATTCTTCTATCCCCGTAAACCGAAGAGATATCTTGCCATGGCAGGGGGGCACAACTACACATGTCGTCTGCAGCAGCAAGAGGATGACCGTCCGGTCGCCGCCTCATAGGGGACTTGTTTGTGCGGCACAAACGGGTCGATATAGGTCAGAGCGAGATGCTGAGGCCGGACATCATCCGCAAGCAATTTCCGGTGTCCCCGCACGACAACAAAGATTGAGCAGACTCATACAGTTCGTCCGTTCCAATCGAACTGTGTCGAAGCGTCAAATTCTGGTCAATTGCTTACTGTGACGGATCGACGTTCGCCATCACCTCTCGCAATGGCCGTGTGATTGACCTCAATGTCTGCCTATAACCACCGGCTAACGTGTGCCCAAGCAAAGAACACTGTCTAATAGGCAATGTCCAGCCGATGTTGATCGCGCGCGCGGATGGATACGTCGCACGTCCTGAACCACACGTCGAACCCTCATTTCCATCGACCCACCAACAAAGGAGGAATCCGAACCATAAAAACGCCGCAGTAAACGAGCGCGGGCCGCAAGTGCTACCAACACTCACGACCCGCTAACCACAGCCAACTAAGCAGGAGTTGCCCATGGCTAAGCCGAATCATAAAGCACGACCACCGAAGACGGAACGTTTCGTAACGATCCAGGAAATGTGGGGTACCCCGAAAACCGACCTCAAGCCGGAGAAGTTCTACCCGTACATGAAGATTGGTGGAATGTGGCTGATCAGCGATGCGTGTTTTGTCCCGGGCCGAAAGGCGCGAATCGATATTGAGCCTGGCAGGCTGATCATCACGCAGTTGTAAAGGCAACGCCGCAAGATGCGGCCGCGCTGCGCGAAGTCGCGCAGCGCGCCGGGTAGGGCTGCTGCTACCAGCCGCCCCAACGCATCACCAGGCGATATTGCAAGACGACCGCGACGTCCTCGCACCGCCGGTAGCGGTGCAATGCGTACCCGCGCCGTTGTCATAGAACGTGCGCGTCTCCGGTTGCGGCACCGACGGATCGAACGGATTCGGCGTACCGTGCGGGCCGCGCGCGGCATCGTACGGCCGCGTTGGCGCATACGAGCCGCCACCACCAGCTGGCTGCGAGCCGTTATCTCGCAGGTACTCGTTCCAGTTCTGCTCGCGCTGCTTGTAACCGGGCACTGCGCGGCCAAGACTATCGCTGCCACCTGCGCCGAGCGCGACGCGATTCGCGGGCAATACCAAATCGGATTCGTGCTTCGACGAAGGCGGCGGTGCCACGAGCCTATCGCCCGACACACGCAACGGCCGCGTATCAGGCGTATCGAACGGACTACGTTCCGCGGGCGCAGTGTATTGCACGCGGCGACGGTTCATACGTGCCGCATGCCCATCATCACGAGCAGCCGCACGCCGCTCCGAACGAAACACATTGGCGCCAGCCGACCGATCGGCCAGCGTATCGCGCCCCGCAGCATCGACGGCGGAAACAGAAAGCGCACACGCAAACGCGGCGGCGGAAGACAAGCGAAAAGGATGATTCATCAGCGGTCCCAATCAGGTGATGTGCATTGAGCTAAAACGGCAGATCACTGGCTGGCGAGACTGAACGACGAACGGGCGTCGAAGCGGCCCTGAGGCGACGGCGAACCGCGGCGGGCGCGACTCGCAGGAAGGCTGGCTGGATTGCAGAGGCGAATTCGTATTATTTCACACAAATATCAACGAGCTTTCAAAGCAGCCATATCTGTCGGCAAACAGAAGGAATTACCGCCCGCGCCGAGCGCCCCGTGTTGGTGCTTCCCCTTCAAATCGTCAGCTGATTGATTTTCAGCGATCGGACCCTTAGCAGGCCAAACACGCTCCACGAACAATCCAACATCGCCAAACACCATACCCAGCAAGGAAACTACCCAACCCGACACCCTCCAGCGCAACCCGATTGCACCGAAAGCAAACGTTCTCGCCCCCACTCGGTTGCCCTCCGGTCGCCACCCCATCCCTACGTGTTTTCCCTCGGTCGACCGGCATTTTTGACAGACGATTTAAAAACGCCCATATAATTTCGACTGCCTTGCCAACGGCTGTCGGACCACCCCTCCGATCAAGCGGTTTGGCAAGCGGGGCAGGCGAAACGCTTGCGCAATGCAAGACGCATCACGATGATGTCTTTCCGAACCAGACGTCCCCTTCGGGGACTGCAAGAGCCGGGCCCCGCTACGCAACATTCCGCCGGAGTTCCGTCTTCTATGTGTCTCGGGCGTGTCTCATGTCCTCGCCCCGGGTGCTGTTCGATTGCGCAAGTCATGCCGCCTTTGCCCGTATGACTAAACAACATCGAGGAGCTCCCAGATGACGCTGTCCCGTCTTACGTCCATTTCCGTCGCCGCCGTGCTGTTCGCCGCGGGCGCCGCCGCCGCGCAAGCGGAAACCGTGAAGATCGCCATCGCTGGTCCGATGAGCGGCTCGGTCGCCCAATATGGCGACATGGTGAAGGCCGGCGCGCTGACCGCGATCGAGCAGATCAACGCGGCAGGCGGTGCGGGCGGCAACAAGTTCGAAGTCGTGCTGATGGACGACGCCTGCGAACCGAAGCAGGCCGTCGCCGTCGCGAACAAGATCGTCAGCCAGAAGATCAAGTACGTGATCGGCCACGTGTGCTCGGGCTCGACGATTCCGGCATCCGACATCTACGAAAACGAAGGCATCGTGATGGTCACGCCGTCGGCCACCGCGCCGCAGCTGACCGAAGGCAAGAAGCGCCACTTCATCTTCCGCACGATCGGCCGCGACGACCAGCAAGGCCCGGCCGCCGCGCACTTCATCATCAACAACGTGAAGCCGAAGAAGGTCGCCGTCCTGCACGACAAGCAGTCGTACGGCCAGGGCATCGCGTCGTCGGTGAAGAAGGACCTCGAAGCCGCGAAGATCCCGGTCGTGCTGTTCGAAGGCATCAACGCCGGCGATTCGGACTACTCGGCGATCATCACGAAGCTGAAGTCGCAAGGCGTCGATTTCGTCTACTTCGGCGGCTACCACCCGGAAATGGGCCTGCTGATGCGCCAGGCGCGCGAGCAGGGCGTGAAGGCAACGTTCATGGGGCCTGAAGGCGTGGGCAACAAGGACGTGACGGCGATCGCCGGCCCGGCTTCGGAAGGCATGCTCGTCACGCTGCCGGCCGACTTCTCGGCCGACCCGGCCAACGCGGCGCTCGTGAAGGCGTTCGCGGACAAGAAGCGCGACCCGAACGGCCCGTTCCAGATGCCGTCGTACGCAGCGGTGAAGATCATCGCCGACGCGATCGCCGGCGCGAAGACGACCGATCCGTCCAAGGTCGCCGCGTACATGCACAAGACGACGTTCGACACGCCGATCGGCAAGGTCGCGTATGACGCACAGGGCGACCTGAAGGCGTTCAAGTTCGTCGTGTACACGTGGCACAAGGACGCGACGAAGACCGCCGCCAAGTAATACGGAGTACCCGCCCCGCGCACCCGCTCTGCCCGTCACCCGGGCGGAGCGCGTGCGCATTTGGCCGTTCCGCGGCTAACGGGCGGCCCGAGACGACACCGTGCGTTGTGCGCGGCCGCAGCCGTGATCCGGCGCGGCACGCGACGCGGCGCCAACGGGAGCTTCCCGCACATGACTGACTTCTTTCCGCAATTCGCCCAGCAGCTGGTCAACGGCCTGACGCTGGGTGCGATCTATGCGCTGATCGCCATCGGCTATTCGATGGTCTACGGCATCATCGGCATGATCAACTTCGCCCACGGCGAGATCTACATGATCGGCGCGTACGTGGGCCTCGTGACCCTGACCGCAATCGGCATCTCCGCCGGCTATCCGCTGCCGCTCGTGCTCGGCGCCGCACTGATCGTGTCGGTGATCGTCACGGGCCTGTACGGCTTCGCGGTCGAGCGCGTCGCGTATCGGCCGCTGCGCGGCGGCCCGCGCCTCGTGCCGCTGATCTCCGCGATCGGCATGTCGATCTTCCTGCAGAACTACGTGCAGATCGGCCAGGGCGCACGCGACGTGTCAGTGCCCGTGCTGATCTCCGGCGCGTTCGAGATCCATCTCGGCGGCGACTTCGACGTGACGATTCCGTATGCGCGTCTCTTGATCGTCTGCGTGACGATCCTGCTGATGATCGCGCTCACGCTGTTCATCTCGCATTCGCGGATGGGCCGTGCGTGCCGCGCGTGCGCCGAGGACATGAAGATGGCGAACCTGCTCGGCATCGACACGAACCGCGTGATCTCGTTCACGTTCGTGCTCGGCGCGATGCTGGCCGCCGTCGGCGGCGTGCTGATCGGGCTGACGATCGGCAAGCTGAATCCGTATATCGGCTTCGTCGCGGGCATCAAGGCGTTCACCGCCGCGGTGCTCGGCGGGATCGGCAGCATCCCGGGCGCGATGCTCGGCGGCGTGCTGCTCGGCCTCGCGGAAACCTTCGCCGCAGGCTACATGCCGGCCGAGTACAAGGACGTCGTTGCGTTCGGCCTGCTCGTGCTGATCCTGCTGTTCCGCCCGACCGGCCTGCTCGGCAAGTCGGACATCGAAAAGGTTTGACGGAGACGCAGATGAGTACAGTCATTTCCGTTCGCCGCCCGGCCGCCGACGCTTCGTTCGGCCAGGCGCTGAAAAATGCCGTGGCCGCCGCGTTCCTGACGGCGATCCTCACGATTCCGGTGCTCGGGCTGCAACTGAAGCTCGACGGCTATCAGGTGGTGCTCACGCCGCACTGGCGGCCGGTGTGGATCGCGGTCGCGGCCGTGTTCCTGTTCCAGCTGTTCAAGCCGTGGCTCGTGCGCGCGAAATCGGCGGTGAAGCTGCCGGCGATGCCCGCGATGGGCGCGCGGCAGCAGCGCGCGGTCGTATGGGTGCTGCTCGCGGTCGGGCTCGTGTGGCCGTTCTTCGGCTCGCGCGGCGCGGTGGACGTCGCGACGCTCGCGCTGATCTACGTGATCCTCGGCCTCGGGCTGAACATCGTGGTCGGTTTCGCGGGGCTGCTGGATCTCGGCTATGTCGGGTTCTACGCGGTCGGCGGCTACACGTACGCGATGCTGAACCAGTACTTCGGGCTGTCGTTCTGGGAGTGCCTGCCGCTCGCCGCGATCGCGGCCGCGACGTTCGGCTTCCTGCTCGGCTTCCCGGTGCTGCGGCTGCGCGGCGACTATCTCGCGATCGTCACGCTCGGCTTCGGCGAAATCATCCGCCTGCTCGCGAACAACCTGACGAGCCTCACGGGCGGCCCGGACGGCATCTCGGGCATCCCGAAGCCGACCGTGTTCGGCTACGAGATGGCGCGCAGCGCGAGCGTCGAAGGCGCGAAGACGTTCCACGAACTGATCGGGCTGGAATACAGCGGCGACCACGTGGTGATCTTCCTGTACCTGCTCGCGCTCGTGCTGGTCGGCTTCACGCTGTTCGTCACGAGCCGCCTGATCCGCATGCCGATGGGCCGCGCGTGGGAAGCGCTGCGCGACGACGAGATCGCGTGCCGTTCGCTGGGCCTGAACCCGACGCGCATCAAGCTGTCGGCGTTCACGCTCGGCGCGGCGTTCGCGGGCATCGGCGGCGCGTTCTTCGCGGCGCGCCAGGGCCTCGTGAATCCTGAATCGTTCACCTTCATCGAATCGGCGCTGATCCTCGCGATCGTCGTGCTCGGCGGGATGGGTTCGCAGCTCGGCGTGATTCTCGCGGCGATCCTGCTGACCGTGCTGCCGGAAGTCGCGCGCGGCTTCGCCGAGTACCGGATGCTGATCTTCGGTCTGGTGATGGTGTTGATGATGATGTGGCGTCCGCAGGGCCTGCTGCCCGCGAGCCGCCCCCACGTGGAGCTGCCGCAATGAGCGCACATGCAGAACTGTTGAAGGTCGCCGGGCTGCAGATGCGCTTCGGCGGGTTGCTCGCGGTGGACGGGATCGATTTCGACGTGCGCCGCGATGAAGTGTTCGCGATCATCGGGCCGAACGGCGCGGGCAAGACCACGGTGTTCAACTGCGTCGGCGGCTTCTACAAGCCGACCGGCGGCGACGTCGTGCTCGACGGCCATGCGATCGCGGGGCTGCCGAGCCACAAGATCGCGTTGAAGGGCCTCGTGCGGACGTTCCAGAACATCCGCCTGTTCAAGTCGCTGACCGTCGTCGAGAACCTGCTCGTCGCGCAGCACCGCAAGGTGAAGGCGGGGTTGCTGCCGGGCCTCTTCTCGACGCCCGCGTATCGCCGTGCCGAGAAGGAAGCGCTCGAGCGCGCGGCGGTGTGGCTCGACCGGATGGGGCTGACGTCGGTTGCCAACCGGCCGGCCGGCACGCTGTCGTACGGGCACCAGCGGCGCCTGGAGATTGCGCGCTGCATGATCACCGAGCCGCGCCTGCTGATGCTCGACGAGCCGGCGGCCGGCCTCAACCCGCAGGAGAAGGTCGAGCTGCAGCACCTGATCGACAAGCTGCGCCGCGAGTTCGGCGTGTCGGTGCTGTTGATCGAACACGACATGAGCCTCGTGATGGGCGTGTCCGACCGCATCCTCGTGATGGAGCACGGCCGGCCGATCGTGATCGGCACGCCGGAAGCGGTCCGCAACGACCCGCGCGTGATCAAGGCGTATCTGGGGGAGGAGTGATGCTGAAGCTGGAACAGGTCCATACGCATTACGGCGCGGTCGAGGCGCTCGCGGGCGTGTCGATCGAGGTGAACAAGGGCGAGATCGTCACGCTGATCGGCAGCAACGGCGCCGGCAAGACGACGCTGATGATGACCGTGTGCGGCACGCCGCGCGCATCGTCGGGCCGCGTGCTGTTCGAGGGCAACGACATCACCGCGATGTCGACGCACCAGATCATGCGGCAGGGGATGGCGATCTCGCCGGAAGGGCGGCGCGTGTTCCCGAGCCTGACGGTGCTCGAGAACCTGAAGATGGGCGGCTTCTTCGCGAGCCGTCACGAGATCGACGACGGCATCGAGCACGTGTTCAAGCTGTTTCCGCGCCTGAAGGAGCGCGCGACGCAGCGGGCCGGCACGATGTCGGGCGGCGAGCAGCAGATGCTGGCGATCGGCCGTGCGCTGATGAGCAAGCCGCGCCTGCTGCTGCTCGACGAGCCGACGCTTGGCCTCGCGCCGCTCGTGATCGCGCAGATCTTCGACATCATCAGGACGATCCGCGACGAAGGCGTCACGGTGTTCCTCGTCGAGCAGAACGCGAACAAGGCGCTCGGCGTGGCCGATCGCGGCTACGTGCTCGAAACGGGGCGCGTGGTGCTCGCGGATACGGGCGCGAACCTGCTCGCGAACGACCGGATCAAGCAGGCGTATCTCGGCGGTTGATGAAGGAAGCCGCCGGCCTGCAACGGGCCGGCGGCGTTTTTGTCTTCACTTTCTCATGCAAGGCCGGTTCCGGCCTTGTCTTCACGGTCCGATCCTGAACGTGCTTTTCAGTACGTCGCGCAGATGCAGCGCGGCGCGATTGCGGTCGTCTGTCAGGATGGTGATCAGGTGCGGCGGGAGGTCGGGCAGCACGATCCCCGCGACGTTGCTCGTCAGGTTGCCGGACACGCGCTCGTGTTCGATGAGGCCGACCGCGAGGCCGTTGGCGATACAGGCTTCGACCGCCGGCGAACTGGCGCTCTCGAGCAGCAACCGGTGCGCGATCTTCGCCTTCTTCAGCGCGCTCAGCGCGGTGTCGCGGTACGGGCAGCCCTGCAATTGCACGGCGATCGGCAGCGGCGCGTCGGGATTGAACTTGAAGGTCCGCGCGGCCACCCACACCGGATGTGTCTTGCCGAGCAGCTCGCCGTGCGGCGGCGCTTTCGGCACGACGGCGATCGTGATGTCCAGCTGGCCGCGGGAGAACAGCGAGAGCAGCTCGTCGCTGGAACGTGCTTCGACCGTCAGCTCGAGCAACGGCCGATCGGCCGCGAAGCGGGGCAGGAATTCCGCCATGAAGTGCGCGGCGTACGAATCGGGAATGCCGAGCCGCAACTTGCCGGTCAGCATCTGCGGCGACAGCGATTCGACGAGCCGGTCGTGGCTCAGCAGAAACTCCGTGGTGTCGCTCAGCAGCTTGTGGCCGAACTGCGTGAGTTCGACCGCCTGGTTGTTTCGCGTGAACAGGCGCTGCGCGACCATTTCCTCGAGCTTCTGGATCTGCGCGGTGACCGACGACGGGCTGCGATTCACCTGGGCGGCCGCATCCTTGAAGCGGCCCAGCTTCGCGACGGCGTGGAAGGTACGCAGCAGGTCGACGTCCAGGGTGCGGGGCATGATTTTGAAATTCCGAATCAGTGATTCAGGTAATGTCGATTGACGGAATTATTGGGCCTGCCTATTCTCGGGTCAACCGACAGGCCAACCGGCAGACAACGGCAGGCAGCCGGTCGGGCGTTGCACGTATCCGGGGAATGATTCACGTCGATCAAGAACCCGCGCCTGTCCCCGGCAACCTTCCGAGAGCCGTCGCCCCATGCCGCTATTCCTGCTTCAGCTCGTTTTCGTGTTGTCGTGGAGTTCCGGCTTCATCGGCGCCAAGCTCGGCGCGGAGACGGCCGGCGCGTTCAACCTGCTGTTCTGGCGGTTCCTGCTCGTCACGCTGTGCCTGGCGGTCGTTCTCAACCGGCAGCTCGGGCGCCTGACGTGGGAGAAGCTCCGCTATCACGCGGTGATCGGCTTCCTGTCGCAGTTTCTCTATCTGGCCTGCGTATACGTCGCGATCCAGCACGGCCTGCCGCCCGGCATCGCCGCGATCGTCGCCGCGTTGCAGCCGCTCATCACGGCCGCGATGACGGCGCTCGAGGGCAGCGAGCGCAGCGGGGCACGCCAGTGGGCCGGCCTCGTCGTCGGGTTCGTCGGCGTGGGCATCGTGATCGGCGGGCAATATGCGCTGCCGGCCGGATCGGTCGGGCTCGTCATGTACCTGCTGCCGCTGGTGTCCGCGTCGGGGCTGTCGATCGCGACGATCTACCAGCGGCGCCGCGCGCTGACGGTCGCGCGCAGCAACGGGGACGGGTTGTGCCTGCCGCTGTTCGTGCAAGGCTGCGTGAGCCTGGTGCTGTTCGCGGCGAGCGGGATCGTCACGGGCGATCTGCACGTGCCGACCCAGCCGGACGTGTGGGTGTCCGTCGTGTGGCTGACGGTTTTCTCGACCTTCATGGCCTACCTGTCGCTGTGGGCGCTGCTCAAGCGCATGCCCGCGACGCGCGTGGCGACCCTCGTTTATCTCGAACCGCCGGTGACGCTGGCCTGGGCCGCGTGGATGTTCGGCGACAGCATCGCGATGTCGACCTATCTCGGCATCGTGGTCGTCGCGATCGGTGTGTGGCTGGCCGGCAAGCCAGACGAGCGGGCCACCCGGGCCCGGGGTGCCGGGATGGAAGCGGCCGGGCGCTGATGCGCTGGTTCTGCACGCGATTCCGGTGTAGCGTCGCGGTACTGTCACGACCTGTGAAGGAATCCGATGAAGGTCAAACGGATCGTCGCCAATATCGACACACGATCAATCGACGACGCAAAGCGCTTCTACCAGCGGATCTTCGGCCTCGACTTGCTGATGGATCACGGCTGGATCGCAACCTATGGCAATGCCGAGCAGATGGACGTGCAGATCAGCTTCGCATCGCAGGGCGGGGCGGGTACGCCGACGCCCGATCTGTCGATCGAGGTCGACGACGTCGACGAAGCGCTCGCACGCGTGCATGCCGCCGGGATTCCCGTCGAATACGGCCCGGCTGACGAGCCTTGGGGCGTGCGGCGGTTTTACGTGCGCGATCCGTTCGGCAAGCTCGTCAACGTGCTCGCGCATCGTTGATACGGGATGCGGGGGCGGCTGGGGTTCACGTGTGCAAAGCCAACCCCTTCACGGCCTTGTCGACCGCCTTTTTCGGCCCGCGCAACGCCAGCCCGACGAGGTCGGGATGTTCCGCATCGCCGGCACGAAAGACTTCGCGGTTGGCCGCGTCGTGTCCGGTAGCACTTTGACGTGATGGATTGCATGCTGATCGCGGGATGGATGTAGCCAATTTCGCTCCGATCGTAGTCAAATTGGCTACATTTCGGTAATCGGCCTGGATCGGCACACAATCGGCAACTCGGACTATGCCTTGTAGCCAATTGAGCTACAATCGTAGTCAATCATGCTACGATCCATTGCCTCGACCCTGTTTGGTGACTATCGTCGCCGCGCGCTGGGCCTGCTCCTGTTGCGGCCCGATCAGGCGTTGCACGTCCGCGAAATCGCCCGTTTGACGGGCACGACGCCCGGTACGCTGCACAAGGAACTGAGCAAGCTGGCCGAAGCCGGCATCCTGAGCCGGGATCGGCAGGGCAATCAGGTGCTCTATCGTGCCAATCGAAGTTGTCCGATCTACGAGGAACTGGCTTCGATCATGCGAAAGACCTCGGGTATGGCTGATGTGCTATCCGAAGCGCTGTTGCCCTGCGCCGAGGAAATCCGTGTGGCGTTCGTGTTCGGTTCCGTCGCGCGCGGCCAGGAGACGGCGGACAGTGACGTCGATGTGATGGTGATCGGCTCGGTCGGCTTTGCAACGGTGGTCCGGCTGTTCTACGATGCGCAGGCTACGTTGGGGCGGGACATCAATCCCAAGGTGCTGTCGGCGGACGAGTTTCGTGAGGGCGTCGCCGGGCAGGACGCATTTTTACGGGACGTGCTTGGAAAACCCAAGATTTTCTTGATTGGTAGCGACCATGACCTTGCAGAACTTGCTCGGCGTTAGTCTTGATGCAATCCGGCCGGACCGGGAACAAGCGACGCGCCTGCTGGCTGCGGCGGAACGAAATCTGGCGGATGCGCAAATCGCGGCATTGAGTAACGAAAACCGCTTTGATGCGGCGTACAAGGCGATCATGCAACTCGCGATGCTGGCGTTGCACGCGAACGGTTTTCGTACGTTGACGAGCCGGCCGGGGCACCACCAGACGGCGATCCAGACGCTTCCACAGACAATCGGTTTGCCGGTCGAGCGCATGATCGTACTGGACGCGCTGCGCAAGCAGCGCAACCTGTCCGATTACTCCGGGGATGTGGTTCAGGCGTCAGCGGTTCGCGAGTGTTTCGATAGTGCGACGGCGCTCCTGATTGACGTAAAGGCGTGGATCGACGGGAACAAGCCGGAGTTGCTGGCCGCGCAGTAGCCGTTACCGTGTCGAATCGCCAACTCGAAACGCCGATGCATCACGTATGCAATGCCAGCCCCTTCACGGCCTTGTCGACCGCTTTCTTCGGCCCGCGCAACGCCAGCCCGACGAGGTCGGGATGCTCCGCATCGCCGGCACGAAAGACTTCGCGGTTGGCCGCGTCGTGTCCGGTCGAAAACATCGCGTGGACGTAGGGCACGATCGTGAGTTCGCGCGACAGCGCCTGCCGGTGCGCGGCCTGCAGGCCGTCCAAATCGGCCGCGAACACCAGCATCGGCTGGCCCAGCATGCGGCCGTAGCGGCGTCCCGCCGCATCCTCGTAAGGCTCGCCGAGCGCTTCGGGCGCTTCAGCCGCGACGCCCGTCGCGAGAAACGCGACGACATTGAGTTTCTGCCACGCCGCGAGATCGTCGCGCACGATCAGCGCCACCTTGGTATCGAACATGATTGCTCCTCGTTGAAGCGCACATGATCGGATGCCGCGTGGGATCAGTCTGGAACGTTTGTGCACATTTGCCGGTACGCAGCCGGCGTGATCCGGTATGCGCGGCGGAACCAGCGGCCGAGGTGGCTCTGGTCGGCGAAGCCGACGTCGGCCGCGACCTGTGCGGGCGTGCGGCCGACGGCCAGCAGGCGGCGCGCGGCGCGTAGCCGCAGGCGCACCAGGTACGCGTGCGGCGACGTGCCGTACGCGCGCTGGAACAGCCGCGTCAGCCGGAACCGGTCGATTCCGGTGAAATCGACGAGTGCGTCGAGGCCGATATCGTCGCTCATGCGCGCATGCAGCAGATCGCGCGCGCGGGCAATCGCGGGCGCGACGGCATTGCCGCCGCTCGCGAGCGGGGCGCGCAATTCGCCGCCCAGCCGCGTCAGCAGGCGGTCGAGCGCCTGATCGCGTGCGAGCTTGCCCTCGTTGCCGTGGAGCGCGACGAACGCCTGCCGGATCGTGTCGACGAGGCCGCGATCGTCGACCAGCGTGTGGCCGAACGCGGCTTCGACGCCGCCGAGGCCCGGCAGATCCAGCCGGCGTGCCGCTCGCTCGACCCATGCCTGCGGGAGGTACAGCATTCCATACGTGAAGCCGCCCGCTTCGGGCGCGTGGCCATCGTGCAGCGCGCCCGGCTCGATCAGGATCGCGCGGCCCGGCACGCTTGTATGCACCGACCGGTGGCACTGGAATTGCTGCACGCCCTGTTCGGTGAAGCCGACCAGCATGTCGTCGTGATCGTGCGCATCGTATGCATGGCCGCTGAAATGCGCATGCAGGCTTTCGATGCCGGTGTCTGCATCGCGCCGAGCGACGAGCCAGTGGTCGGGTGCGTCGGCAGGTTGCATCGCTGTCGTCATGGCTCGCCTCGCTGGTCATCGTTGCCCGCCCGCTAGTGTACGCATGTCGCGGGCTGCGAGCTGTCGGGCCGGTCGGCCACGCGGCTGTATGCTGTCGATCCCTCGGCCCGCCCCATGATAAGATCGCGCGCTTTCCGCGCCGGCGCCGTTTACTCCACGGCAGCGGGCGGCAACGAACCAGCGAGGATGGCATGTCCCAGATCGTCGTCGAAGGCCTGGCGAAGACCTACCGAATCGCGGAGCGGCAGCCCGGCATGCTCGGCCTTCTGCGCCGCCGCTGGCGCGAAGTCGAAGCGCTCAAGGACGTCAGCTTCAGCCTGCGGCGTGGTGAGCTGCTTGGTTTCATCGGACCCAACGGGGCCGGCAAGTCGACCACCATCAAGATCCTGTCCGGCATCCTGCGGCCGACTTCCGGCAAGGTGATCATCGACGGCCGTGTGCCGTTCGACGACCGCATCGCGCACGTTGCGCGCATCGGCGCGGTGTTCGGGCAACGCAGTCAGCTGTGGTGGGACCTGCCCGTCATCGACGGCTTCGACCTGCTGCGCGATATCTATCGCGTCGATCCCGGCGCATATCGCCGTACGCGCGACGCGCTCGTCGCGATGCTGCGCCTCGAAAGCCTGCTCCACCAGCCGGTGCGCCAGTTGTCGCTCGGGCAACGGATGCGCGCCGAAATTGCCGCGGCGCTGCTGCATGAACCGCCGATCCTGTTTCTCGACGAACCGACCATCGGCCTCGATGCACCGTCGAAGCTCGCGGTGCGCGAATTCGTCAAGACGCTGAACCGCGAGCGTGGCGTGACTGTGTTGCTGACGACACACGACATGCACGACATCGAGGCGCTCGCGGAGCGTGTGATCGTCATCGGGCATGGCCGCGTACTCGCTGACCAGCCGTTCGATGCACTGCGCGCCGGCGTGCTGTCCGACCGCCGCATCCTGGTCGATTTCGCGGAGGAGGCCCCAGAGCTCGACATCGCCGGTGCGCAGTTGCTGCGACGCGAGGGGCGCACGGTCGAGCTCGCGTTCGATCCTGGCGTCATCGGTGCGCCCGCGCTTGTCGCGCGCATCGCGGCCGAGCATGCGGTCGATGACATCCGCGTCGAGCAGCCGGCGATCGAGGAGGTCATCGCACGCTTCTATCGCCTGCATGGCGCGACGGAAGCGTAAGCCGATGGACGTCCTGCGCCCGTACGCCGCGGCCTTCTCGGCACGCTTCAAGACGCTGCTCCAGTATCGCGCGGCCGCCCTCGCGGGCTTCACGACGCAATGCTGGTGGGGCGCGCTCAAGGTGATGATCTACGCGGCGTTCTATCGTCACGCGACGCACGCGCAGGCGTCGATGACGCTCGAGCAGGTGATTACCTACACGTGGATCGCGCAGGCGCTGTTCGCGCTGCTGCCCTGGGCGGGCGACCCCGATGTCGCGGCGGCGGTGCGGACCGGCGCGGTCAGTTATGACCGGTTGCGCCCGGTCGATACGTATACGTGGTGGTACGTGCGGGCGATGGCGTGGATGAGCGCGCGGGCGCTGCCGCGCGTCGTGCTGATGTTCGTCGCGGCGGCGATCGCACTGCCGCTCGCCGGTTTCGGCGAATGGGCATGGCAGCCGCCGGCGGACGCCGCGCGGGCCGTGCTGTTCATCGTGTCCGTGCTGCTGATGATCGGGCTCGCCGCCGCCTTCGTGATGCTGCTCAACCTGTGTATCGCCGCGACACTGACCGATCGCGGGATCAACACGCTCGCGCCCGCGTTCGTGATCCTGTTCTCGGGCAACCTGATTCCGCTCGGCCTGTTTCCGGACTGGCTGCAACCGCTGATGATCGCCCAGCCGTTCGCCGGAATGCTCGACATCCCGTCGCGGATCTACGTCGGTACGCTGAGCGGGGACGCAGCCTGGGCCGGGCTCGCACTGCAGGCGTTCTGGATCGCCGCCTTCGTCGCGCTGGGGCGTATCGCGATGGGCCGCGTGATGGCGCGGCTTCACCTGCAGGGAGGCTGAGCCGATGAATACCGCTCGCCTGCTGTTCCGCTATTTCGTGACATCGATTCGTGCGCAACTTCAGTATCCGGCATCGAGCCTGATGCTCTGCGCGGGCACGTTCCTGACGACCATCATCGAACTGGCCGGCATCTGGGCGCTGTTCGACCGGTTCGGCGACGTGCAGGGCTGGCGCTTCGGCGACATCTGCATGTTCTTCGGGATGGTCAGCGTCAGCTTCGCGATTGCCGATTTCATCAGCCGCGGGTTCGATGTATTCGGCAGCGACTTCATCCGGACGGGCGACTTCGACCGCCTGCTGCTGCGCCCACGCACGGCCACGTTGCAACTGATCGGCCATGACTTCCGGTTGCGCGTGATCGGGAGGTTGCTGCAGGGCATCGTCGTGCTGGTCGTCGCGACGCGCGCGCTCGACTTCGACTGGAATGCCGTGGCGATCGCGTTGGCCGTGTGGACGATCGCCGGCGGCGTCGCGTTGTTCTTCGGGCTGATGGTGTTGCAGGCGACGCTCGCGTTCTGGACCGTCGAAAGCCTGGAAGTCGTCAATGTCGTCACGTACGGCGGCGTTCAGGCCGCGCAGTTTCCGATCAGCCTCTACGCGGGCTGGCTCCGCCATTTCCTGACCTTCGTCGTGCCGATCGCGTGCATCGCATATTTCCCGGTGCTGGCGATCCTCGGCAAGCCCGACCCGCTCGGCGCACCGCGCTGGTTCCTGCCGCTCGCGCCGGCTGTTGCGTTCGTATTCCTGGGCGCGTGCTTCGTCGCGTGGCGGTTCGGGGTGCGCAAGTACACGTCGACGGGTACCTGAGCGACGCGTCACGGCTTGTTCGTCACGCGTGACCGGCGTGGACGCCGCGGCGTGTTGATCGATCCGGAATCCGGATCATGTTTCCGTCGCGCCAGGCCGTCGAACCGGCGCGACGGAACGTGCATCAGCGAAGCAGGGCACCGTCCCCCACCGTCACAACGCCCGTTCGATCGCCTGCCCCAGCAGCGCCAGGCCGAGATCGATCTCTTCCTCGCTGACAGTCAGCGGCGGCGCGATCCGGAACACGCCGCCCATGCCGGGCAACTGCACGATGTTCATGCTGAGCCCGAGGTTCATGCATTCGCGCGTGATCTTCGCGCCGAGCCCGTCCGCCGGTTCCTTCGTCCGGCGATCCTTGACGATCTCGACACCGAGCAGCAGCCCGCGTCCGCGCACGTCGCCGATGCAGTCGAAACGCTCCATCAGGTCGAGCAGACCGCGCCTGAGCCGGTCGCCCATCACGTTCGCTCGAGCGACGAGCCCGTCGCGCTGCACCACGTCCAGCACGCGCAGGCCGACGGCCGCCGGCAGCGGGTCCGACACGTGCGTCGTGTAGAACAGGTAGCCGAGTTCGTGCGCGCGTTCCTCGATCGCCGCGGACGTCACCATGGCCGCGAGCGGCAGCCCGGCGCCGAGCGTCTTCGACAGCGTCAGGATGTCGGGCGTCACGCCGTCGCGCTGGCACGCGAACATCGTGCCGGTGCGCCCGACGCCCGTCTGCGCCTCGTCGAGGATCAGCAGCATCCCGCGTTCCTCGCACTTGCGCTGGAGCGCCGCCATATAGCCTTCCGGCAGCTCGATGATCCCGCCCGAACTGAGGATCGGCTCCGCGATGAACGCGGCGAGGTTGCCGCTCGACTGGCGGTCGATCAGGTCGAACGCGTAGTCGAGTTCGGCGAGATAGTCGTACGTGCCGTTGCGCTCGAAGCGCGGCCGGTAGGTGAACGGTGCGGGAATCGCGAACGAGCCGACCGACGCCGGGCCGACGCCCTTGCGGCCGGCGCTGTACGTGGCCGATGCGGCGGCGCCCGTCATCCCGTGCCACGACTGCGCGAAGCCGACGATCTCGTACTTGCCGGTGACGAGCTTCGCCATCCGGATCGCCGCTTCGTTCGATTCCGCGCCGGTGCTGAGCAGCAGCGCGCGATCGAGCCCGTCGGGCGTGATGTCGGCGAGGCGCGTCGCGAGGTCGACGACCGGCCGCGACAGCATCCCGCTGAACAGATGGTCGAGCTTGCCCGCGTATTCGCCGATCACGGAGACGATCTCCGGATGGCTGTGGCCGAGCACCGCGCTCATCTGGCCCGACGTGAAATCGAGGATCGCGCGGCCGTCGGCGTCGTAGACGAAGCTGCCTTTCGCGCGCTCGATGATCATCGGCTCGAACGTGCCGCCGTAGCGGACCAGGTGCTGTCTGGCGTTGTGCCAGAAGGTCGGGTCGTCGTTCAGGGACATCGGGCATCTCCGGGCAAAAGGGCAGGGATCGCTTGCAGTCTAGGCGTGTGTCTGGTTTGATGGAAACGAATAGTTCTTATGCAAGGTAGAAAAGGAGCTAATACCTTGGGGCTTTCGCTTGAAATCGACCTGCTGCGCTCGTTCGTCGTGATCGCGGAGGTGCGTGCGCTCAGCCGCGCGGCCGCGCGTGTCGGCCGCACCCAGTCCGCGCTCAGCCAGCAGATGAAGCGGCTCGAGGAGGCCGTCGACCAGCCGCTGTTCCAGCGCACCGGGCGCGGCGTGGTGCTGACCCATCCGGGCGAGCGGCTGCTCGTGCATGCGCAGCGCATCCTGCGGCTGCACGACGAGGCGATGGCCGACCTGTGCGGCACGGGGTTGTCGGGGACGATCCGCTTCGGGTGCCCGGACGATTACGCGGAGGTGTGGCTGCCGTCGCTGCTGCGGCAGTTTTCGAGCCAGCATCCGCAGGCGATCGTCGAGGTCGTGTGCGGGCCGACGCCGCGGCTCGTCGAACAGCTGGAGAAACGTGCGGTCGACCTGGCGATGATTTCATTGCCGGACGACGGCTCGAACGACGACATCATTCGCCGCGAGCAACTGGTCTGGATCGGCTATCCGGGGCTGGAACCCGGGCATTTCGATCCGCTGCCGCTTGCTTTGTCCGATCGCGACACGCTCGACCACATCGCGGCCTGCGAGGCGCTGGAGCGCGCCGGCCGTCACTACCGCGTCGCCTACGCGAGCAGCAGTCTCGCGGGGCTGATCGCGCTGGTGCGTTCGGGGCAGGCGTTCGCGGTGATGACGCAGACGGCGGTACCGGCCGACCTGGCGATCGTCACCGGCGATCCGCGCCTGCCGCCGTTGCCTGCCGTGGGCATTACGCTGAGGTTCGATCGCAAGCGGCCGTCGCATCTGACGGCGGCGTTCGCCGAGCATATCCGGCTCACGCTGCCGCTGTTGTGATGCGCGCGGCCGCCGCGCCGCGGCGTCACTCGACCGTCGACGAAGCCGACACCCGTGCCGGGTCATGCGCATCCGGTGCCGCCTCCACCCCCGCCTCCACATCACGCACGCGGATCGCCGCCTGCATGCCCGACAACTTGAGTTCGGTTTCCTGATATTCGTTGACCGGCTCGGAATCGGCGACGATGCCGCAGCCCGCGAACAGCCGGCAGGCCCCGCCGTCGACCAGCGCGGAGCGCAGCGCGACGATGAAGTCGCCGTTGCCGTGCGCGTCGATCCAGCCGACGGGCGCCGCATACCAGCCGCGATCGAATCCTTCATGCGCGCGGATGTGGTCGAGCGCCGCGTCGCGTGGATGGCCGGCCACCGCCGGCGTCGGGTGCAGCGCCGCGATGACCTGCAAGAGCGTCGCGTCCGCCTTCAGCGTCGCGCGGATCGGCGTGCTCAGGTGCTGCAGCCTCGGCAGCCGGTGCAGCGACGGTTCCCCGGGCACGTCGAGCGCGCGCGACAGCGGCGTGAGCGCGGCGCGGATCGCGTCGACGACGAGCGCGTGTTCGAGCCGCTCCTTGGCGGAAGCCATCAGGGCCGCGCCGAGTGCGCGATCGTCGTCGGGCGTGGTGCCGCGCCGGATCGTCCCGGCCAGCGCATGCGTGCGCACGTCGCCGGCCGCGACACGCGCGAGCCGTTCCGGCGTGGCGCCGACGAAGCAGGCGCCTTCACGGCGGACCGCGAACAGGTGCGCGTGCGCGTCGCGCTTGCGCAGCCGGCGCAGCAGCGGCGCGATGGCAATGGGCCGCGCGTATTGTTCGAGCACGTCGCGCGCGAGCACGACCTTGCCGAACGCGCCGCCGTGGATCGCGTCCACCGCGCGCCGGACTTCGTGCTGCCATTCGCTCGCCTGCAGCGCCTGCGTGTGCAGCAGATGCGGTGCAGCGTCGTCGCGGGCGGCCGCGAGCGTGCCGAGCGACTCGATGCGCGCGAGACACGCATGCGCGAGCGCGGCCGGATCGTCGTGCGCGGCGACGACGTGCTGGCAGACGGCCCAGTGCGCGTCGCCTTCGCGCACGATCAGCAGCGTCGCCACCGTCATGCTGGCGTCGGGAAATGGCGCCCAGTGCGCGCTGCGCGCGCCGCGCGGATCGAACCGGAAGCCGCCGACGGCGCGCGGCGGCTGCGGGCCGGCCGTCACGGCATCGCGAACGAGCGTGCGCCAGCGCGCATCGATCTGCGCGAAGCGCGTGTCGCCGGTGGCGGTCAGTTCGAGCGCGCTGTCCCAGCCGAACAGCGTGACGGATGCATCGCCGGCTTCGTGGAAGAACCACGGCGTGGCCCCGTCGTCCCACGCGGCGATCAGGTCGAAGAAGTCGAGCGGCCGCACCGGCACCGACACCGACGCGAGCGTCGGCGTGCCGGTGTCGGCGGCGCGGCGGGCCGCACGGGCGAACGTGTCGTGCAGCAGCGGGAGGCCGGCGTTCATGCGAGCCCCCGTTGCCGGCGCCAATGCTGCGTCTGCTGCGCGATGTACCACGCGATCAGGCCGGCGAACAGCGTCTCGACGTAGTCGCCGTCGAGGCCCGCCTGTTCGGCCCAGCGGCGCCGGTCGGGCAGCATCGCGGCCACGCGTTCCGGCGCGGCGATGCTCGCTTCGTCGGGCTTGAAGCGCGATGCGGCCTTCACGTATTGCATGCGCCGGCCGAGCGCGTCGATGATGTCGGCGTCCAGGCGATCGATGGCTTCGCGAATGTCGGGCAGCCCCGTGCAGGCGTCCGGTGTTTTCATGTGTACTCCTTTCCGTAACGAAGGGATTGGTCGATCCGTTCGACCAGATGCGCGATCAGCGCCGGGTACTGGTGCCGCAGGTAGAAGTGGTCGCCGCTGAACGTCTCGATGCGGATCGGGCGCGACGCGACGTCCTGCCACGCGCGCGCTTCGTCGTCGTCGAGCTCGGAATCGGCCAGCGGCAGCATCACGCCGAGCGGCGTGTCGAGCCGCGGCGGCCGGTCGCGGCGATACGTCTCGATCGCACGGTAGTCGTGGCGGATCATCGGCAGGTAGATCGCGCGCATCTCCGGATCGGCGAGCAGCGCGGCGTGCTCGCCGGACAGCCGCGCGACATCGGCCACGAGCGCGTCGTCGGATTGCAGGTGCAGATCGGACAGGCGCTGACGATGCGGCGGCGGCAACGCGGATACGGCCAGGTAAAGCGGGGCCGCGCCGCGTGCCTCGAGCCGCGCCGCCACCTCGTACGCGAGCGCCGCGCCGAGGCTGTGCCCGAACAGCACGAGCGGCGCGTGCGCATAGCGTTGCAGCGCGTCGGCGGCGGGGCCGGCGAGGGCGTCGATCGTCGTCAGGCACGGTTCGCCGAAGCGTTCCTCGCGGCCCGGATACTGCAGCGCGAGCAGGTCGACGTCCCATGGCAGCGCGCGGCTCCAGTTGCGAAAGAAATTCGCGGTGCCGCCTGCATGCGGGAAACACACGAGCTGCGCGCGCGGGCACGGCGACAGGCGCAGCTCGCGGATCCAGTTCGAACCGGTCGGTCGCGCGCTCATGCGGCCGCCGCCTGCAACTGGCGGCGCAGCAGGTCGCGCAGCGATTTCTTGCTGGTCTTGCCGATGCCGGTTTCCGGGAAGCGCGGCATGAACTCGATGCGATCGGGAATCTTGAAGGCGGCGAGCCCGCAGTCGCGCAGGTAGCGTTTCAGCACCAGCCTGGACGGCGCGGGTGCGCGTGCGACGACGAACGCGCACGTGCGCTCGCCGAGCAGCGGGTCGGGCATCGCGACCACCGCCGCGTCATGCACCTGTGGGTGCGCGAGCAGCAGGTTCTCCACTTCCTCGGCGGAGACCTTCTCGCCGCCGCGATTGATCTGGTCCTTGTCGCGGCCTTCGACGACGAGGTCGCCGTCGGCGGTGCGCCGCACGCGGTCGCCGCTGCGATAGAAGCCGTCGGCCGTGAACGCGGCTGCATTGTGCTCGGCGAGCCGGTAGTAGCCGCGTATCGTGTACGGGCCGCGCACCTGCAACTCGCCGATCTCGCCGGGTGCGACCGGTTCTCCGGCGTCGTCGACGATGCGCACTTCGTCGCCGTCCGACACGGGTCGGCCCTGCGTATGCGCGATCCGTTCGGGCGAATCGTCGAGCCGCGTGCAGCAGATGAGGCCTTCGGCCATCCCGAACACCTGTTGCAGCCGGCAGCCGAGCACGGGCGTCACGCGCGCGGCCGCGTGGTCCATCAACCGCGCGCCGCCGACCTGCAGCACGCGCAGGCTCGACAGGTCGGCCCGGCGTTGCGGCTGTTCGTCGAGCCACAGCAGCGCGAGCGGCGGCACGAGCGCGGTATGCGTGACGCGTTCCTGCGCGATCAGCGCGAAGCTCTGTTCGGGCTCGGGCCGCCCGGTTGCGACCACGCGGCCGCCCGCGAGCAGCGCACCGATCGTGCCGGGGCAGCACAGCGTGAAGTTGTGCGCCATCGGCAGCGCGGCGAGGTAGACGGTGCCGGCGTCGAATCCGCTCGCGACGCTGCACGCGCGCACGTTGTACAGGTATTCGCGATGGCGGCGCGGGATCAGCTTCGGCGTGCCGGTCGTGCCGCCCGACAGCTGGAAGCACGCGATGTCGTCGGCGCGTGCCGCGCATTCGCGCAGCGGCGGCGCGTCGTACAGCGCGTCGAATGGTGTGAACGCGTGATCGTCGCCGTCCATCACGACGTGCTCGAGCGTCGGGCAGTCGGCCTGCAACGCGGCCGCGAGCGGCCGGCAGTCGAACTCGCCGAGGTGTGCCGCGCACAGATACGCGCGCGCGCCGGCGAAGCGGCAGAACGCGCCGATCTCGTAGTGCCGGTGGGCAGGCAGCGCGAGCACCGGCCGCACCCCGAGCTGGAACAGCGCGAAGCAGGTTTCGATGAAGCGTGCGCCGTTCGGCAGATGGACGACGACCGCGTCGCCGCGCACCAGGCCCAGGCGCGCGAGGCCGCCCGCAAGCTGGCGGATGCGCGCCAGCAGGTCGCGATAGCCGAGCCGGCAGGTGCCGTCAACAACCGCGAGCGCGTCGGGGGCGCGCTGCGCTTGCGCGTCGAGCGCCTCGAAGAACGTCGTGTCCTGCCAGTAGCCGGCGTCGCGATAGCGGTGCGCGAAGTCGTCGGGCCAGTCGGGCGCGTCGGCCGGGATGGCCGGCGCCACGGAGGGAAGGGAGGAGTGCATGCGCTGACCTTGGGTTCCGGCAAGTTGTCAAAAAATGTAAATGAGAGGTATTATCATTTGTAACAAGTGCCGCGATAACGTCGTTTCTTTCGATATCGCGGCAATTTCATTCGATCGGGCGCCTGTCGCGCGGCGCCCGCCCGGCCCGGCCGGAGAATCGGCCGGTTGCCGCCGGCGCGCGCCGGGCCGCGCGTGCCGCCTAACCAACGGACCTCCGATGAGCTCGACCTCCTTCGCTTCGTCACGACGTCACCCGCCGGTGCTCGTGCCCGGCAATCATCCGGGCGTGGTGCACATCGACGCGGGCATGAAACTCATGAGCGGCACGCTGTGCTCGGACAGCCGCGACTGGTACGAGGAGCCGCTCGAAAAAGGGCTGAAGCTCGTCCTCGTGCAGAGCGGGCAGTTGCGCTGCCGCGTGCCGGGCCAGCCCGAGCAGTGCATCAAGGGGCCGGGCCTGTGCGTGATCGCCAACGACGGCGAATTCACGACGCACCAGATCTACGACCGCGACGTGCCGCTGCGCTACACGATCGTGCAGCTCGGCCTCGATGCGCTCGACCGCAACCTGAGCCTGTTGCCGGAGAAGATGCTCGCGCCGACGGGCGGCGATCCGCGCATCGTCAGTTGCCCGGCATCGAAGGCGCTGCAGGCGCTCGCGGTACAGATCGCGACGTGCCCGTTCGAGGGCGCGGTGCGCGAGTACTACCTGAAGGCCAAGGCGTTCGAGCTGACCGCGCTGAGCGCGCAGCTGCTGGCGACGCAGCGGCAGTTCGCGCCGGCCGACGTGCGCGTCACGTCGTCGGACGTCGAGCGCGTGTACGCGGCGAGCGACATCCTCACGCGCGAGCTCCAGCAGCCGCCGACGCTCGATGCGCTCGCGGGCCGGGTGGGGATGAATTCACGCAAGCTGACGGCCGGCTTCCGCAAGGTGTTCGGCACGAGCGTGTATGCGTACCTGCAGGAATACCGGCTGCGGACCGCGCACGCGATGCTGTGCGCGGAGGACGCGAACGTGTCGACCGTGGCGTACCGCGTCGGCTACAGCCCCGCGCATTTCTCGATCGCGTTCCGCAAGCGCTACGGCATTTCGCCGAGCGACATTCGCGCATCGTCGAACGCGATCGACGATGCCGAACTGGAGAGCGCGGCAATCTAAAACAACTGACCGGCCGCCTAAAGCAATCGACCGGGCTCATGGGCGTGAATGAGATAGATTCTCATTCACGGGTGGCCGCCGCCGCGCGGATCCGCCATCGAACGACCCATACAAGGCGTGCCCATGAGCCAGACCGCTGTCGATTCAACCATCGATCATTCCGATCCTTCCTGTTTTTCTCCCATTGCCTTTCGCTCGCAGCTCGTCGCGATGATCGCGGCGCTGCTCGACGAGCCCGTCGACGAAATCGCGTCGCTCGACGATGACGAGGACCTGCTGAGCTGCGGCCTCGATTCGATCCGGCTGATGTATCTGCAGACGCGCGTGAACCGGCTCGGCTACGCGCTGACGTTCGACGCGCTCGCGCGTACGCCGACGCTCGGCGCGTGGGCCGAGCTGCTCGCGAATGCGCCGCGCGGCGCATCCGCGGCGCCCGACGTCGAAGCCGCCGAGGCGGTCGATGTCGACGTGCATGCGCCGTTCGACCTGTCCGCGGTGCAGCAGGCGTACTGGCTCGGCCGCGGCGACGGTGAAGTGCTCGGCAACGTGAGCTGCCACGCATTCCTCGAGTTTCGCAGCCGCGCGATCGATCCCGTTCGTCTCGACGCGGCATGCCGACTCGTGCGCGAACGCCATCCGATGCTGCGTGCGCGCTTTGCCGGTGGCCGCCAGCAGATCGTCGCGGCACCCGAGGCGCCGGTGTTCGCGCATGCGGACTGGCGCGACCGGACGCCCGCCGAAGCGGAAACCGAATGGGTGTCGCTGCGCGCGTTCCGGTCGCACGAATGTCTCGACGTCGAGCACGCGCAGGTCTTCATGATGGGCCTCGCGCAGATGCCTGGCGGCGAGGATCGCGTGTGGCTGAGCGTGGACCTGCTCGCGGCCGACGTGGACAGCGTGCGGCTGCTGATGCAGGAGATCGGTGCCGCGTATGCCGAGCCGTCGGCGTTGCCCGACGCGCCGTCGACGTGGTTCCCGACCTGGCTCGCGCGTCGCGCGGCCGATACGCGCGATGCGCGGGCCGCGGCGCGCGGCGCATGGCAGGCGCGGCTCGCGACACTGCCGGAAGGGCCGGCGCTGCCGCTCGCCCGTGCGCCGGAAACGATCCGCGCGCCGCGTTTCAGCCGCGTCACGCATACGCTGAGCACGGCCGAGCTGACGCGCCTGCAGGCGCGGGCCGCGCAGCATGGCGTCACGCTGTCGTCGGTGTTCGGCGCGGCGTTCGCCGCGGTGCTCGCGCGCTGGAGCGGCCGGCAGGCGTTCCTGCTCAACGTGCCGCTGTTCGACCGGCACGGCGATGCGCCCGATCTCGGCCGCGTGATCGCCGATTTCACGACGCTGTTGCTCGTCGAATGCGACGTGCGCGCCGACGCGAGCGCGGCCGACACGATACGCGCGTTCCAGCAGCGGCTGCACGGCGCGATCGCGCAGGCTGCGTATCCGGCGCTCGACGTGCTGCGCGATGCGCGCAGGCAGGGTGCGCCGCGCGCGGCGCCGGTCGTGTTCTCGTGCAATCTCGGCGACGCGCCGTTCGTGCCCGACGCATTCGCGCGCGTGTTCGGCGATCTGCACGACATGATTTCGCAGACGCCGCAGGTGTGGCTCGATCACCAGCTCTATCGCGTGCCGGACGGCGCGTTGCTCGCATGGGACAGCGTCGACGGCCTGTTTCCCGACGGGATGGCCGATGCGATGTTCGGCGCGTATGTCGCGCTCGTGCAGGCGCTGTGCGATCGCGACTGGCGGCTGCCGATCGCGGTCGAGCTGCCGTCCGCGCAGCGACGCGTGCGCGATGCGCTCAACGCGGTGCCCGCTCCCGCGCGGCCGCGCACGCTGCATGCCGACTTCTTTGCATCGGCCGCGCGCGAGCCGGCGGCCGTCGCATTGCGGTGCGCCGAGCGCGTGGTGACGCGCGGCGAACTGGCCGCGCAGGCGCTGGCGATCGCGGGTGGCCTGCGTGCCGCCGGCATCGGTCACGGCGATGCCGTCGAGATCAGTCTGCCGCGCGGGCCGGAACAGGTGGCCGCGGTGTTCGGCGTACTGGCCGCCGGCGCGTGTTACGTGCCGCTCGACATTGCGCAGCCGGCCGCGCGCAAGGCACTGATCGAACGCGCGGCCGGCGTGAAGGCCGCGATCGGCGATACGGCGCACGCGGATGCGCCGCTGCCGCGCTTCGATGTTGCATCGCTGATGAAACATGCGCCGCTGGCCGCGCCGCTCGCGGTGGCGCCGCAGGCCACCGCGTACGTGATCTACACGTCCGGTTCGACGGGCGTGCCGAAGGGTGTCGAGATGACGCACGCGGCGGCGCTCAACACGATCGACGCAATCGATGCACTACTCGGCGTGCGTGCGCAAGACCGGCTGCTCGCGGTATCGGCGCTCGATTTCGACCTGTCGGTGTACGACCTGTTCGGCGTGCTCGGTGCCGGCGCCGAGCTCGTGCTGCCGACCCAGGACGACGCGCGCGACGCGGCGCGCTGGATCGACCTGATCGCGCAGCATCGCGTGACGCTGTGGAATTCGGCGCCCGCGCTGCTCGAAATGGCGCTGGCGGTGTCCGCTGCGGCCGACGCATGCCGCAGCGTGCGCGCGGCGCTGCTGTCCGGCGACTGGATCGCGCTCGACCTGCCGGCGCGCCTGCGCGAACGATGCGGCGACGCATGTGCGTTCCATGCGCTCGGCGGCGCGACCGAGGCCGGCATCTGGTCGAACGTGCAGACCGTGCGCAACGTGCCGCCGCACTGGCGTTCGATTCCGTATGGCCGGCCGTTGCCGGGGCAGGCCTATCGCGTCGTCGATACCGACGGCCGCGATGTGCCGGATTACGTGCCGGGCGAACTGCTGATCGGCGGCGACAGTCTCGCGCGCGGCTACCGCAACGATCCCGAGCTGACCGCGCAGCGCTTCGTGCAGCACGCGTCGGGCCGCTGGTATCGCACGGGCGACCGTGGCCGCTACTGGCCCGACGGCATGCTCGAATTCCTGGGGCGCGAGGATCGCCAGGTGAAGGTGCGCGGGCACCGGATCGAACTGGGCGAGATCGAGGCCGCGCTGGCCGCGCATCCGCAGATCGACGGTGCGTGCGCGAGCGTCGTGAATGGCGAAGTTGCGCGCATCGTCGCCGCGTTCGTGCCGGCCGATTGCGGTGCCGCTTGCGTTGCCGATGCAGCGCCGTCGTCGCTCGCGGAGGCCGACCTGGCCGATACGGTTGAGGCGGAAGCGGCCGTTGCGCGTGCCGTCGCCGATCGGCTGCTCGATGGCGGCGCAGGCCTGCCGCCGTCGTTGCGTGCGCACCGGCACGCGAAAGGCGATGCGTCGATCCCCATCGACGGTGCGCTCGATCGGCTCGACTGGTATGCAACCGATCTCGACGATCTGACGGCGTCGCTGCGCGCGCTCGCAGCCGATACGGATACCGCCGCGCAGCGCGTGCCGCTGGACCCGTGCGTGGCACCGCTTGCGTTCGCGACGCGTTTGCCGGACGGCGCCCGCGCGCTGCGCGAGTTTGCCGGCGCGCTGGAGGCACAGGCCGCTGCACGCACGGGTGTGCTGCGGGTCGCGGTGGTCGACGCCCGCGCCGGGCAATGGTTCGAAGCGGGCCTCGGCGTGCTCGACGATCCACGTTTCGACGTGACGCTGTTCGACGTGTCGCCGGGGCTGCTGCACACCGCACAGGCACGCTTCACCCTTACGAGGCCCGCGCTTCAGGCGATGCAGGACGGCTTGTTGCCCGCGCGGCATCTCGGCGAATTCGATTGCGTGATCAGTTTCGCGGCCGCGCATCTGCGCGACGATCCGCGCGATACGTTCCGGATCGCGGCAGCGTTGCTGGCGCAAGACGGCCGCCTGCTGTTCGCCGACGTGCTGCGTGACTCGCCGCTGCGTGAACTCGTCGCGAGTGTGGCGGGGGATGCGTCGTTGCCTCGGCCGTTCACGCCCGATGCGATCGCCGCCGCCGCGCATGCGTGCAGTTTTACGCTCGACTCCCGAAGCTGGCGTTCGAACGCATTCGCGTGCATCGACGCGCGCCGTACCGGCGAACCGGCCGCGCAAGCGGCGCTGGCCGACTGGCTGCGCGACCGCTTGCCCGACGCGATGCGCCCCGATGCGCTGTGGTGCATCGCGCGCTGGCCGCTCAACGCGAACGGCAAGATCGACCGGCGGGCGGTGGGCGAGGCGCTCGCGCGCGCGCTCGGCGACGCACCTGCCGCCCACGATGCATTCGTGCCGGCCGACGAACGGCAGGCGACGCTGCTCGCATGCTGGGAGCACGCGCTCGGCCGCCCGGCGAACGCGCGCGACGCGACGTTCTTCGCGCTCGGCGGCGACAGCCTGCTCGCGACGCGCCTGCTCGCGCAACTGCGCGAGCGGCTCGGCGTGCGGGTCGGGATGGCGGCGTTCTACCGGCAGCCGACGCTCGCGGGTCTCGCCGCGCAGCTCGACGAGGCCGCACTGGCCGCGCCGGCCCTGCAAGCCTCGCAGGCAGCCGGCGACACGCCGGTTGCGACGATCGAGGAGGGCGTGCTGTGAGCTTCGATGACGTGCTCGATCTTTGCCGCGAACGCCGGATCGAACTGTGGTGCGACGACGGCGGCCAGTTGCGCTATCGCGCGCCGGCCGGCGCGCTCGATGCGGACCTCGCCGCGCGCATCAAGGCCGAACGCGACGCGTTCGTCCGCTTCCTGCAGGGCGGCGCATGGCGCTGCGATCCGGTGCGCCGTCACGAGCGGTTCGCGCTGACGCCGGTGCAGGCCGCGTACGTGCTCGGCCGCCACGAATCGTTCGAGTTCGGCGGCAATGCGTGCCATCTGTACGTCGAATACGGCGAGCCCGCGAATCTCGACTGCGTGCGCTTCGAGGCGGCGTGGAACGCGTGCGTCGCGCGGCATCCGATGCTGCGCGCGATCGTCGAGGACAACGCATGGCAACGCGTGCTGCCCGACGTGCCGTGGCAGCCGCTCACAGTGCACGACCTGCGCGATGCCGACGCGAACGCGTTCGACGCGCACGTGAAGCGCGTGCGCGAGCGTCTCGACCATGCGGTGCACGCGCTCGACCGCTGGCCGGTGCTGCAGCCGGAAGTGAGCCTCGGGCCGGACGGTGCGGTGCTGCACCTGTCGGTCGATTTCACGCTGATCGACTACGCGAGCCTGCAATTGCTGCTCGCCGAATGGCGGCGCCGCTACGACGACCCGCAGTGGCAGCCCGAGGCGCTCGACGCGACGTTCCGCGACTACGTCGTCAATGAAGCCCATGCCGGCACGCGCGCGGAACATGCGCGCGACAAGGCGTGGTGGCTTGCGCGCATCGACGATCTGCCGCCGCGCCCCGATCTGCCGGTGGTGCCCGCGATGCCGTCCGGCGCACGGCCGCGCTTCACGCACCGGCATGCGCGGCTCGATCGTGCGCAATGGGCCGCGCTGAGCGGCCACGCGAGCCGCTTCGGCTTGAGCGCGGCGAGTGTCGCGCTGGCCGCGTTCGCCGAAGTCGTCGGCCGCTGGAGCCAGTCGCCCGCGTTCTGCCTGAACCTGACGGTGCTGAACCGGCCGCCCGTGCATCCGCGCATCGACGCGGTGCTCGGCGATTTCACCGCGCTGAGCCTGCTCGCGGTCGACGCGACGCACGGGCGCGATTTTGTCGAGCGCGCCCGCACGATCGGCGCGCGGATGTTCGACGACCTCGACCATCGTGCGTTTACCGGTGTCGACGTGATGCGCGAACTCGCGCGACGGCGCGGCAAGGATGCGGCGCTGATGCCGGTGGTGTTCACGAGCGGCATCGGCAGTGTCGGCCGGCTGCTCGGCGAGCACGCGGCCCGCGCCGAGCCGCCGCGCTACATGATCAGCCAGACGCCGCAGGTGTGGCTCGACTGCCAGGTGACCGATCAGTTCGGCGGCCTGGAAATCGGCTGGGACGTGCGCGACGACCTGTTTCCGGACGGGATGCCCGCGGCGATGTTCGACGCGTACGTCGCCCTGCTGGGCCGGCTCGCCGCCGACGCGGCGTGGTGGTCGCGCGCGGGCGACATCGTGCTGCCGTCCGCTGCGCCCGCCGCCGGGATCCATCCGGATGCGGATACGCACATCGCGGCCGGCTTCGCCGCGCAGGCGTTGCGTACGCCCGACGCGCCGGTGGTGATCGATGCGCAGGGGGCGCGCACGTATCGCGACGTCGCGCAGCACGCGGCGGCGCTGCGGTCGGCGCTCGAACAGGCCGGCGTCGCCGCGGGCGATACCGTCGCGGTGCTGATGCCGAAATGCGCGCACCAGCTCGTGGCCGTGCTCGCGATCGTCCAGGCGGGCGCCGCGTACGTGCCGGTCGACAGCCGCCAGCCGGCGCTGCGGCAACAGGCGATCCTGCGCAATGCGCGGGTGCGTGCGGTTGTCAGCGTGCAGGCGCTCGAGTTCGAACACGACGGGTGCGTGCGCATCGATGTCGATGCAGTGCCGATCGATCCGCAATGGCCGCCGCGCGCCGCGCGCGACATCGCCGGCGACGCACTCGCGTACGTGATCTATACGTCGGGCTCCACCGGCGAGCCCAAGGGCGTGATGCTGAGCCACGCGGCCGTCTGCAACACGCTGGCCGACATCAGCGCGCGCCATGAAGTCGGCGACGGCGACGTGGTGCTCGGCCTGGCCGAGTTGAGCTTCGACCTGTCCGTCTACGACTTCTTCGGCGCGACCGCGCGCGGCGCGTGCATCGTGCTGCCCGATCCGGCGCGCGGCAACGATCCGTCGCATTGGGCCGCGCTGATGGCGCGCCATCGCGTGACGCTGTGGAATTCGGTTCCCGCGCAAGGGCAGATGCTGATCGATTACGTCGAAGGCGAACCGGCGCTCGATGTGCCGGGCCCGCGCCGCGTGCTGTGGTCGGGCGACTGGATTCCGGTGACGCTGCCCACCCGCTGGTGGCGGCGCTGGCCCGACAGCGCGCTGTTCAGCCTCGGCGGCGCGACCGAGGCGTCGATCTGGTCGATCGAGCATCCGATCCGTCCGGCGGACACGCAGCTGGCCAGTATTCCTTACGGCCGCGCGCTGACCGGGCAGACGATGGAGGTGCTCGACGCGCTCGGCCGGCCGTGCCCGACGGGCGTGCGCGGCGAGATCCATATCGGCGGTGTCGGGCTGGCGACGGGTTACGCGAACGATCCGGTGCGAACGGCCGAACGCTTCATCCGTCATGGCGACGGGCGGCGACTCTACCGCACCGGCGATCTCGGCCGCGTGCGCGCCGACGGTTCGCTCGAATTCCTCGGGCGGCAGGACGATCAGGTGAAGATCCGCGGCTACCGGATCGAGCTGGCCGAGATCGATGCGGCGCTGACCGCGCATCCGCTCGTCGGCGCGGCCGCGACGATCGTGCTCGGCGACGGCACGGAGCGCCGGCTCGCGAGCTTCGTGTCGCTGCACGGCGCGGAGCCGCCGCAGCAGGACGACGCGCTGCACGAGATCGCGGCGCACGTGCGCACGGCGTTCGACGCCGCGCGCTGGCCCGCGCATGCGGACGTGGCGCGGTCGGTTGCCCGGCTCGAAGCGGCCTGCGTTGCATCGCTGGCAGCGTGGATCGTGCCGGTAGGGGCGCTGACCGAGGAGGCGGCGACGGACTTCGCGACGTTGTGCGAACGGTTGCGCGTGCCGGCGGCGCGACAGCATCTGCTGCGTCACTGGCTGGCGATGCTCGACCGGCACGGCGTGCTGCACGCGGATGCCGAAGGCGGCTGGCGCAGGCGGCCCGATGCCGGCCATGCCGATGCGCATGCCTGCTGGGACGCGTTTGCGCAGGATGCGTCGCCCGATCTGTGGCCGGCCGTCCTCGTCGACTACTTCCGCGACAGCGCGGGATGCATCGACGTACAGGTGGACGGCACCGTGTCGCCCGCCGGCCTGATGTTCCCGGAAGGCGCATCGCATATCGCCGACGCGATGTACAGCGACGGCGAACATGCGCGGGCCCTGCACGACGGAATGGCACAGGCGGTGCGTGCGATCGTCGCGCGCGAGCCGCAGCGCCCGTGGCGCATCCTCGAGATCGGCGCGGGCACGGCCGCGGCGACACGGGCGATCGTCGACGCGCTCGCGCCGCTGGTCGAAGCGGGCGCGCGGATCGACTACCTGTTCAGCGACGTGTCGAGCTATTTCCTCGCGGCGGCGCGCGAGCGCTTCGCCGCGTATCCGTGGATGCGGTTCGAGCGGTTCGACATGAACGCGGCGCTCGACGCGCAGGGTATTGCGCCGCATTCGATCGACATCACGATCAGCTCCGGCGCGCTGAACAATGCACGCGACACGGTCGCGCTGGTTGCCGGATTGCGCGCGCTGTCGGCGGCCGATGCGTGGTGGGTGATCCAGGAACTGACGACCGAGCATCCGGAGATCAGCATCAGCCAGGGGTTGATGATGGAAACGCCGCACGACGCGCGCGTCGAATCGGCGCGTCTGTTCGTGCCGCGCGCGCAGTGGCTCGAATGGCTGCAAGAGGCGGGCGGCGATCGCGCGCTCGGTTGCGTGGCACCCGGCACGCCGCTCGACGCACTCGGCTACGACATCCTGCTCGCGCACGTGAAGCGCGGTGCGGCGCGCATCGCGCCGGACGCGCTGCTGGCATGCGTCGCGGAGCGCGTGCCGGGCTACATGGTGCCGTCGCAATTGCGCGTGCTCGACCGCCTGCCCGTGACCGCGAACGGCAAGATCGATCGCCGCACGCTGGCCGGCATCGCCGGCATCCGCGAACCGGAGCCGGCGGCCGCCCGGCCGGCTCACGCGCAGGCCGCCGCCGATCCGCTGCTGGCGCGGCTGATCGGCTTGTGGGAAGCCGTGCTCGATACGCGCAACGTCACGCCCGATCAGGACTTCTTCGCCGCGGGCGGCGATTCGCTGCTGATCGCGCAACTCGTGTCGCGGCTGCGCGGCGAGGAACCGCTCGCGCACGCGCATCCGTTCGACCGGTTGCTGCGCTGGGTGCTCGCGCAACCGACGCCCGCCGCGTTCGCGCAATGCCTGCGCGACGCGGATGCGCGGCCGTCGGGCAGCGCATCGCCGGTTGCGCCGGCCGCTCCGCGCAGCGCGCACGTTTCGGCGGTCGTCCATGCGCCGGCGCCGCGCGTGCGTGCCGGCGTGCGGCCGATCACGCTCGCGCCCGGCGACGGCGTGCCGCGCGTGATCGTGCATGAAGGGCTCGGCACCGTGCATGCGTATCGTCCGGTCATGCCGGCGCTCGCGCGGCTCGGCCCGGTGCTCGGCTTCGCGGTGCGCGACGCGCAGGACTATCTCGACCTGCCGGCGCGCCACCTGAACGCGACGCTCGGCCGGCGTTATGCGGATGCGCTGTGGCGCACCGGCGTGCGCGAGGTCGACGTGCTCGGCTACTGCTCGGGCGGGCTGGTCGCGCTCGAAATGGCGAAGTCGCTGGTGCAGCTCGGCGTCGAGGTGCGCACGCTCGACATCGTGTCGAGCTACCGGATTCCGTACCTGATCGAAGACGAGCGGCTCGTGCTGTTCAACTTCGCGGCGACGCTCGGGCTGCCGCTCGACGCGCTCGGGTTTCCGGAGACGTATGTGCTGGCCGACGCACTCGCCGACGCATTGAAGGCCGACCCCGCGCGTCTCGCGCCCGGCAGCCTGCAGGCCCAGCTGGAGATTTTCGGCGACCGCTGCGAGCCGCTCGACACGTTGCGCCGCCGCGTGCTGCGCGCGGCCGCCGGATTGTCGATGCAGGACGAGGTCGCGCATCCGCTGCTCGACGAGCGCGAACGGCTGTACCGGCTCTTCATGCATTCGGTGCAGGCGAGCCACTGGGCGGGCGACGCGCCGTACGCGGGTGCGCTGCGGCTGTTCGTGCCGGAGCGTTGCAACCCGCTGATTCCGCAGCAGCGCGCGGCGCTCACCGAATACTGGACGGCGCAGGCGCTCGGCGGCATCACGTCCGTCGACATCCCCGGCGGTCATTTCGACTGCCTGAACGCCGCGTTCGTCGACACCCGCCTGAAGGAGGCGCAATGAAGGCTCATCCGCTGCCGGTCGTCGTGGCCGGCTCCCGCTTCGGCCAGTTCTATGCGGCGGGCCTCGCCGCGTCCGGCACGTATCGCGTCGCAGGCATCCTGGGGCAAGGCAGCGCGCGTACCGCCGCGCTGGCCGCGCGCGTCGGCGCGCCCGTGTTCGACCGTCCGGAAGCGTTGCCCGACGACGTGCGCGCTGCGTGCGTCGCGGTCGGCGGCGCGGCGCGCGGCGCCGACGGGGCCGCGCTCGCGTGCCGGCTGCTCGAGCGCGGGATCGACGTCGTGATCGAGCATCCGCTGCTGCCCGACGAATGGGACCGCGTGCTGCGCACCGCGTCGCGTCATGGCCGGCGCTGCCTGCTCAACAGTTTCTATCCGAACCTGCCGGTCGTCTCCCGCTTCATCGCCGTCGCGCGACGGTTGCGTGAAACGAGTGCGCCCGTGCATGCGGATGTCGTGTGCTCGGTGCAGGCCAGTTACGCGGCGCTCGACGTGCTCGCCGCCGCGCTGCAGGGTGTAGGCCCGTGGTCGGTCGAGCCGGTCGGGCCGGCACTGTCGTCGATGCGCGAATGCGCGATGGTGCTCGCCGAAACGCCGGTCTCGCTGCGCGTGCACAACGAGATGGCGGCGGCCGACGACGGCCGGATGAGCATGCTGTTCAGCATCACGCTGACGACGGACGCCGGCACGTGGACGCTCGCGTCGCCGCATGGCCCGCTGTGGTGGGCGCCCGCGCTGCGCGAACCGGCGACGGACGACGACGGGCTGTTCCCGATCTTCGGCGACGCGGCGGGCGACGACATGCCGAGCATCCAGATCTGCGACGAAGCGCGCGATACGTGGGGCGCGATTCATGCCCGCAGCTGGCCGCAGGCGGCCGTGCGCGCGGTCGACCGGCTCGTGTCGGGCGAAGGGCTGCACGCGTGCAACCAGCGCAGCATCGACGTGACGCGCGTCTGGCAGCAACTGACGATGCAGCTCGGTTTTCCGGAGCAGCCGCCGGGCGACGCGTGCGCGGCCACGCTCGGCATGCTGCTGGAGCGTGCCGCATGAAGGGGCCGTTGCTTTCGATGTTGCGGCCGTTCGCGGCGCCGCTTGCGGCGGCGGTCGTGCTGCAGGCGCTGGCGGGTGTCGCGTCGCTCGTGCCGTGGCTCGCGCTCGGCCGTATCGCCGACGCATGGCGCGCGACGGCACAGCTCGACGCGACGGCGCGCGGCTGGCTCGTCGCGGCCGTGGTGGCCGGCGTGTGCTGGCTGGGCGGCCAGACGGTCGCGCTGCACCTGACCCACCGTGTCGACGCCGATCTCGCCGACCGCTTGCGCAGGCGGCTCGCCGATCATCTGCAACGCTTGCCGCTCGGCTGGTTCGCGCGAGCAGGCAGCGACCGCGTCGCGCGTCACGTCGACCAGGACGTGCGCGCGCTGCACCAGCTCGTCGCGCACGCGCCGGCCGACGTCACGCAACTCGTCGTCGTGCCGTGCGCGGCGCTGGCGTGCCTGCTTTACCTGAATCCCGGGCTGCTCGCCTTTGCGCTGGTCCCGCTCGTCGCGGGCGCCGCGCTGTTCCGCTGGATGCGCTCGGCGCGGTTCGTACCGGCCGTCGCGGCGCGCAACGCGGCACTCGAACAGCTGATGGGCGATTACGCGCAGCTCGCGCAGAACCCGGCGCTCGTGCGGCAGTATCCGGGCGCCGGCATCGAGGCGGCCGCGCTCGCGTCGACCGGGCGCTTCGACCAGGCGTTTTCGGCGTGGGTCGGCCGCGTCGGCGGGCCCGGTGCCTGCACGCAGGTGCTGCTCGGCACGCCGTTCCTGCTCGCGTGGGTCGTGTTCGGCGCGACGTGGCTCACGGCCGGCCGCCTGCCGGTCGGCGAACTGTGTGCGTTCGCGCTGCTGATCTGGGCGGTTGCCGCGCCGGTGCGGGCGCTCGGCCACGGTGCCGACGCGTTGCGTGAGGCGCGCGCGGCCGCTGCGCGCCTCGATGCGTTGCTCGCGCAGCCGGGCCTGCCCGAGCCGGCCGATGGCGCGGCGCAGGTGCCGCGCGATGCGTCGATCGAGCTGCGCGGCGTGAGCGTCGACATCGACGGCACGCCGATCCTGCGCGACATCGACGCGGCGGTCGCGGCGGGCACGACCACCGCGATCGTCGGGCCGTCGGGTGCGGGCAAGAGCACGCTGCTGATGCTGCTCGCGCGCTTCATGGATCCCGACCGCGGCACGGTGCGGCTCGGCGGCGCCGACCTGCGGCTGCTCGCGCCGGATACGCGGCGCGAGCAGGTGGCGATGGTGTTCCAGCAGGCCGCCGCGCTCGACGTGTCGATCGCCGCGAACATCGCGCTGTACCGGCCCGATGCCGATCACGACGCGATTCGTGCGGCCGCGCGCACAGCCTGTCTCGACGAACGCATCGATGCGTTGCCGGGCAGCTACGGTTGCGTGTGCGGGCGCGACGTGCGGCTGTCCGGCGGCGAGCTGCAGCGGCTGGCGATTGCGCGTGCGCTGCTGTCGACGGCGCCGCTGTTGCTGCTCGACGAACCGGCGTCGGCACTCGATCCGCAAACCGCGCGTGCATTGCGCAATGCGCTGCGCGGCGACGCGCGCACGCGCGTGATCGTCAGCCACGATCTCGACGCGATCCGGCAGGCGGACCAGATTCTCGTGATGGATCGCGGCCGCATCGTCGAGCGCGGCACGCATGCGGCGCTGCTGGCCGCGTGCGGGCTGTATGCGCGGCTGTGGCGCGAACGCGGTGCCACGGACGGGGAGGCCGCATGATGATGAAATCGCTCAAACGTTTGCAGTGCCTGCCATCCGGCACACGCCGCGCGCTGTGGCGCGGGGTCGGCTGGGCGATGGCGGCCGCGTTGCTCGACGGCGCTTGCGGATTGCTGCTCGTGCCGTTGATCCGCGCGTGGTTCGCCGGCGCGCAGGGGGCCGTGTTGCACTGGACGATCGTGCTCGGTGCGCTGACGTTGTGCCATGCATTCGTGCTGTACGTCGCGCAGCGCGGCGGCTATCGCGCGGGCGGCGCGCTCGCGGCCGGTCTCGTCGAACGCCTCGTGCGGCACCTGCCGCGTATCGCGTCGTGGCAGGCCGTGCGCGACAGTCATCCGGCCGGGCTGCTGCGCGGGCCGGTCATGCAGGCGATGGGGATTCCGGCGCACCTGCTCGGGCCGCTGATCGGCGCGGTCGTGACGCCGCTTGCGGTCGTCGCCGGGCTCGCGTGGATCGACTGGCGCATCGCGCTGTGCCTCGCGGCAGCCGCCGTGTTGCTGTTCGCACTGCTCGAGCGCGGCGGCACGCGCACCCTTGCGTTCGAGCAGGCGCGCGCGTCCGGCGATCGCGACATGGCCGTGCAGCTTCAGACCTTCGCCGCGCATCAGGGGCTGCTGCGCTTCGCGGGCCGGGAAGGCGACGCGCGCGCGGCGCTGATGCACGCGTTCGACGCGCAGCATCGCCGCACGCGCGCGCTGATGCGCCGCTCGCTGCCGATCGAACTCGGCTTCGCGGGCGCGGTGCAGGGCGTGTTCGTCGCGATGCTGGCCGGCGGCGCATGGGCCGTCTCGGCGGGCCGGCTCGATGCCGCGACGGCCGTGGCGGTGCTCGTGCTGCTCGTGCGTTTCATCGAACCGCTCGCGCAGCTCACGCAGCTCGACCAGGCGCTGCGCGGCGCCTGGCGCGCGCTCGACACCGTGCTCGCGGTGCTGCATGCGCCGCGTTTCGACAGCCCCGACCGCGGCACGCCGGTACACGACGCGAGTGTCGACGCGGTGCGCGTCGGCTACCGTTCGCCCGCCGGCGCGACGCTGCTGGACGGCGTCGACCTGCATTGCCCGGCGGGCGGCTTCGTCGCGATCGTCGGCCCCACGGGCGCCGGCAAGAGCACGCTGCTCGGCCTGCTCGCGCGGCTTGACGATCCGGGCGCCGGGCGCGTGCTGCTCGGCCGCGCCGATGTGCGGCACCTGAGCGAGGCGACGCTCGCGGCGACGCGCAACCTCGTGTTCCAGGACAACGGGCTGTTTCGCGGCAGCCTCGCGTGGAACGTGCGGATGGGCCGCCCGGATGCGACCGATGCCGAACTGCGCGACGCGCTCGACGCGGTCGGCCTGCTGCACGACGCCGAGCGCTTGCCGGACGGGCTCGAATCCGACGTGGGGCCGGGCGGCCAGTTGCTGTCGGGCGGGCAGCGCCAGCGGGCGTGCCTGGCGCGCGCGCTGCTGTCGCGTGCGCCGGTGCTGATGTTCGACGAGCCGACCGCGAGCCTCGACGAATCGAGTGCGCGGCGCGTGCGCGACAGCCTCGTCGCGCTGCGCGGGCAGCGCACGCGCATCGTCGTCACGCACCAGCCGGCGCTCGCGGCGGCCGCCGACACGATCGTCGTGCTCGATGCGGGCCGCGTACGGGCGACCGGCACGCACGCGCAGCTTGTCCAGGCCGACGCGTGGTACGCGACTTTCGCCCGCGCCGGGCAGCTGCCCGATGGCCTCGCACCGGCCGAAACGATCGCGGAAGCCCGGCCGGCCGAATCCGAACACTGACGTGAACAATGCGGGCCGGCGTGCCCGGAATCGATAGGAAAAGCCCCTCGATCGAAAAATGGCCTGCCGGTTCTATTTGATAATGAGAATGATTATCAAATACGGGGGCGTGAATGCGGTACGAGGTGCTGGAACCTGGGAGATCGATGACGAAGGGCGCGCGCGTCGCCCGTTTGGGGCGAGGGCGCTGGCGCCCGTCGCTGTATCTCGGCCTGCTGATCGCCGCGCATCCGGCGGCGGCGTTCGCCGATGCGACGCCGGCGGCCGGCGCGGAAGTCCGGAAGGAGGAAACGACCGCCGTGAAGCCTGCCGCGGGCGAGCTGAAGGCGATTTCCGTGACCGCGTCGCGCGGCGTGGCCGACGATCCGGCCGTGGCGACGGTCGGCAAGATGCCGCTGGCGTTGCGGGAGATTCCGCAGTCGGTCAGCGTGACGACGCGCGAACGGATCGACCAGCAGAACCTGTACTCGCTCGACGAGGTGATGCAGCAATCGGCGGGCGTGACCGTGCAGCCGTACGTGCTGCTCACCACCGCGTATTTCGTGCGCGGCTTCAAGGTCGATTCGTTCGAATTCGACGGCGTGCCGGTGGTGATCGGCGACATGGCGAGTGCGCCGCAGGACATCTCCGTGTACGAACGCGTGGAGATCCTGCGCGGCGCGAACGGCCTGCTGCACGGCTCGGGCAACCCGGCCGCGACGGTCAACCTCGTGCGCAAGCGGCCGCAGTACCAGTTTTCCGCGAACGCGAGCGTGAGCGTCGGCAGCTGGGACCGCTACCGCGCGGAAGCCGACATCGGCGGCCCGCTCAATGCGGCCGGCACCGTGCGCAGCCGGCTCGTCGCCGCATACGAGGATCGTCATTTCTTCTACGACCACGCGAAACAGGACACGCGCTCGATCTACGGCATCACGGAAGTCGACGTGACGCGCGACACGCTGCTCACGTTCGGCGCGCAGTACCAGACGACGCGCTCGGTGCCCGACATGTCCGGCGTGCCGATGGCGCGCGACGGGTCGAGCCTCGGCCTGTCGCGCTCGACGTTCCTCGACACCGCGTGGGGCCACTTCGACTGGGACACGACGCGCGCGTTCGCGTCGGTCGAGCAGAAACTCGGCGCCGGCTGGAAGGCGAAGGTCAGCGGCGAATACCAGAGCGTGCGTTCCGACCTGAAATACGCGGGCTCGTACGGCGCGATCGATCCGTCGACCGGTGCGGGCGGCGCGCTGATGGGCGGCGCGTATCGGTTCAGCAGCTACAGCCGCAGCATCGATGCGAACGTGCAGGGCCCGGTGCATGCGTTCGGGCTGACGCACGACCTGCTGTTCGGCGTGACCTACGCGAACAGCAGCAGCGGGCAGATGTCGGCGCAGCTGCTCGGCAACGTGGCCGGCATGCCGGTGAACGTCTACCGCTGGAACCCGAGCAGCGTGCCCGAGCCGGGCGTCGGCCCGTACCAGCAGTCGCAGCAGAACGACGTGTCGCAGAAGGGCGTGTACGGGCTCGGCCGCATCAAGCTCGCGGAACCCGTCACGCTCGTGCTCGGCGGCCGGATGAGCTGGTGGAACCAGGACAGCCTCGGCGCGCACTACAACACCGGCCACCAGTTCACGCCGTACGGCGGGCTGATCTGGGATTTCGCGCGCGACTGGTCGTGGTACGCGAGCTATGCGGAAGTGTTTCAGCCGCAAACCAAGTCGATGTGGGGCGGCGGCATCCTGACGCCGGTGAAGGGACGCACCTACGAGACGGGCGTGAAGGGCGAACTGGCGGGCGGCAAGCTGAACGTGTCGCTCGCGGCGTTCCGCATCGATCTCGACAACAATCCGCAGGTCGATCTCGCGCATCCGTGTGCCGGGCCGAACTGCTACTACGTGAACGGCGGCAGCGTGCGCAGCCAGGGCTTCGAGTTCGAGGCGAACGGCCGCATCACGCCGTGGTGGAGCGTGTGGGCGAGCTACACGTACGACACGATGCGCTATGCGGACAACCTCGCGAACGCGGGCACGTTCGCGCCGCTGCTGAACCCGCGCCACCTGTTCCGGCTGTGGACCAACTACGACCTGCCGTGGCAGGAACGGCGCTGGAGCGTCGGCGGCGGCGTGCAGGTGCAGAGCAATTACTCGGCGCAGGCGAACGGCGTCACGATGAGCCAGGGCGGCTACGCGCTCGCCAGCGTGCGGCTCGGCTATCGCTACGACAAGCACTGGAGCGCGGCCGTCAACGTGAACAACCTGTTCGACCGCAAGTACTACCTGAGCCTGAGTCAGCCGGGCTGGAACAACCGCTACGGGGAGCCGCGCAACGTGATGCTGACCGTGCGCGGGCAGTTCTGATGGCGGGCGGCTGGGGGACGCGGGCGGCGCTCGCGATCGCAGGCGTGCTGCCGGGCGCGGTCGCGCTGGCGCTCACGCTGGCCCGTCATTACCCGGCCGACGGCCTGAACCGGCTCTACGCGGCGGTGCTGCTGTCGCTGGCCGCGGGTGTCGCCGCGCTGCTGTGGGTGCTCGTCGCGCCCGGGCGGCGGCAGGCCGCGTGGCGCGCCTGCCTGTGGCTCGCGGTGCTCGTGCCGTGCGCGATGTTCTGGGGAGGGCGCTGACATGGACGCTTCATCGCGTTCGCGCTGGCGCGCGCTGCATCGCGGCGCCGGTGCGCTGTTCGGCGTGGTGCTGTTCGTCGTGCTGTTCAGCGGCACGTGGAGTCTCGCGACCGATTCGATGCAGGGCTGGTGGCGCGCGCCGCCGGTCGCCGTCGCGCGGCCGGCGCTGCCGCTCGATGCGCTCGTCGCGCGCGCGGCGGCGCTCGGCGTGCCGTTGCGCGATGCGCGCATCGTGCTGCCGCAACCGGACGATCCGGCGATCCGTTTCTGCGACGCACGCCAGGCCTGCACGCTGGCGCTCGACCCGGCGACGGGCGAGCGGCTGGCCGACGGCGGACGCGCGGCGTTGCTCGTCACGCTGCACAAGACACTGTTCGCGGGCTTTCCCGGGCGGATTTTCGTCAGCCTGTGGGGGATCGTGCTGCTCGTGCTCATCGTCGCGGGCCTGGTCGTGCATCACCGGCGCTGGCCTGCTGCCGCGCGCATCCGGCGCGGCAGCGGGCTGCGCGCCGCGCTGTTCGACCTGCACGCGTGGATCGGCCTGTGGGGCTCGCCGTGGCTCGTGCTGTTCGCGTTCACCGGCGCGTTGTCGGGGCTGGGCGCGCTCGGCACGGTGTCGCTTGCGGGCGTCGCGTATCCGGGGCAACCGCAGCGCGCGTTCGCCGAACTGCTCGGCGGGCCGCCGCCGACTGCCGCCGGCGGCGCGTGGCAACGCGCGGCCGATCTCGAGGCGCTGCTGCGGCGCGATGCGGCGCGCACGCCGGATTTCCGGCGCGAAGCCGTCGTGTTGCATCGGTGGGGCGACGTGAACGCGCGTGTCGAGATTGCCGGGACGACCGCCGGCCTGCCGAGCACGGCGCTGTTCGAGCGTCACCTGTATCGCGCGGTGGACGGGCAATGGCTCGCGGACGCCACGTCGCGCGGCCGAGGCTTCTGGTTGCGCGCGTTCATCGCGGTGCAGCCGCTGCATTTCGCGCAATACGGCTGGGTCGGTGCGATGGGCGGCGTGCTGCGCGTGCTGCATTTCCTGATGGGACTCGCGGCGTGCGCGCTCTGCGCGACGGGGCTGCATCTGTGGATCGAGCGGCGGCGGGCGCAGCACGACCGCTCGGCGAACGTGCTGGCCGCGGTTGCCGTCGGCGCCTGCGGCGGGCTGGTGCTCGCCGGCGGCGTCCTGCTGCTCGCGGGGCGTGCGCTGCCCGTCGGCGTGCACGTCGACCATGTGCTCGCGATGCTGTTCTGGGCCGTGTGGGGCGGCGCGTTCACGCTCGCGGCCTGCGTTGCCGATCGCGCGGCCTGGCTGCGCACGCTGATGCGTGCGGCCGGCGCCGCTTACGGGCTGGCAGGGGCGACGCATTGCGCGATCGCGCTGCTCGGCGCGGGCGAACCCGTGTACTGGCCGATCGACGCGGCCCTCGTCGCGTTCGGCGCATTGCTGCTGCGTGCCGCGCGCCGTCCGCGCCGCGATGCGATACGGCCCGCGCGTGTGCCGGCCGGCGCCGAACCTTTTTAATTTCATGCAACTGGAGACTTCGATGCGCGATCTGCTCGAACATCGCCGCCTGGTCATCACGATCACGCTGCTTTACCTGTCACAGGGAATCCCGATCGGCATCGCGATGGATGCGATGCCGACCCTGCTGCGCCACGACGGCGCACCGCTTCATGCACTGGCGTTCCTGCCGCTCGTCGGTTTGCCGTGGGTCGTGAAGTTCCTGTGGGCGCCCGTCGTCGACAACCGCTGGTCACCGCGCATCGGCCGGCGGCGCAGCTGGATGCTGCCGATGCAGACGCTCGTGGTGCTCTGCCTCGGCAGCCTCGCGCAGATCGGGATGACCGTCGCGACGGCCGGATGGGCGGTCGGCCTGCTGGCCGTCGCGTCGCTTGCGAGCGCGACCCAGGACATCGCGAACGACGGGATGGCCGCCGAACACTTCAGCGGCGACACGCTCGCGAAGATCAACGCGATCCAGATCGCGGGCGTGATGATCGGCTTCTTCGGCGGCGGCGCCGGCACGTTGACGCTGATCGGCCTGTTCGGCCAGCGGGCCGCGTTTCTCGCGCTGGCGGCCGTGCCGCTCGCGAGCCTGGTTTGCGTGCTGTGGGTGTTGCCGCGCGATGCGGATCGTGCGCGCGCGAAGCCCGAGCATGATGCGAGCCTCGTCCGTTTCGCGAAGCGGCCGCGCTCGTGGTCGCTGCTGTCGCTCGCGCTGCTGTCGGCGATGACGGCCGTATCGGGCTTCGGCCTGTCGAAGCTGTTCCTCAACGACGCGGGCTGGACGCTCGACGCGATCGGCAAGCTCGGCATGGCCGGCGGCATCGTGACGGTCGTGCTCGGTTGCGGCGGCGGTGCGTGGCTCGTGAGGCGGCTCGGGTTGTGGCGTGCGTTCACGGCCGGCGTGAGCTGTGCGGGCGCGGCCGCGCTGCTGTGGTTCGCGCAGGCGGGCGGGTGGCTGCCGGTGTCGCCGTCGTGGGCATGGCTGTGCACGGTACTCGGTTCGCTGGCGACCGGGATCACGTCGGTGTCGATCATGACGGCCGGCATGCGCTTCGCGGGCGGCAGCGACCAGGCCGGCACCGACGTCACGGCCGTGCAGAGCACGCGCGACCTCGGCGAGCTGATCGCGTCGTCGACGCTTCTGTCGCTCACCGCGAAGGTCGGTTATACGGGCGGGTTTCTCACGGGCACCGCGCTGGCGGTGCTCGCGGCGCTGATCGCGATGCGGCTGAAGCGGCGCGAGTCGGCGTATGCGGTGAAGGGGGATGATGCGCTGGCGTGACGCCGCGGTACTGGCGTCGGCGCAACGCGTAGGCGCGACGAAGATCGGGCTGACGGGTAACGAGCAGTATGTGCAGTAGCGGAGTGACGGCGGCGGGTGCCGGAATGTGTTTCCGGTGCAGGCCGGGAATGCTCCGTCACCGAGAGCCGGCAGGCTGCACGGGGCGCGTCGAGAGGCCAACGTGTGGGCCGCCGATTCCATCGGCATCCGTGAGAACGTGATTCGTTCGCTGGGGATGATCGTCTGGTCCGGGTATTCGCCTGGGTTTCTCCACCCTTTGCACCGCACTGCGTTTTGAACTGGAATCGATATAAATCGCGGAAAAGGTGCCGCGACGCATACTCAGGATTGCTCGCAGTCGCGGTAGCGTGTGATGAACGGCAGGATCAAGGTCGGACGGATACGCATCGGTGCGATATGCGCCGCATGCAAAGGCATCAAATATGTCCCACGCAAAAAGCGATAGATCAAGGTTTGCCAGTCGAACCAGTCGCTTCAGAAATGCGAAGCTGACGGCAAGGTCGAATCTGCCGTTGAGGAAGAGCCACGCGATGTCGTGAGCCAACTCATCAACGATATCGCGGGAGGCTCGAAATCCGGAGGCCTCGTCGGTCTCGATGCAATGTTCCGCCGAGCGTCGCGCCGTTTGACATCCACGAATGGCCTTGTGCATGAATGATCCGATTCTGTCGGGGCAGTGGAATTGTCGTCGGAGTGACGGGGGAACGGCTTGTCGTACTGCAGGAGACGCCGGGAGTCTCCCCGGCGAAACTTCGTCATGCTCGTGGCGCACGGCCTGATTGTTCAGCCGCGATCGATCGGAATTTTTCAAAAAATCGAGAATATTTAACGAAATTCCTTCGTCGGGTGACGGCATAAAATGGGCCGCCTGGGTATCGATCATTGAGGGCTGAATCGAACGCCACATCGTGATGTGCGGATGATTCGTTTAAGGCGAGGCGCGGTTTCGGCTATCGGGAAGGATGGGGGGCGACCGCATATCGATCGTATTGACATGACTGGTTCGACGACGACTTTCCGCCCATTCGTGCCGTTTTCAGTGGGCCTGCGCACACACGTGGCGTTTTCCGGGAGCGGCGGCGGGTTACCGCGGCCGGTTGCCGTGACGGAACGGGAATGAGTCCGCTGTCGTCGCTGCTGCGCGTTGCGCGCGCGCCGGCCGTGTGGGCGCCGGAGTACACGCGTGCCGCCCGGATCGAATGGGGTGGGGCGCAGGTCACCGTGCGCGATGTGCGGAACTTCAGATATCGCACACGCGACGACTGCATGCCGGCGTACTACGACGCAACGTTCGCGCTCGAATCGGTGACGACGGTCGACCTTGTCGTGTCGCGCTGGACCAACGAAGCGATTGCCCACGCGTTCCTGAGTTTCGGCCTGAGCGGCGGCCGTTATATCGCGATCTCGATCGAGACGCGCCGGCGGCACGGGCAGCGCTACTCGCCGTACAAGGGTTTCTTGCCGCTGTACGACCTCGTATACGTCGTTGCCGACGAGCGCGATTTGATCGGCGTTCGCACCGATGTGCGCCGGGAACGCGTGTACTTGTTCCGTGCGCGCGTCGCGTCCGAGACCGCACGTGCATTGTTTGAGGATTACCTGCGGCGCGTACATGCGCTCGAACGCCATCCGGAGTTCTACAACACGTTGCTCAACAATTGCACGACGAATATTTTGCACCACGTCAGATCGGTTGCCCCTGACGTCGGATACAGCTGGAAGGTGTTGCTGAGTGGTTATGCGGACCGATACGGACATGAGCTCGGCCTGCTCGACGATTCCATACCGTTCGATGCGCTGAAGTCGGCAAGCCTGATTCAGCGCGCTCCCGGCGCGATGATCGATGGCGATTTCTCGGCGGCGATCCGCGCATCGCTACCGCTCGCACGGAACAAATGAACCCATGCCTGGCCACCGGCCTGCGACGACTCGCGCACCGTGGCCGGCGACGACGAGGGAGCGGAACATGGTGAGACTGGTCATGCTGTTGCTGGGCGTGGACTATCTGCGCAAGCGCGCGAAAGGAATTGTCTGGATCGGCATCGTATGGGTCATCGCGGGGCTCGTCGTGTTCGTCGATGCGCTCGACGGCGCAATGCACTTTCCGGTCACGCTCTTTGCGTGGTTGTGCCTGCTCGAAGGGGGGGCGACGCTGGCCGTCGCATGGACCGGCGTCGGCGGGCAACGCGCATTGCGCTACGTGAAGGGAGTCGCGGTCGTGGCCGCGTCGATGCTGATCTTTGCCGGGCACCATCACGGCAACCTGATCCTGTCGATGATTTTCGGCGCGTTGTTCCTGGTCGACGGGGCACTGCAGTGCGTATCCGCGTGGATCGTCCGGTATCGTCGCTGGAGGATCGCACTCGGTTGGGGGGCAGTCGAGATCCTGATCGCCGTGTTTTTCTTTCAACCGTACCCGACCCACTACGTGGGCACGTTGCCGTACTGCCTTGGCCTGTTCCTGATCTTCGGCGGCACGAACATGCTGGCGCTGGCGGCCCGCGTGCGGCGTCTCGAACGCAATCCGGCATTCAGCGTGTCACGCTGGTCTGCATTGTTTCCCGACGTCGCATCGGAGGCACGCACGAGCCCGTTCGATCGAACCGAATGGGACGGCCCGCCGGCCGATCACGAGCGTGCGCTGACCGTGCATGTGTGGACGCCGACGGGTTCGTCGAAGGCGCCGGCACAGCATCATCCGGTGGTCGACCGCTACATCGCCGCGGTCGACGTCAACGGCAACATTTCGACCGGGCATGCGGCGCTCGAGTCGCCCGAGGGAATCTACATCAGCCTGTATCCCGCCGCCGAAATCGACCGTTCGCCATCGGAGTTCGGCCGTATCCTGCGCGCAACGCGCGAAAACGACGTGCCCGGCACGTTTCAACCGGACTATGCAACGGAGTCGCGCGCGTGGTGTCCTTCCACGATACGCGTGCGGATCCGCAATTACGATCCGGCGAAGTTGCGCGCGTTCTGGGAGCGTTACCGGATCGATACGACGTACAACCTCACTCACCGTAACTGCTCGAGCACCGTTGCCTATGCGCTCGAGGCGGCGATCGACGGTGCGGTGGGCCGACTGCACGGCGGCAGTGCGGGGTGGGGCAGTTTTCTGCGAGTGCTCGTCACGCCCGAACTGTGGGTTGCCGCGCAGATTCGCAAGCGTGCGGTGACGATGGCGTGGACGCCGGGCCTCGCGCTCGACTATGCGCGTGCACTGAGCATGCTGGCCGATCCGCGTCCGTTCGCGTGGTGGAAGGCCGCAGGGGTTGCCGCAAGCCGGCTGTCGCAACAGCGACGTGCATGGCGTGCGCAGGACGCGGGCACCGCGCAATGATGCGGCATACGGATTGCGCTCCGGCCACGCCTGGGAAAAAACATAAGGATTCCGCCGAAATGCGCGCGACTCGCGATGTTCGAATGGCGTGGTGCCGTGACGGCGGTGCGATGCGATTTATCGGCTGTCATCGTCGCCTGCCGGTACGTGACCCGACAGTCGAAGTTGACGCGGCGTGACGCCGTAGTACCGCTTGATCTGCGTCGTCAGATAGCTCTGGCTGCCGAACCCGCAATCGAGCGCGATCGACAGGATGCTCGTCGACGTATGGCACAGCAGCCAGCGTGCGCGTTCCAGGCGGCGTTCGATCACGTACTGCATCGGTGTACGTGAGAATCGCTCCTTGAACGCCGCGATTGTCGCGTGCTCGCTCAGGCCGGTGTATCGGGCGATGTCGGCAAGGCTGATCGATTTGCCGAGCGAGGCATCGATCCAGCGATTGATGGACGTTTCATAGAGGATGTCCGGACGCTCGCGGATGTTTCGACTGACGTCCTGAGCGCTCGGATTTCGACGGTACGTTGCGCTCGGCGGCTCTCCGAATCGCCGGTGGTACAGGCGAACGAAGCGCAACGACGGCGCAAAGCCGTATGCACGCAGCACGCCGACAAAACCGGTGCCGATATCGACGGCCAGCGCGCGGTGAACGGCGCGAAGACGTGCGTCGAGGATGATGTCCCTCGAATGTTTGCCGGTCAGGCGCCGGATGCCGTTTTCCAGCGTGTTCGTTGCACATCCCAGCGCATAGGCAACCGTACTGAGCGTTGCCCAGCGTGTCGGGTCGGCTTCGATCGTCGCAACCGCGGTACGCGCGAGGTGTTCCGGCGCGTGGCGATCGCTCAGGACGACGTCGCTGTAGTTGTTCTTGTGGCCGGTCACGACGAGCTTGAGCATGTGCTCGTACAGCGAGCGTATCGCGATATCAGGGGATGGCGACATCAGCATCATTCGACGCAGGCAATCCGCGGACGCGTTCCATTGCGTGGCGAGATCTTTGGCCAGCGGCGACAGGTCGAACTGGATGAGTTCGTCGAGCGGGTGGCCGAGCCAGTGTCCGACAAACTCGTTGACCTCGGTGACATCGAGGATCACGGCAATGTGGTGCAGCCCCTCGGGTCGTGACAGGCACGTTGCGTCGCTCGCGGACGAAACAGGCATCACATCGCCGATGGCGCATTGCGCGACCGAATTCCCGCTCGAGTAAGTCGATCCGCCGTTGATGCACGACGAGAAGAGATAGTTGGGGCGGGGGCCGCCCGACTGAAAATGAAACGGTATTTCGAAATTGCCATCGTAAACCGCGAGCCCGTTCCATTGCTGGCCACTGACAGTGACGTCCCGATTGCTGGCGTGACATGCACGAAAGCGGTTCTCCGTATAGGTCGCCACGAGAAAATCGGAAACCTCATCCGGGTCATTACTGTGAAAGCGATGCGTTTGGATTGGCGATTCACTCATCATGATGGCCAGTTCGAATGTTTTTTCTTGATTGAGTATTAATGGGGGTCAATCAATGTCGGGAGCAATGCGGTTTCCGGCCGACATCGTAGGGAAAAGCCGGTCGCTCGATAAGCTGCCGCGCTGTATACGGGGTATACGACCGGTTACGCCGACTATGCATACGGAACCTGCGTGTGGTGAAACAAGGTGACCGGGCAGAAATGAAAAAAATGAAGGCCTGAACACCTTACACCCGGATGCTTATTTTTTAGAGAAATTCCGTCGATATTCCGGAATAAATAATCTTACAGAGTCAATACAATCGTGTGACCGATGCGGTTTATATCGGACACGTTTCCCTCGGGAAATCCTGAATTATTCGATTGCGAATCGTGCGGCGTTACGCGGCGCAACTGGGTGAAACCGGTTCTTGCATCCGCGTGACAGAGGGGCATGCCTGTCGATAAATGCGGGCGCACGTGCGTGACACCGTCTGAAGAATACAAGCGATGAAAATTCTCTATACCAACTTTCATGGCGGAAATGGTGGTGGGCATGACACCTATATCTATCACCTTGCGGCCGGTCTGGGCCGTCGGTATCGCGTCGCGGTCGCATCGCCGGCCGGCAGTCGCCTGTCGCGCATGGTCGATACGCTACCGGGCGTGCGCATCGTCGACATGCAGTTCAAGCCGTGTTGGCGCACATTTCTCCCCGAGTTGGTGCGGCTGCGGCGCCTGATCCAGCAATCCGCGTTCGACATCATCCACGTCAACGGCTCGGCCGATCACCGGCAGGTCATGCTCGCACTCGTGGGCTGTCGCACGCGACCATCGGTCGTTTTTACGAAACACAACACCTATGCGGCCGGCAGCATCGGTAATTTTTTGCGGGCGCGGTTCGCGACGGACACGACGATCGCCGTCAGTGACTACGTCCGGCTGATGCTCGAGCGGCAGTCACCGTACGGCGACATCACGGTAATCAAGCATGGCGTGCAGTTGCCGCCGCATACGGGCGGGCAGGCCGAGATCCGGCGTCGGCGAATCGGGTATTTCGGCGAAGCCGGTGCGGACGCCATTGTGCTCGGCAGCGTCGCCGGCACCGGGCCGCACAAGGGGTGGAGCGATTTGGTCAGCGCGCTTGCGCAATTGCCGGATGCATTGCGCGCGAAGTTTCGCGTGCTGCTTGCAGGCGACTGGCCGTCGAATGAGCAGCGCGAATTCGTCGCGCATTGCGGCGTGGCCGCGAACGTCGCGTTCGTCGGTCCGACGGATCGGACGCATGACATCCTCGCGACCTGCGACGCATCGTTCGTGCTGTCATATCACGAAAGCCTGTCGTTTGCGTGCCGCGAAGCGATGTCGATGGGCCGTGCCGTGATCGTGACCGATGTCGGCGGCTTGCCGGAAAACGTCGACGACCGGATCGACGGCTGGATCGTTCCGCCGCGATCGCCCGAAGCGATCGCCGCCGTCCTGCGCGAGATTGCCGAACATCCCGAACGTGTTCCCGAGATGGGGCGCGCCGCGCGCGCAAGGAGCGAACGCGAGTTCAGTTTCGCGCGGTTCATCGACGAAACGAGTTCGGTTTACCGCGCGTCGATCCGCGGGACGGCGGTGTCTGCATGACCGGTGTTCCGACGCAACCGCCGGTCACGCCGCAGGAGCGGCCGTCGGCAGAACGCGCCGCGTGCGTCCCGATTCTGATGTATCACCAGATTCGCCCGTTGCCGCCGCATTCGGACGTATTGCGCGGCCTGAGCGTCGATCCGCGCGCGTTTCGGCGCCAGATGCGTGTGCTGAAGGCGCTGGGCTATCGCGGCATGTCGGTCACCGACTTGCAGCGGCGGCTGCCGCAGGCGCGGCGCGAGAAGCTGTTTGCCATCACGTTCGACGACGGTTTTCGCAACGTGGCCGAGCATGCGCTGCCCGTGCTCGATGCGCTCGGCTTTACCGCGACCTGCTACTTCGTGTCGGGCAGGCTGGGTGGCAGCAATGATTGGGATCGCAGGCTCGCGACGGCCGAGGGCGCGTTGATGGATCTCGGCGCGCTGCGCGAATGGCACGCGCACGGGCACGAGGTCGGCGCGCATACCGTCGATCATGTTGTGCTGTCCGACGTGCCTTCACCGGCTGCGTGGCGGCAGATCGCGCATTCGAAGGCGCAACTCGAGGATGCGGCCGGATGCCCGATCGTGTCGTTTTGCTATCCGTATGGTGCGCTCGACGCGAACGTGCGGCGACTTGTCATCGAAGCCGGCTTCCAGAACGCGACGACGACCGTGCGCGGACGTGCCGATGCGCGTACCGATCCGTTTCTGCTGCCGCGTATTGCCGTGCCGGGCGGGCGTGGCGTCGCGCGCTTTCTCGGGAGGTTCTTCCGGTGATGCGCGACAGATCCGCCGCAAACGCCGGACGGCTTTGCCGTGCGGGCCTGCTGCATGCAGGGTGCGGCACACCGTCCGGATTCGACGCGGATTGGGTCGCGCGGCCGATAGTGCGCGTGCTGCTGTTCGTCGCGCTGGGAATCGCGTATCTGGCGCCGGGCATCATTGGCCATGACCCGTGGAAACAGGACGAGGCCTACACGTTCGGGATCATTCGGCACATGCTCGATTCGGGCGACTGGATTGTGCCGGCCAACACCGGTACGCCGTTTCTCGAGAAGCCGCCGCTGTACGACTGGGTCGCGGTCGCGTTCGCGCGCCTGCTCGGCGCGATCTTGCCGTTGCATGACGCGGCGCGGCTTGCGAGCGCATTTTTCGCGGCGCTGGCGTTCGGCTTCACCGCGCGTGCGGCGCGCGTGGCAACCGGCTCGACACGCTGGTTCGAGCTGGGCGTGCTCGGTCCCGTCGCGCTGTGCGCCGGGACGCTCGTGGTGCTCAAACACTCGCACGACATGATGACGGACGTTGCGCTGATGGCCGGCGCGGCGATCGGTTTCTGCGGTCTGCTCGAACTTGTCGCGGGGCTCTTGCAAGGCGGCCATGCCGATTACTGGGCGGCCGCGCGGCTGGGCGCCGGCATCGGGATCGCGTTCATGTCGAAGGGCCTGTTCGTGCCGCTCGTGTTCGGCGCGACCCTCGGTGTCGCGCTCGTGCTTTATCCGGCGTGTCGCACGCGTGCCTGCGCGCGTGCGCTCGCGATGGCCGCGCTCGTCTGCGCACCGTTCGCGTTGATCTGGCCGACGGCGCTCTATCTGCGTTCGGAAACGCTGTTCGCCGTCTGGTTCTGGGACAACAACGTCGGCCGCTTCTTCGGCTTCTCGGTGCCGATGCTCGGCGCCGAGAACGACAAGCTGCTGTTCATCTGGCGTGCATTGCTGACGGTCGGGTTTCCGGTTGGTCCGCTCGCGGTCGTGGCGATCGCCGGTGGTGTGTTGCGCGGCTGGCGCAATCCGTCGATCGCGCTGCCGGTCGCATTCGCCGCGATCGGGCTGATCGTGCTCCACTTTGCCGCGACGTCGCGGCAACTCTACATCCTGCCGTTTATCGGGCCGCTGTCGCTCATCGCCGCGCGCAGCGTCGAGCGTATGCCGGCTCGCGTGCATGTCGCGTGGGATTACGCGAGTCGCGGCCTGTTCGGTGCATGTGCGGTGCTGGTGTGGTGCGTCTGGCTTGCGATGACGCACGACACGCTGCCGCGCGACATCTTCGGGTGGTTGGGGGGCTGGCTGCCGCTTGACTGGACGATTCCTCTGCAACCCGCGGCGATCTGCACGGCGTTCGCGCTGAGCGTCGGCTGGCTCGCCGCGTTGCTGTTGCTGCGCGGAGCGGGCCCGTGGCGTGGTGCGTTGTCGTGGGCCAGCGGCGTGGTGCTCGCCTGGGGCCTTGTCTACACGCTGTTGCTGCCCTGGCTCGACGTAGCGAAAAGTTATCGGTCGGTGTTCGACGACCTGAAGATCCAGCTTGCACGCGAGTGGCGTGCGGGCGATTGCATCGCGAGCCCGGGGCTCGGCGAATCCGAGGCGCCGATGCTCGATTACTTCGCCGGACTCCGCTACGTACCGATGGACGAGCCGCGTGCGCGCGCGTGCCGCTGGCTCGTCGTACAAGGCATGCGCGGTGCGGTGCCGGATCCAGGGGCGTCATGGGCGCCGTTCTGGCATGGCGCGCGCCCCGGCGATACGCGCGAGGCACTCGTCGTTTATCGCGCGGTGAACGGTGAGTGGCCGAGTGCCGGGTCGAATTTGCCGGAGCGCAGATGACGACGCGCAGCGGACGCCGCGGTTGTTGGCTCGCGATACTGGTGATCGGCGCGTTGATGTTGCTCGTCGCGGAACTGATCGGAATCGTTGCTTCGCTCGTCGGTCAGGTGTGAAGGGGCGAGGCGTGATGCGAAGGACAACGGATGAGTACATTTCAGGAGAAAGCAATGGGAAAGCGCTGGTGCATGACGTGGAGGCGGATCGGACGGCTGCTCGCGGGTTTCGCGCTGGCCGGATTGATGAGCGCTTGCGGATCGGGAGACGATTCGATAACGGCGACGGCCGAGCGTACGGTGCTCGTTTATCTTGTCGGTTCGGATTTGACATCGGACCTTCAATCCGATCTTGACACGATGACCAAGGCCACGGCCGGTACGAACGTGAATATCCTGGTTACGACCGGCGGCGGAGACCAGGTGCAGAAGGACGTCGACTGGACTCGGACTCAACGTTGGCAGCTCTCGCAGGGGCGGCGAACCAGGCTGGCCGACCTCGGAGGGCAGGACATGGCGGCATCGGCCACGCTGAGCGATTTTCTCGAATGGGGTATCCGGCAGTATCCGGCGAAGCGGGTCGCGGTCATTCTGGGCGATCACGGGGGCGGCCCGAATGGCGGCTTTGGTTATCGGACGACGACGAAGGCCGAGCGCGATGCGGGGGACCTCCCGCGTTTGTCGTTGCGGGACATGACCCAGGCGTTTCAGCGCGCGACCGCGGCCACGGGAAAGCGCTTCGATCTGGTCGGATTCGACGCATGCCTGATGGCCAGTGTCGAGGTTGCCGCCGCGTTTCGCCCGTATGCGGACTATCTGGTCGCATCCGAGGATCTTGAATTCGGCGGGTGGGATTACGCCAGCGTATTGGGCGGTCTCGTCGCACAGCCTGGTATGAATGCCCGAGACCTGGGAACGCTGATCGTCAACAGCTATGCCGGCTTGCGCGCGGGAGACAATCCGGATTTCACGGTTTCGCTCGTCGACCTGGGGGCGCTGGACAGTGTCATCGGCGTGGCTGACGCACTGGGCCGCGATCTCTATGCCAACGGAAACAGCGTAGAGGACATCGCACGTGCACGCGTCAACGCGCGTTCGTTCGATACCGACTGGACGAGAGTCACCGATATGGTCGATCTGGTGCAGTTTTCAAGGGCGCTCGAGCTTGCGGCGCTGCCGAGGCCGACGGTCGCGAGCAGTGAGGTCGAAAAAGCGCTGAATCAGGCCGTCGTCGTCAAGCGGGCGGGAAGCAACCGGTCGCTGGCGAAAGGATTGACGATTTTCATGCCGGCAGGCGCTGCGTACGACACCGCCGTCATGAAGACATACGACAGCCTGGATTTCAGTACGTCCTACCGGCGTTTTGTCGGCGAATACGGCGCGGCATTGCGGGCGGCGCTCGATGTACTCGTCCAGATCTCGCCGCCAGTCGCGACCGGCGATGATGTTCAGGCTTTCGCGTATTCCCCGAAGCTCTGGCAGGAAGAAGTGCCGATGGCTGCGCTTGAAGACAGCGTCGGGCAAATCGTGGCAGTTCGTCCTATCGGACCGGCGTCACCTGCCACGGCCGGGGATGCGAATTTGGGCGGCGATTTCCGCAAGCTCTCGACCAAATTGTCGGAGCCATGGTACGCGCTCAATGGTTGCATCGTGTCGGTGATTCCGGGCGTAACTGGCGATACCGAAACATCGTTCGTGATCCCGGTATCCTACCGCGAGGAGACGTCCACCACAGAAGTCACCGGCTTCTTGCTGGCGTCGGGAGAGCCGGGTGGTGACATGACTCTGAAGGGGTTCGTGCCGTTACTTGGCACGGCAGTCGGTCATGTGACGCCGATCGGCTCAACGTGGACATTGACGCCGCAGCTTTGGAGGGCTGACCTGTCGGCATGGACCATTCCCGACCCGGAGACTGTCGTATGCAAGGCGGCCGTGGCGCAGGACGGAAGCTGGAAAATCGGAAGGACCGGGAAGCCCGACTCGTATCGATTCCGGTTCGCCGTAGCAGACCTGGCGAACCGCTTGCGTCTGTCTCCCGAGATGTGACGAAGAACCCTGTTCCCCTCGGAGAGGAGCAGGGTCCTTGAACCGTCCGGGGCGCGCTCCGGCTCATGTTCGATCTTTCCGATTCGCTCGAAGTACTCGACCCGACCGGCAGTGCGTGCACCGTGCAGCCAGACGACCTGCCGGGCTTGCCGCAGTCGCCGGCAAGCCGTTCGGCGCGGTGCCGGAAGCGGTAGCGCCGGCCGATCGGGGCGTTGCGGACGTCGTTTGGGCATTGCTCGCGTGTGAGCAACAACGCGGTGAAGCGGCAGAATGGGCCGGCATCCTGATCGATGCGCGACTATCCCGATGCGTGGCGTACTTGAAGCAGGCCACGGGGGACCGGATCGCGCGCGACCCGCGCCGCACCCGTGATGTGCCCATTACGTACCCACTACGCCCGTGCCAGCCGGCGCGCAGCCAGCAGCCCGAGCACGAGCAGCACCGCGACGTAAGCGGCGACGCCCGTCCACGCGCCGTGTTGCCAGAACGTGCCGCCGATCGACCCGAGCACGCTCGACCCGAGATAGTACGCAAGCAGGTACAGCGACGCGGCGTGCCCCTTCGCGGCCCCCGCGAGATAGCCCACCCAGCCGCTCGCGACCGAGTGGGCAATGAAGAAGCCGATCGTGACGAGCACGATGCCGACGACGATCGCGGCGAGCGAATGCGACAGCGTCAGCACGAGGCCCGCCGCGAACACGAGCACGCCGCTGACGAGCACAGGTGCGCGTCCGAGACGGTCGGCGAGCGCGCCGGCGCTCGATGACGACACCATCCCGAACAGGTAGGCGCCGAAGATCAGCCCGCACGCGGTCGCACTCAGGTTGAACGGGGCCGCGGTGAGCCGGAAGCCCGCATAGTTGTAGATCGTCACGAACGCTCCCATCACCAGGAAGCCGATCGCGAACACGAACGGGAGCCGCGCGTGACGCAGTTGCTCGCCCCACAGCCGGACGTGATGGCGCAGCGTCAGGTCGGTGCGCTTCACGAAGCGCCGCGACGGCGGCAGCAGCATCACGAACGCGGCCGCCGCGACCAGGTCGACGACACCGATCGTCAGCATCGCCGTGCGCCACGAGAAGTGCTCTTCCAGCATGCTCATGCCGATCCGTCCGACCATGCCGCCGAACGCGGTTCCGCCGACATAGAGCCCCATCGAGAAACCGAGCCCTTCCGACGCGATTTCCTCGGCGAGATACGCCATCGCGACAGCCGGGACGCCGCCCAGCGCGAAACCTTCCAGCGCGCGCCAGACCAGCAGCAGGTTCCAGTCGGGCGACAGCGCGGCGAGCACGTTGAACAGCGCGGCGAGCGTCATCGACGCGAACATCAGCCCGCGCCGCCCGACGCGTTCGGATAGCGCGCCGGCGCACAGAATGGAGATCGCCAGCATCCCGGTCGACAGCGACAGCGAGAGCGAACTCGAGGCCGCGCCGAGGCCGAACTCGCGTGCGAACGCGGGAAGCAGCGGCTGGACGCAGTACAGCAGCGAGAACGTGGAAAAACCGGCAAGGAAGAGGGCCAGCGCGATGCGCTTGTAGGCGGCCGAGCGCGGGGAAACGCCGGCGGGCAACGCATCGGGCGTGGCCTGTTGCGCGCCGGGCAGGGCACGGGAAAGCGAAGGGGAGGACATGACTGCGCTCGATGTGCGAAGGAACGCCTGAATTCTTGCGCACGGTCATGTATATGTCCAATATATGAAAGTAACCGAAGCGATATGTTTAACCACTGGCTGGTGAACCCACCCGGCACACCGTGAGAGCACGTACGAATGGAACTCCGGCATCTCCGTTATTTTCTGGCCGTGGCGGCCGCGTCGAATTTCACCAAGGCTGCCGAGGCGCTCGGCATCGGGCAGCCGCCGTTGAGCCAGCAGATCAAGGCGCTCGAAAGCGAGCTCGATGTGGAACTGTTCAGGCGGACCGCGCGCGGCGCCGAGCTGACGCTGGCGGGCGAGGTCTTCGCGCAGGAAGCGCGCCGCGTGCTCGACGCCGCCGAGCGTGCGGTGCGCGCGGCAAGGCGGGCCGCGCGCGGGGAAACCGGGCATCTGCGCGTGGGTTTCACCGGGACGGCGGCGTTCAATTCGAAAGTGTCGGACCTGATCCGGCGCTTTCGGGAAGCGTTTCCGGATGCCGAGCTGACGTTGCAGGAGGCCGCGTCGCGGATGCTGCTGGAGGCGCTGGAGGCCGGGCACCTCGACGTCGCGATCGTGCGGCCGGCACGCCGGGCCGCCGCGACGTTGCGGATGCTCGACTGGGACGACGAACCGATGTTCGTCGCGCTGCCCGTTGCGCACCGGCTGGCGCAGCGGCGGCGGATCGATCTGGTGGAGCTGGCTGACGAGTCGTTCGTGCAGGTGCCGAGGGAGGCCGGCGGCGCGCTGTTCGACCATATCGTCGCCGCATGCAATGCAGCCGGGTTCGAGCCGCGCATGGCGCAGCCTGCGCCGCAAATGGCGTCCGCGGTGACGCTGGTTGCGGCCGGGCTCGGCGTGTCGGTCGTGCCGAAGGCGATTACGCAGGTGCAGGTTGCCGGAGTCGTCTATCGGCCGTTGGCGGGGGATGCGTTGCGGGCACGGCTCGCCATTGCGTCACGATGCGATGAATCGTCGGCGGTGGTCCGGAATTTTCTGATGCTGGCGGGGGAGGATGGGGCGGCGTGAGGGCCGCGGAAACAAAACCGCGAAGCCATGTGCCGTCGCGTTTTTCGAACATGCTTGAAGAGCGATGATGTTGTATTCGACGGGATGTTGGCCTTCGCATTTGAATGACTTCAATATCGACGAAGAAGTACTTTTGTTAATTGTCGTGCGCTGCCGTCTGCAATCTGTCGGTGTTGATCGCGAGATGAAAATGAAGGATGGATTCTGGAATTTTCAATCGATGATCGTCGTGACCGGTTGGGGAGCTTGTCGGTGAGGAATTCACTATTCATTCGCTGCACCACGCAGAAGAGGGTTGCCTGCTTGCACATCGCCAGCCCCTATGATGCCCCCGAGGGTGCCGTGATCGTCTACGATACGACCGATGAATCGACTCGTGGTCAGGCCGAGGTCGTACTGCCCGGACCGTTGTTCGCGAGTGATTACATCAGCCCGAATAGCAGGGTGATGCGCAAGGACGAGAAACCCACGTTGATCGGAAAGGGTAGAAAGGTAACGGGAGTCTGGATCAAATGAAATGGAATGCCTGGTTTTTGATTTCTGGCGCAGTGCTTTCTTGCTGGGGGGCGACAGTTCTGGCCGATCAAGGCAACGCCGATCCGTTCGTCGCGTTTCAGCAGCGGTTCGGCGGCAATCAGGAGTTCGTTTGCACGGCAAAGGGAGGGAAGAAACTTTCCGTCAATGTGGGCGTGCCTCAGGCGGATGCCGATCAGATGAAGGTGGTGCCCCGCCAGGAGTGGGGCAATACCCTGTCGGTCTACCTCTCCGCTGGCGGGGGGAAGCCGATTGATTCGTCATGGGGAACGCCGGCCTTCGATCAATCGATGAAGTTCATGTCGATACGGTTGCGGAACGGCAAGACGCTTGTTTTCGAGCGATTTCGAAATATCCCCGATCCCGATGCGGACGAAAAGCATCTCGATCGCAAACCGTACTTCAATCTGACGATCGATAGCGGAGCAAAGCTGCCTTGCAGTCAGGTCTTCAACTTGTCCTGACGCGTGGCCGGTGGAATCGGATTGCAGGGTCGGCGGCCGCGTCATCGGTACGCGGAACGACATGAATGCCGCATTGAAGTCGACCGGACATCGGTCATTTGCTTCTCTCGGATCGCGGAGAGTGCTGTCCGGAGTGTGGCCGGGCCGTCAGTAAAGAGTGACGCACAGCGTTCCCGACAGCGTCCGATCGAATGGACTTCAAGCTGGAAAGGGGAACGTGCGGTTATCGATGTGGGCCATGCTCCGACAGGTCTTGTCGGCCGGCAATTGGCACATGCCGCGCCAGGCGGACGATGAGGAAGGAACCACGACGAAAACCTCGTTGCGAGGCGGCTGGATCGTCGGAACCGACGCAAGGCGGGGACTGCTGAACTCGAAGCGCGGTAAAACCGCTTCTGGTGCCGACGGCGAGACTCGAACTCGCACAGCTTTCGCCACTACCCCCTCAAGATAGCGTGTCTACCAATTTCACCACGTCGGCACTGCATTGCACTGCAAGGGGCGCAATTGTAGCGTCACATTTCGCGTTTGTGAAGAGGGTGTGACACGATGGGCGGATGCGCGAAAGCGATCCCGGTAGAATTCGGGCGATCGACCCGATGGCCGCCGCAACCGCAACCCGTTTTCTCCGCGTGACACATACCCTCGAACAACTGCAGGCCGGGCAACTGGCCGGCGCACGGCAACTCAAGCTCGCATGCGGGTTGACGGCCTTTCCGCGCGAGATTTTCGATCTCGCCGACACGCTCGAAGTGCTCGACCTGACCGGCAATGCGCTCACCGCGCTGCCGGACGACCTGCCGCGCCTGCATCGCCTGCGCATCCTGTTCGCGTCCGGCAACCGCTTCACCGCGTTCCCCGGCGTGCTCGGCGCGTGCGAACAACTCGACATGATCGGCTTCAAGGCGAACCGGATTCAAACCGTGCCGCGCGGATCGCTGCCGCGCGCATTGCGCTGGCTGATCCTCACCGACAACGCAATCGACGAGTTGCCCGCCGATATCGGCGATTGTTCGCGCTTGCAGAAGCTGATGCTCGCCGGCAACCGGCTGCGCACGCTGCCGGCCGGGCTGGCCGCCTGCCGCGCGCTCGAACTGGTGCGCCTGTCGGCGAATCACCTGGACGAACTGCCGGACTGGCTGCTGCGGATGCCGCGGCTCGCGTGGCTTGCTGCCGCCGGCAATCCGTTCGGTGCGGCACCGGAAGCCGCGGCGTCGGCGGAGCCGGATGTCGCGGACGTCGATTGGGCATCGCTCGCATGCGGGCAGAAGCTCGGTGAAGGCGCATCGGGCGTGATTTACCGCGCGCAATGGACGGCGGATAACCGTGCGCCGCGCGCGGTCGCCGTCAAGCTGTTCAAGGGCGCGGTGACGAGCGACGGCCTGCCCGATTGCGAAATGGCCGCGTGCCTGCATGCCGGCCGCCACCCGAACATGATCCCGGTGATCGGCAAGGTGCGCGGGCACCCGGACGGCACGCACGGCCTCGTGATGGAACTCGTCGATCCCGCGCTGACGAGTCTCGCGGGGCCGCCGAGCTTCGCGACCTGCACGCGCGACGTGTATGCCGACAGCACGGGATTCGAGCCTGCCGCGACGCTGCGGATCGCGCACGGCATCGCGTCGGTCGCGGGCCATCTGCACGAACGCGGCATCATGCACGGCGACCTGTATGCGCACAACATCCTGCACGACGGTGCCGGTGGCGCGTTGCTCGGCGATTTCGGCGCGGCGTCGCTCTACGACGTGAGCGACCGCATGCGCGGTGTGCGGTTCGAACGGCTCGAGGTGCGCGCGTTCGGTTACCTGCTCGGCGAGTTGCTCGATCGATGCGGGCAGCAGGCGTGGGCCGGCCGGCGCGTGCTCGACGCACTGGCGGCAGCCTGTTTGAACGAGGATGTCGACGCGCGGCCGTCGTTCGTGGAGATCACCGCCGCGCTGGCTGCGCAAACACGCTGACGGGACGGCGCGGCAAGTTCGGTCTCGGCAATACGAGCGCTTACGCCTGCCGCGCAGTCAGCAGCTTGATCCCGAGCCCGACGAACAGCAGCCCGCTGGCGCGCTTGAGCGCACGCACCGCGCGGCTCAAGCCGAAGCCGCGATGGAACCGGCGCACGCCGGCCGAATAGACGCTGTGAACGACCACGACGGTGCATGCGATCGTCGCGTACATCACGACGAACTGCAGCGCGAGCGGGCGGTCGTGCACGATGAACTGCGGCATGAACGCCGACAGGAAGATCATCGTCTTCGGGTTGCTGCCCGACACGAACAGCGCTTCGCGGAACAGCTTCCCGCGGTCGGGCGCGGCGAGCTCCGCCGCGCCGGTCGACGCACCGGCCTTGCGCTCGCCGCGCAGTTGCCTGACACCCAGGACCATCAGGTACGCGGCGCCGGCCACCTTCATCGCGACGAACAGCGGCGGCATCGCGGCGAGCACCGCGCCGACGCCGAGTGCGACGAGCACCACGACCACGCCCTGCGCGACGAGATTGCCCGCGATCGTCGCGGCCGTGCCATGCGTGCCGTAGCGCACCGTGTTGCGGATGACGAGCAGCACGTTGGGGCCCGGCGACAGCGTCGTGGCGAGATAGGCTGCGGCAAACAGCATCCAGGTCTGAAAGGACATGCGGCGCTCCGAGAGGCGGTTCCGGCGGGCGGGATGACGCGATGATGCCACGCCAATAAATGGCCCGGGCTTGCCCGGAACCGTGCCGTCGCGGCGCGTCAGCGTGCGTCGCGCATGCAGTACGCGGGGATCGACGGCGGCGTATCGATCGCGGCGGGCCGCGTCATCCACGCGATCCATCCGGCCCATATCCCGCAGACGATCAGCACGGCGACGTTCAGCGGCGTCCGGTAGCGGACGATCAGGTCGGCCAGCGGCAGGCGGTGTTTCATGTGCGTCTCCTTCGATCGGGGGCGGGCGGCGTTACTGGCCGGCGTAGGTCGGCGCCTTGGCGTCGCAGGTCACGGATACCGTCGAGCCGTCCGCGAAACGCAGCCGGAACGGCACCTTCGCGCCGGGCGCGACGGCCTGGCGCGGCTGCTCCAGCATCACGTGATAGCTCTTCGGCTTGAAGGTCACCGTGCCGTGCGCGGGCACTTCGACGGCGTCGACGTGAACCATCTTCGCGGTGCTGCCGTTCGTTTGCGTTTCATGCAGCATCGCCATTCCGTATGCGGGCGTGTCGAGGCCCGTCAGCGTGACGGGCGCGTCGCCGTCGTTCTTCAGCGTGAAGTAGCCGGACGACGGCACGGTCGCCGGCATCGCACGGATCCAGCAGTTTTCTGCCTGTACGGCCGGCGTGGCGAACGTGGCGGGAGCCTGCAGCGCGAGCAGTGCGAACAGCAGGCCGGTCGGAATCGGGCGTTTCATGGTTGGTTCTCCTGATGGGTGGATGCGGCGGCTATCGGCGGCGACGCGCTCGGCACGAAACGCCGATGCGCATCGCGAACGTCATTTCAGCGTGAACGCGTAGTGGCCTTGCGTGCGATGGCCATCGCTGGCCACCGCGGTCCACGTGACCGTGTACGTGCCGGCGGTCAGGCTGGCCAGCGCGACGTGCATGCGTTTCCGGTTGCCGGCGTCGACGGACGATTTCCCGTCGGCGACCGACTGCCCGTGGCTGTCGGTCACGGCGATCGAGCTGAAAGCGGGCTCGAGCGCCTCGCTGAAATCGATCGAGACCGCATGCGGCGCGGTTGAGAGCGTGGCGCCGGCGGCCGGTTCCTGCGTTTTCGGGAGTGCGTGTGCGTGGGCGGCCTGGATCGCGACGAAGCCGAGTGCGGCGAGCGTGGCGCGAATGAAAGTGGCGGTTTTCATGGTTGAGTGTGCGAGTGGCGAATCGGATGAAGCAACACGGATTCGACGGACGGATGCACGCGCACCATCGCAGCAGCACCGATGGCGGCCGACGCCGGCGCGAACCGGCGCGGCCGGGCGTTTGCCCGCAGGCGAATGCCGGCGCGACGGTACGCACCGGCAGCAAGCGGCCGCACGCGCGGTACGACGCCGCGCGCAACACGGTGAGTCATGATCGTCCTTCGAAACGTGACACGTCGCGCACGCCGGCGGCGTGCGCGAGCCGCGCGATGCGCTACGGCATCACGGGCGTTGACGACGAATCAGGACGTGAACGGAGGGGCGCGCGGTTGCGCGGCCGTGAGCGGCAGCGCGCGGCGCAGGCTTTCGAAGCGGGTCGCTTCGCGATGCTGAATGACGTGCACGTTGGCCGCGAACGTCAGTTCGGGCGCGGGCAGGGCGGGCGTATGGGCGAGCAGGCTGCAATAGCCGCATGCCTGGAGGTGGGCCTGCAGGCTCTTTCGCGACGCATCGGCGGAGTGCTCGCCGGTGGCCGGCGCAGCCGTGCAGTAGCCGGCCAGCAGCGTATCGACGCGCTGCTGCGTCGTCAGGGCCTGCGAGATCGTCGGCGCGAGCGCCGTCATCAGGATGGCGAGCATCCCGATCAGACTGCCGATCTTCCGGAGACGACGACTCAGCATGCGATGCGCGGCGGCGTAGGGGCGACGATGGAGCGGATTATGCCACGCACGTCGAGTCGCATGTCGACACGGCCGTGCGGCGTTGCAGCGCGCTACGCGTGCCTGGCCAGGTATTTCGCGATCAGGGTCATCTGCGCGGCCCAGCCCTGATCGTTCATCTCGCGCGCCTTCGCGCGGCGCGTTTCGATCAACTGATCGAAGCCCGTTTCGGTGACCGTGAGCAGCGTGCCGCCGGCCTGCGCCGCGAGCGCGAACGTGACGAGCGTCATCGGCTCGGATGTGTAATCGACATTCGGGTCGATCGCGAACGGATGCCAGCGAAAGGAGAACAGTTGCTTCGGCTCGACGCGATCGACGACGATTTCGAACACAGTGCCCGCATAGGGCTCTTGCGCCTTGGCGACGTCGTCGTCGACGCGGGTCGGCGTGATGCGGCCGAACAGCGGCTGCCCGGCCGCGAACGGCCCGTCAAACGAGACGCCGAACCACTGGCCGAATTCGCCGGAATTGCTGACGGCTTCCCACACGCGGTCGGGCGATGCGTTGAGCAGGGCCTGTTTTTCGATGCGATCGGTTTGCTGGGTCATGACGTTCTCCACACAGGATCAACCTTTGCCGGACGGCACGCGCGACCGCGGGCCGCGTCTAGTCGAGCATGACCGCGTCGGGCACGTCGAGCACGAGGTCCGACGTCGCGACGGCCACGCACGGCAGCGTATAGCCGTCGGCCTTTTCCTCGCGGCTCAGCCCCGGCCATTCGATCGTGTAGCGTACGCTGCCGCTGACGATCCGGCAAAGGCAGCTTCGGCATGTGCCGTTGCGGCACGAACGCGGCAGCGACACGCGCGCGAACGCGGCGGCTTCGAGCAGCGTGAGCGAATCGGGCGCATCGAAGGTCGCGCCGAGCGGCTCGATGCGCACGAGGGGAGGGTGTTCCGGATGGGTCATGGCGAAGGCGGGCGGCGATTCGGCGGCAACGCGCCAAGCATACCCGAACGGGCTGACGGCCGGCGTCGGCCGGCCGCCGGCGTCAATGCCGGCGCAGGTGCCGGTACACGGTATTGCGGGCGAGGCCGAGCTCGCGCGCGGCCGCCGACACGTTGCCGCCATGCCGTGCCAGCACGGCATCGATCACCGCGGCCTGATGGTGTTGCAGCGTCGTGCCTTCGTGCGGGCCGGCCGATGCGGCCGGTGCCGAGGATGACGGCGCCGCCGGCGCGTCGTCGCAGTCGAGCCAGAAATCGTCGGGCAAATGGGTGAGCGTGATTTCGTCTTCGTCCTCGGCCAGCATGCCGGCCGTGCGCAGCACGTTGGTCATCTGGCGCAGGTTGCCGGGCCAGCGGTGGCGCGTGAACGCGTCGAGCACGTCGGCCGCGATGCGGCGCGGCATCGGTTCGCTGCGTGCAAGCCGCGCGAGAATCCGCTCGACGAGCGCGGGCAGGTCCGTGCGTACGGCGAGCGCCGGCAGCGTGACCGCGAGCCCGTTGATCCGGTAGAACAGGTCTTCGCGGAACGTGCCTTCCGCGATCATCGCGCGCAGGTCGCGATGGGTCGCGCAGACCACGCGCACGTCGACGGGCACCGCGCGCGCGCCGCCGAGCGGCATCACCGCGCGTTCCTGCAGCACGCGCATCAGCCGGACCTGCTGCGCGAGCGGCATGTCGCCGATTTCGTCGAGAAACAGCGTGCCGCCATCGGCCTGCACGATCTTGCCGGGGCTGCCGCGCTTGCGCGCGCCGGTGAACGCGCCGTCCTCATAGCCGAACAGCTCGGCCTCGATCAGCGAATCGGGCAGCGCCGCGCAGTTGACCGCGACGAACGGGCCGTCCGCGCGAGGCGATGCCTGGTGCAGTGCGCGGGCGAGCCATTCCTTGCCGGTGCCGGTCTGGCCGAGGATCAACAGCGGCAGGTCGCGCCCGCGGATCTTCGCGACGCGTTCGAGCACGGCGGCCATGCGTGCGTCGCCCGTGTCGAGCGTTGCGAACGTGATCGCATCGGGGTCCGCTGTGCGCACGCGTGCGGCGGGTGCGGGCGGCGTGACGGCGACGGCGGTCTTGTGCGCTTCCGCGAATTCGCAGCGCGCCATTACGCGTACGCCGGTCGACAGCGTGAGGCGGAACATCGCACCGGGTGCGCGTGCCGCCTGCTGCGCGAGCTGGCTGAAGCGCATGCCGAACAGCGCGTCGCTGGCCTGATGTTGCAGTGCGTCGAACGACGCGCCGAGCTGGAATTGTGCGCTGCGGTTCGCGGCGATCAGCCCGCCGTCGAGGCCGAAGGCGACGAGCCCGGCGAACAGCGAATCGACGCATTCCTCGTGCGCATGAAAGCGCAGCCGCAGGGCTTCCGCGCACTGGTTCGCGAACAGGTGGTTCTCGATCAGTTGCGCGGACATCCGCACGAGCGCGAGTGTGTGCGGGCTCGATCCGCGCGGATCGCCGCTGACGTCGAGCGTGCCGAGCGTGCGGCCGAACGGGTCGAAGATCGGCGCGCATGAGCAGGTGAGGATGTGGTTGGCGCGCAGGAAGTGTTCGTCGCCGTGCACGGCGACGGCCTGGCCCGATGCGAGCGCGGTGCCGATCGCGTTGGTGCCGCGTGCGCCTTCCGCCCACGAAACGCCCGTGCACAGCGCGACGCGGTTGGCTTTTTCGATGAAGTCCGCGTCGCCGATGCTGTGCAGGATGACGCCGTCCGCGTCGGTCAGCAGCACGAGGCTTTGCGTGTCGGCGATTTGCGCGTGGAGGTTCTCCATGACCGGGCGGGCGTGCGAGAACAGCGCGTGATTCGTGTCGAGCAGTTCGCGCAGCGCGATGCGCGACAGCGGCGAGAAATCGGGACGTTCGTGCGCGCGCAGGCCGACCGCGGTCGAACGCGCATGCGCCTGCGCGAGCAGGTCGGTGCGACCCGCGGTGGCGGGCAGCACGAAAGGTTGCGGCATGACTTGTCTCCTGTCGACCCGAGTTAGCGCTTTAGCGCTTACTCGGGTCCCATGCTTCGCGGGCGACCCGAGTTGGCTTTTTAGCGCTTACTCGGACCCCATGCTTCGCGGTCGACCCAAGTTAGCACTCGAGCCCCCTGCTTCACGGTCGACCCGGGTTACCACTCCAGCGCCACCTGAGCCCCACGCTCCTCGAATCCGGCCGATCCGGCACACACGTGCTCGCCGGATTCCTCTACCGGTTCCCGCCTGCGCGTGCGGCGCACCATCGACGCGCGAACACCGGCCATCCGGGCACACATCATCATACAAGCGCCGCGTGCGATGTGCGACCGCGTATAAAATCCACTTGCTTTTAAATGCCCGCCTGCAATGATTGAAACGGAGCACGCACGCGCCGTGTTCCGCATTGCAACATGCATGCGACGTGACATGCATCCGTTCGGGAGACGCATCATGGTTCGGACGGAACTGAGAGTCGTGCTGGCGGCCATCGCCACATTCATCATGCTGGGCGGCATTGCCGTGGCGATCCACGGGCTGCTGTTCGATCTGACCGATGCGGTGCGATACGGGGCGGCCGCGATTGCGGTCGGCGCCACGACGGCCGCAATCGCGCTCAACGTCTGGCCCAACGACCCTCACTGACGCCGGTTTCCGAAACGGTGCCGGATGCCGCGCTGATCAGATGAAATGCGCGTCGGAACGACGCACGCCGTAAATTTTGTCTCCCGCGCGAAACCGTCTAAAGTGGAAAGCAACCGGCATGCATTACCCGCGCCATTACCCGCGGGCCGTGCCCCGCCGGCGAGCCCGCGTACATTTCGTCCGGCCGGTGGCGGACGACGGACGCGGTCATTCGTTTTCTACCGGTCGAGGCGGGTCCCATGCAAATCCATTTCACGAACGAGAAGCCCGAGTATTCGGGGCGCGACCTGATGCTTGCGTTCACGGCGTTGGTGAATGGCGAGCGCGTTCAATGTCAGATCACCGCCGAGGCGCTGGAAGACCACTTCGGTGCGGCTTCGCCGCGCTTCGAGGACATGGTCGGTGCCTTCGACCAGCACCGCGACCGTATCGAGGCAGCTGCACGGCGCCTGCTGTCGGAGACGCGCGCGCAATGCGTGACGCTGCGCAGCGGCTACGTCCGCTTCTACGAGGCCAACTGGCGCTGACGACACGACGCCCGTCCTGCTGCGCGCGTCGCTGAACGCCGCGCACGCGAAGACGTTGCCTTTCATGCGATGCCGTTCGGCGGGCCCGGGCGGCATTTTCGTATGCGGGCCGCACCGGATTGCTGCCGCGCCCGGCCGGCTGCTAGTGTGCCGGCACGACCCGGCGTATCGATTCGTCAGGATCGCAGAGAAAATCATTCGAATCAGGCGCTGAAACTCGATCCGGCGAACCGGCTGGCGCTCGAGGCAACGGGCATCGCGGCGATCCGCAGCAACCGGCCCGATGCGGCGGTCGGGATCTTCGAGGGCATGAACCGCGCGTATCCCGACGACGCACACGTGATCGCCAACCTGGCGGTCGCCTATCGCCGCACCGGGCGGGTCGATGACGCGATGCAGTTGTACCGCCGCGTCAAGACGCTGGATCCGCCGCTGGCGCAGCGGCTGTACGACGAGGAACTCAAGGGCGTCGCGACGCCGTGATGCGCGCGGGCGGGCCCGCGCGACCCGCCCAACGAAAACGCCACCCGAAGGTGGCGTTCGTTCGTCGTGCATCGCGCCGAAGCGCGACCGTCACTCGCTGCCGAGATAGAAGAAGCGGAACAGGAACACGGCCGCGATGATCCACACGATCGGCTTGACCGAGCGGGCCTGGCCCGTCAGCAGCTTGAGGCCGCCGTAAGCGATGAAGCCGAACGCGACGCCGTTCGCGATCGAGTACGTGAACGGCATCAGCAGCGCGGTGAGCGCGGCCGGCACGGCTTCCGTTGCATCGTCCCACGGCACCTCGACCATCTCGCGCAGCATCAGGCACGACACGTACAGCAGTGCCGGTGCCGTCGCATACGCCGGCACGACGCCGGCGAGCGGTGCGATGAACAGGCACGCGAGGAACAGCACCGCGACGGTGATGGCCGTCACGCCCGTGCGGCCGCCGGCCTGCACGCCCGATGCGCTTTCGATATACGCGGTGGTCGACGACGTGCCGAGCACCGAGCCCGCGACGATCGCCGTGCTGTCGGCGAGCAGCGCCTTGTTCAGGCGGTTCATCTTGCCTTCGACGAGCAGGCCCGCGCGGTTCGCGACGCCCATCAGCGTGCCGGTCGCATCGAACAGCTCGACGAGGAAGAACACGAGGATCACGTTGATGATGCCGGTCGACAGCGCGGCGCCGATGTCGAGCTTGAACAGCGTCGCATCGATCGACGGCGGCGCGGAGAACACGCCGTGGAACTGGTTGCCGCCGAAGAAGAACGACAGGATCGTCACGCCGATGATGCCGATCAGGATCGCGCCGCGCACGCGCAGGTGGTCGAGCGTGACGATCGTGAAGAAGCCGATGATCGCGAGGATCGTCGTGGGCTTGTGCAGGTCGCCGAGCGTGACGAGCGTGGCCGGGTTGCCGACGATCACGCCCGACGTCTTCAGCGAGATGATGCCGAGGAACAGGCCGATACCCGCGGTGATCGAGATCCGCAGCGATTTCGGAATGCCGTTGACGATCGCCTCGCGCACGCGGAACAGCGTGACGAGCAGGAACAGGCAGCCGGAGATGAACACCGCGCCCAGCGCGGCCTGCCACGTGAAGCCCATCCCCTTGACGACCGTGTACGCGAAATACGCATTCAGGCCCATGCCGGGCGCGCATGCGATCGGGTAGTTCGCGTACAGCCCCATGATGATCGATGCCAGCGCCGCGACGAGGCAGGTCGCGACGAACACGGATTCCTTCGGCATGCCGGCGTCGCCGAGGATCGCGGGGTTGACGAAGATGATGTAGGCCATCGTCAGGAACGTGGTGACGCCCGCGAGTATTTCGGTGCGGAAGTCGGTGCCGGCTTCAGCGAAGCCGAAATACCGCTTGATGGATTCCATGAAGGCGTTTCTCCGGTCGGGTTGTCGTGTTGCTTGTTGTGCCGAATTGTTGTACAGGCAGCGGACGGCGGGCTTAATGTAACCAGCCACTATTGCCCGGCTATCGGCGGATTGTAATAGCGCGGATAGCTCGGACGATATAGTTGGGGGCACGATCGCAAGATCGGTCGGCTGCCTGCGCGCGAACGGTCTGGCAGCCCGGCCGCGCGGCGAAGGCGCGCATTTTACCGGTTCGGGTGGAACGAACCGGAAGAAATGGCGGAAACGGGAGCAAGGCAAGGAGGCGAGGCAAGCGAACGGAGCCGGCCGATGCGTGCGCAACAACGTGCGAAGCGAGTGCAAACCGGACGTGCAAGCGGACGCACAAAGCGGCGCGCGGTGTGGCGCGCGTGGCGGGTGCGGGATGACATCCGGCTGAAACGGAGCGCCCGCATGCTGCACGAACGTGGGGCAGGCAGCACGTGCGCGGCCGGTGCAGAGGCCCGGCAGCGGCGTGCAGCGGCCATTCTTCAGTCCAGGCGGTTGCAGATATCGGGCTATCGTGCGCCGAAGCCGTCCCGCCCGCAACTGTCATGTCGTGATGCGGGGGCGACTGTGGTTTCTGTGTAAAAGATTGCAAGACCCCATCGCATAAACCGGCAAGTCTTTCTAGGATAGATACACCGCGCATGCACACGCCGGCCGGTAATTGCCGACGCGGGGGAGTCGCAGTCCGTGCAGGCCGGGCGGTGAAGTGCGGTCAAGGCCGTTGCGCGTTCGGGCAGGCACGGCCGATTGCGATTGCCCGATGCGGGTTCGTCCGTAATCACGGAGGTCAGCATGTTGAACTGGATCAGCCGTTGGGCGATGCGACACGCCCCCACGCCGGAAAAAACCGCTGCGTCGATGCTCGTGACGGCGCGCATGGAACTGTTCGCTGCCGAACAGCGCGTCATCGACGCGAAATTACAAGCGGATTACTGGCGCACACGTGTGTCATTCCTCGAGGAGGTGCAGAAGCAGGGCATCGATCCGTGGGTGACCTCGCAGGCAGCGCAACGCCCCGACCTCGATTCCACTCCCCGCAGCACGGGCCCGCGTCTCGCCGCCAGCACCTGATGCATCAGCTGCATCGCGGCGCGCGATCGCTCGCGGCACGCACCGGCGTGTCGCGTCATTCGATGCGCACCCGCGGCGCCTCATGCCGCGGGTGCGTCTGTTTTCGGTCGCGGCCGTTCCGCGTCTCGCGTGCCTGACGGCACGTCGCTCATCCACTCCTTCCCGCTATCCCGAAGAGCAAACGTTGCACTTGCGCGAGTGTGCGCCTGAAGCGCTCGCCGCGACGCACGTACGCGGTCGTGAGCGTCGCTTCGGCCGGCCGGTCGGCAACGGTGCCGAGCCAGATGCGTTCGCCGCGTGCGATGCGCAGCACGTCGCCGGGCTGCACCCAGCAATCGTCGACGCTCGGCGGGCGCGTGACCCACAGCGCCGCGCCATGCGTGCGGAGCTCCGCGTCCCGCGGCGCGCGCCAGGTCATCGTCGTGCGCGGCGCGACCGCGAAACGGATCACGACGGTCGGTAACGCGATCGTGCCGGCGTGGCGCCGATCGGGACGGTCAAACAGCGGGCTTGCCTGGTCCATCGTCTTCTCCAGTGATTGAGCCGGATGGATGGCGCGCACCAGAACAAAAAGGCCTCATCCGTTTCCGGCGAGGCCTTGTGTGACATGCGGTACTGCCCGATTGCTAACGCACAAGCGCCTCCCGTGAACCATTCTTTCGAATGTTCATCGATCGATGAATCGAGGTGGAGACGAGCGTGTACGTAGGCATGCGAACGAGTTTGTCTTCGTGGAACGGCGTTGTCAACGACAATTTTCGAGATAGTGCAGGGGATGCGTCGGCGGCTGCGCGCGAGTGGCAGCGTACCCCGATCGCATGCGTCGCGACGCGTTCGTCATGAGCGACTTCGACATCGTTCGCGCAACAGGCTGCGCATTCGTACAAGCGCACGCGCGAGCCATGCACAGTGTCCCGTCGCGTACGCGGTCGTGATCGATGCCTCGGCCGGACGGGTGTCGTCGGTGCTCATCCAGATACGATCGCCGCGCCGCACGCGCAGCACGTCGCCGGTTCGTATCCAGTAATCGTCGACGCTGCCCAGCCGCGTGACCCACAGCGTCGCGTCGTGCACGCGAATCTCGGCATCGTTTTGCGCGCGCCACGCCAGCGTCTTGCGCGGCGCGACCGTGAACTGGATCACGACCCGCGGCAACGCGATCGCATCGGTGCGGCACCGATCGGGGCAGACAACCAGCCGGCTTGCTTGGTCCATCGTCATCTCCATCCGTTGAGCCGGGCGGGATGACGCGCACCAAAACAAAAAGGCCCCATCCGTTTCCGGCGAGGCCTTGTGACATGCGCAACTGAATCTCGATGCTAACGCACAAGCGCCTCCAGTGATCGCCACGGATGGGCGTTCACTCGGTTTTCATGCGCGATGGCGGCGGGCTTGAGCATAAGCATGCGAACGAGTGTGTCGTGGCAGCGCATCAATGTCAACGGAAATTTCGAGATGCGTGACGGTTACGCGTCGCGTTGCGCGAGGCCGTTCACGAGCAGCTCGGACAGCAGGCCCGTCATCCCTTCCGGGTGCGTGGCCGCGCGCGCCTTCAGCTGTTCGACGAGTTCGGCGTTGAGCTTGCATGCGAACGGCACGAGGCCCTGTTCCTGGTCGAGCTTGCGCTGCGCGCGGCGGTCGAGCTTGACGGCTTCTTCGGCACCCTTGCCGAAACGCGCGGAGCTCGACTGCTTCATCGCGTGCGTCAGCTTGAGCGCCTTGTTCTTTTCGAGATCGGTTTTCTTCATGGCCATCGCGGCACCTCCGGGAAATTGAAGCCGCGATTGTACGCATTTCGGCGGGCGCCGCCCGTGGAGCCGGCAAGAAACCCGGTCAGGCGCCCTTCGTCGTGCCCCAGTTGCCGCCGTGCGCAGCCGCCTGTGCGGCCGGCGAGCGGGCGAGGTAGGCGAGCGCCTGTTCGGTCGAGCCTTCGTGATGCGGCGTATAGCCGGGCTTGAAATAGCGCAGCGCCGCGCCGATTACCTTCCAGAACGACGGCAGGTGCCCGCGCCGCGAGCCTTGCCACCACGCGAGCACGAAACCCGGGTAGCGGCCGGCGTCCGGGTCGCGCCGGTACATGAATTTCGCGCCCGTCGTGATGTAGTAGAGCAGCAGCAGGATCACGAACGCCATGTGCACGCAGCGCTCCGGATAGGTGCCACCCATGTGCCGGTAGATGTCGAATGCGACCGTGCGGTGCTCGACCTCTTCCGCGCCGTGCCAGCGCAGCAGGTCGACCATCGTCGGGTCGGCTTTCCCCTCGTCGAGCCCGTGCGCGTTGAGCACCCAGTTGCCGAGATAGCCGAAGAAATGCTCGAGCGACGCGATCACCGCGAGCTGCTGCCGCAGCCAGAAACGCGTGTGGCCGATCTTCAGCCCGAGCGGCTGTTCGCCGAGCACGCGCGTGAACAGCCGGTTGAGCTTTTGCGTGAACGGCTTCGTGTCGATCCCGTGCCGGTCGTAGTAGTGCTTCAGCACGCCGCCGTGCGAACGCGAGTGCACGGCCTCCTGCCGCAGGAAGCCTTCGGCCTCGTCGCGCAGGCGCGCGTCGGTGATCAGCGGCAAGGCCTTGTTGTACACGCGGCAGAACCACAGCTCGCCTTCCGGGAACAGCAGGTTCAGCGTGTTGATGATGTGCGTGCTGCCCGGGTCGTTCGGCACCCAGGTGACCGGCGTGTCGCTGAAGTCGAACTTCACGTGCCGGGCCTTGATCTTGTGATAGTCGGCGGTATCGGTCATCTTTGTCTCCCTGTGCGGCGTCGTGCGCCGTCAATGCGATGCCATGCTGACGCGGGCGATCATCCGGCCGAGCCACGGCATGAAGCGGCCGACGAAACGCATGGCATGCGCCTCGCCGCCGACGGCGACGACGGGACGGTTGCGCAGCACGCCGTCGACCATCGCCTGCGCGACGGTTTCGGGTTTCAGGCCGCGCATCTGGTACAGCTTCGTCGCGCGCTTGCGCAGCCGCGCTTCGTCCTGTGCATTGGCGCCCGCGTATTGCGTCGACGCCATGATTCCGGTCTCCGCGAAGCCGGGGCACACGGCCGTCACGCCGATGCCCTTTTCCGCGAGCTCCGCGCGCATGCATTCGCTGAGCATCAGCACGGCGGCCTTCGTCGTCGCATACGCGGGCAGGTCGCGCGACGGCCCGAACGCGGCGGCCGACGCGGTGTTGACGATGTGCCCGCCGGTGCCGCGCGCGGCCATCTGCTGCGCGAACAGCCGCGAGCCGTGGATCACGCCCCACAGGTTCACGTGCAGGATGCGCTCCCAGTGCCGCGTGCTCGTGTCGAGGATGCCGCCGGCCATGCCGATGCCGGCGTTGTTGATCACCACGTCGGCGCCGCCGAGTTCGTCGCCGACCCACGTCGCCAGCGCTTCCATTTCGTCGGCGGACCCGACGTCGACGCGTTTCGCGTGGGCCTGCGCGCCGGTCAGCCCGATCAGCAGCGCGGTGCGTTCGGCGCTCGCGAGATCGATGTCGCACGCGACGATCGTCGCGCCTTCGCGCGCGAACGCGAGCGCCGCGCAGCGGCCGATGCCGCTGCCCGCGCCGGTGACCACCGCGACCTTGCCGCTGAAGCGGCCGCTCGTTGCGCGGCGGCGCGCGTTCGCGAGTGCGGGCGGCTGGTTGCCCGATTCGACCGCGTCGATCAGTTGCCCGGCCAGATCCGCGAAGCGCGCCGGATCGGCGAGCGGCAGCCAGTGGCCGGCCGCGACCTCACGGCGGTAGTACTGCGGCACCCAGCGCGACAGGTTCTCGGACAGCGCGGGGCTCACGTACTTGTCGCCGAGCGGCACGATCGTCTGCACCGGTGCATGCGCATGGCGTTCGCGCGGCGCGAACAGGCAGCGGATGAAATTTGCGCGATAGAGGCGCACGCCGCGCGCGCCGTCGTCGGCTTGCGTCGGGCGCGGCGCGACGGGCGTTTTCTCGAGCCGGCGCAGCAGGCGCGGCCACGCGCGGCCAAGCCACAGCCGCCAGCCGAGCTCCGGGATGAACGGCAGGTGGAACAGGTACACGTACCACGAGCGCACGAGCTGGCCGCCGAGCTTGGCGAGCGACGCGGGCGTCGGGTGCAGCACGCGTTCGCGCAGCCAGAAGCCGACATGGTCGAGGCACGGCCCCGAGCACGACGTGTATGACGCGATGCGGCCGGAAAGGCGCGGATCGGTGACGAATTCCCAGCCCTGGATCGAGCCCCAGTCGTGCGCGACCAGATGTACGGCGCGACCGGGGCAGAGCGCGTCGATCACCGCGACGAAATCGTCGGTCAGCTTCGCGAGGTGGTAGTCGGCCGTGCGCTGCGGCACGCCGGACAGGCCCGCGCCGCGCACGTCGTACGCGATCACGTAGTGCTTGCGCGCGAGCAGCGGCGCGACGTGCTGCCAGACGCTGCTGTCGTCGGGATAACCGTGCACGAGCACGACCGGCGAGCGGGCCGGGTCGCCCCAGGTCCTGACCGCGAGCGTCAGGTCGCCGGAGGCGACCGCCGTTTCGCCATGAACCGATTCGAACAGGGCCAGCGGCGCTTCGTCGGAAAGAGGCTGCATCGTGAGTCCGTCGTTCAGGGAGTGGGGAGAAAGGCGGGTTCGCGTCAGGCGGCGGCCGGCACGGTCGCGACGGCCTGCGCACGCTCGGCCAGGCGGCGCTGCCAGCGGCGCACGTGCGGCAGGTCGTCGTCGAGCCAGTACGCGTCGTCTTCGGTGATCACGAGCAGCTCTTCGAATTTCGCGCCCACGCCGGCGAAGCCGAGATGCGGCTCGACGGCCCACAGGCCCGGCACGGGTGCATGCTCGGAGCGGCGGTCGATCGACCACAGCGGCGACCAGCCTTGCTGTTTCGCCGCGCGCCCCTGGTCGAGCAGCAGGTTGCGCGTCGCGTTCAGCCCGAAGCGCGCGACGAAGCGCGGCTTCGACAGCTTGTGGATCTTCGCGACGCGATGCGCGAGCACCTTGAACGGATAGGCCTTGTGGCGCGGCTCGACGCCCTGGCGGCGGCACAGCGCGTCGACTTCCTGCGCGACCTCGGCCATCGGCCGGTGCGCCTTCACAAGCCGCACGATCAGGTCGCGATGGTCCATCAGGTCGTCCTGCAGCTGCTCGAGGATCGGGTTCTGGCCGAGGCAGTGCGCGTAGCCGACGTCGGCCACGATGCCGTCGAGCACCGGCGCGACGTCGAGGATCACCGGCATGTCGGTTTCGAGCTGCCGGTTGCTCGGGAAGAACGCGAGATTGAAGCCGCCCATGTGCTTGAGGCCCGAGAAGCCCTGGAAGGCGGTGCGGTCGCCGAACCACGCGAACGGCTTGTGCAGCCAGTCCTGCACGCCGTTGTCCTGCAGCCATTCGGTCAGGAGGCGCGCGGCTTCCTTTTCGGTGATGCCGGGGTAGAGCATCGCGCCGACGGTCTCGACACAGCGGTAGGCAAGCTGCTGGACCGCGCGGAATTGCGGCAGCTCGTCGAGGTGGACTTCCGGCAGCGAGTGGTCGGCCATGATGCGTCTCCAAGGGGGCGCTGATCCGGAATCCGTCCGCCGACGTCGCCGTCACGGGTTATTCAGTCAGCATTTAATGTGTCATTGAACAATGTAACGATCATAGACGGTTCCGCGTGCCGGGACGTGAGGATTTGTCCTAATGGCAGGGGGAAATGGAGGGGAGCCTCTAGGTTTCCGGACGATGCCGCAAGCGGGTGCGTCGCCGGCCCGGACGGCCGTGTTCGATCGTTTCGTGATGCCCGGCATGTCGCGCCGGATCAACTCGCCGTCGTGTCGCGGCGTGACGCTGTCAAATTGCCGAAATAATTTCGACACATCATTCGCCCCCGATTCGAAGCCGTCCCGGCTTCGCGGTGGCGATGACCCGCCAGTGCGCCGCACGGGGCAGTGAACGGAACCGATTCGACATTTCCACGGAGAGACCATGCAACGCCGCCAGTTCATGAACACCCTTGCCGCGGCGACCGCTGCGACGTCGCTGATGCTCAAGGCCGGCACCGCCGACGCAAAGAGCGCCACCGCGCCGGACGCGCTGGACCCGGGCCGCTGGTCGCCGTTCAACGCCGCGCGCCTGCAGGCGGTGCTCGACCAGCATGGCGTCGCGAGCGCGCGCTACGACGAAAAGCGCCGCCCGTACGCGGTGTTCGACTGGGACAACACGTGCATCATGAACGATTGCGAAGAGGCGTTGCTGATGTACCAGATCAACCATCTGCAATACAAGCTGACACCGGACGAATTCGTCGGCGTGATGTGGAAGGACGTGCCGAAGGGCGCGTTCATGAAGGACTACACGACCGTCGACGGCAAGCCGGTGACGATGGAGGATCTCGCCGCCGACGTCGAATCCGACTACCGCTGGCTCTACGCGAACTACAAGGGTTTCGGCGGCAGCAAGAGCCTCGACGAGATTCACGAGACCGACCAGTTCAAGGATTTCCGCGCGAAGCTGTACTTCATGTACGACGCGATCTGCGACACGCATCCGCTCGAAGTCGGCTACAAGTGGATCATCTATTTCTACAAGAACATGACGACCGCCGAGCTGCAGGCGATGGCGGAAGCGTCGGACAACTACGGGATCGGCGACGCGCTGCGCAAGGTTCGCTACGAAAGCCCGAAGACGCTGCCGGGCAAGGCCGGCGTCGTGGCCGACACGCATTTCCACGGCATTCGCATCCATGAGGAAATCCGCGCGGTGATGCACACGCTGCGCGCGAACGGCATCGACGTGTACGTGAGCACCGCGTCGCTCGACGATGTGGTGCGCGTGTTCGCCGGCAATCCGAACTACGGCTACGGCGTGCCGCCGGAGAACGTGATCGGCCTGCGCCTCGACATGCAGGACGGCAAGTACACGAGCACCTATCCGGCCGGCTGGCATTTCAACTGGGGGCCCGGCAAGACGGTGGGCATCCGTAACGTACTCGTATCGAAGAAGGGCTACGGCCCGCTGCTGGTGTTCGGCGACAGCGACGGCGACGCGTGGATGCTGCGCGACTTCAAGGACACCGCGGCCGGCGTGATCGTCAACCGGATGAAGAAGGGCGAGATCGGCGCGGACAGCAAGCTCGCGGCCGGGCAGATCGGCCAGCCGGATGCGCGCTTCCTGCTGCAGGGCCGCGACGAGCACACGGGCCTGATGATTCCCGACGAGAAGTCGATCAAGTACGGCAAGAGCGAGCGCAAGCTGCTCGCCTGACGGGTGCCGGGTGCCGGGTGCCGGGTGCCGGGCCGTGGCGGCCCGATGTCCGGCGGGATCGACGGCGGCGCGTCGCGCGGGCCGGAACTCGCGCGTCTCAGCGCTCGCGCGGCGTACCCGGCCGGTCCAGCAACGCCCCCAGCAGATCGATCGGCAGCGGAAACACGAAAATGAAGGAGAAGCGCCGGACCGGGCGCCGGACGATCGATCGGGTGCGGGAGTGGCACCGAATCCGGAGAGGGAAGCGGATCGAGCTCGCAACGGAGGAGGCGGACAATAAAAAAGGACGCTTGCGCGTCCTTTTGCCGTCTGAAGTGTTGCGCATCGTCGAGAGGCGTCCCCAGCGTTTTCATCGGCAATGCTAGCGAAGTATCGAACGAATGTCAAAATGCAGCGCGTCGAAAGCGGAGCGTGACGGGCATCCTGCCGCGTGTTCGGTTGCATCCGTCCTGAACTCACCGCCACGCCGGCGTCGAATGCCAATCGGTCGTGAAGCCGAGATGGGCCGCCGCGTCCACGTGCTCACACCCCGTCAACGTCGCTCGCAAGGCTTCGCGCCATTCGGTCCCATGACCGAGTGGGTCGAGCAGGGCCTTCATCATCGTTGCGCGGGCGTAGAACGTCTCCGGCCGGGTCATTTCCGGGGCATACCGTGCGAGCGTTCGCCCGGCCGGCTTGGCGGGAGGCGATACCGTCAGCTTCATTCCCCAAAGCCGGGCGTGGTGCGCACACGCATTGCGCAGGTCGGTGAGCGATTGAAGCCAGCTGGTGAGCACGGTATCAGGGATGTCCGGCCACGCATGGCGTCCGGCGACCTTGCGGTCGCGCATCGAGAGCGCACTGAAGATTCGGGACAACGCGCCCAGGCTCAGCCGCTCGCAGACCAGCCAGATCGGCGGCAGGTCGGGGCTGGCATAGGTTCGATAGTAGTGAGTCAATGCCGAGCCTTTCCGGGTTTCGCACTCCCGGGCGATCTGATCCAGAATGCGCGCGTAGTGGCGCAGGTCGACGAAACGGTCCCTCTCGACGTACCAGTGGCTGCCGTAGTCGATTGCGAGGGGATTGCTGAGTGCGGCGCGCAGCGCAACCTCGATGCGCTCGACCGCGTCCATCGTGATCGAGCGCAGACGTCGATCGAATGCGTAGAGTTCAACGATGTCGGAGAATCGGGTTCGAGGCCAGAATCGCTTGGTCGTGGGGTTCTGGAACCGCCGCATGTAGACCAGCAACCGGAAATGGCCGATCGACCGGAGCATTCGCAAGTTCGCCGGGCGATCGTCGATGCGCAGGCCGCGTTGCCACAGTCGATGCAGCGTTTCCTCGGCGCTGAGGGCCACCTTGCCATAGGCCCTGGTTGGCGTCGCCGATGCCGTCTTCCTTGTCCGAGTCTTGCCCATCGTTGATCCGTACTGCCATGCATGCGGATCTCGTTGTATACGCCATCGGACCGCGAGCGGCCATCTTCCATACCATTCGGCTGATAGGGGGCGCCGGTCGGTATCGATGCCTGTTGCCCCTCGTCCGGCGAATCCGGTGAGTATCCGGCGAGGATCCGAATGTCTGTCTCACTCCTCCCGCTTCCCGCCCAACCGATCCAGCAACGCCCCCAGCAGATCGATCGGCAGCGGAAACACGATCGTCGAGTTCTTGTCCGCCGCGATCGTCGTCAGCGTCTGCAGGTAGCGCAACTGCATCGCCTGCGGCTGCAGTGCGAGCCGCTGCGCGGCCTGCAGCAGCTTCTCCGATGCCTGCAGTTCGCCTTCCGCATGAATCACCTTCGCTCGCCGCTCGCGTTCGGCTTCGGCCTGTCGCGCGATCGCGCGGATCATCGTCTCGTTCAGGTCGACGTGCTTGATCTCGACGGTCGATACCTTGATCCCCCATGCATCGGTCTGCGCATCGAGCGTCTTCTGGATGTCGGCGTTCAGCTGTTCGCGCTCGGCCAGCAGCGCATCGAGCTCGTGCTTGCCGAGCACCGAACGCAGCGTCGTCTGCGAGAGCTGGCTCGTCGCGTCGAAGAAGCGCGCGACCTGGATCACGGCCTTCTCCGGATCGACGACACGGAAATACACGACCGCATTGACCTTCACCGACACGTTGTCGCGCGTGATCACGTCCTGCGGCGGCACGTCGAACACGACGGTGCGCAGGTCGATCCGCACGACTTGCTGAACGATCGGGATGATCAGCACGAGCCCCGGCCCCTTCACTTTCCAGAACCGGCCGAGCATGAACACGACGCCGCGCTCGTACTCGCGGAAGATGCGGATCGACGACGCGACGAGCACCACGGCGAAGACGATCAGGACGCTGCTGAAGCCGAATGTGTAGCCGATCATGTTGGTTCACCTTGATGTTGTTGTTCCTGCGCCGGCACGTCGTACAGCGGCGCGACGGTGAGCATCAGCCCCTGGCGGCCGGTGACGCGTACGCGGCAGCCGGCTGCGAGCGGCACGCTGCTCGCGACGCGCCAGCGCTCGCCATGCACGCGCGCCCAGCCCGCGGCCGATGGAGCGGTGCCGGCCGCGCCGTGCGGCTGGTCGGCGCGCAGGCCGTCGTCGAGCACCTCGCCGATGCTGCCGACCATCGCCTCGGCACCCGTCACGACCGGGCGCCGCCGCGCGCGCAGCGCGACGCTCGACACCCCCGCGACGAGCAGCCCGCCGCCGAGCGCCAGGCTCGCGATCACGGGCCACGGAATCCCGTAGCCGGGCACGTCGGTGTCGATCAGCATCAGCGCGCCGATCGTGAACGACACGATCCCGCCGAAACCGAGCACGCCGAAGGTCGGCAGGAACGCCTCGGCGACCAGGCAGCCGAGGCCGAGCAGCACGAGGCCGAGGCCCGCATAGCTGATCGGCAGCAACTGCATCGCGAACAGCCCGACCAGCAGGCAGATCGTGCCGGCGACGCCCGGCAGCACGAAGCCGGGGTTCGCGAACTCGAAGAAGAGGCCGTAGATGCCGATCGTCAGCAGGATCAGCGCGACGTTCGGATCGGCGATGATCGCGAGGAAGCGGCTGCGCCAGTCGGGTTCGACGATGACGAGCGGCGCATGCGTGGTCGCGAGCTTCACCGTGCCGGCGGTGGTCGTTGCGGTATGGCCGTCGAGCTGGCGCGCGAGGTCGGCCGGATCTTGCGCGATCAGGTCGACGACGTGCTGCGCGCGCGCCTCGCTGGCCGACAGGCTGACGGCTTCGCGCACCGCGCGCTCGCCCCATTCGGCATTGCGCCCGCGCAGCTGCGCGAGGCCGCGGATGTAGGCGGACGCGTCCTGCATCGCCTTGCGGATCTCGGTCGATTGCGTGTCGGTCGGCAATGCGGCCTGCGTGGCGGCCTCGGACGCACCGGATGCCCCTGACGCACCCGGGGTTCCGGCCGGCGGGCGCGGTGCAGCGGGGTTCGCACCCGGCGGCGCGGCGCCGCCGATGCCGAACTGCACCGGCGACGCCGCGCCGAGATTGGTGCCGGGCGCCATCGCCGCGAAGTGGCTGGCATAGACGATGTAGGTGCCCGCGCTGGCGGCCCGCGCGCCGCCCGGCGCGACGAACGCGGCGACCGGCACGGGCGAGCCGAGGATGGCCTTGATGATCTGCCGCATCGACGTGTCGAGGCCGCCGGGCGTGTCGAGCTGCAGGATCGCGAGCGGCGCGTGCTGGCGTGCCGCACGGTCGAGCGAGCGCACGATGAAATCGGCGCTGGCGGGCCCGATCGCACCGTTGATCGGGATCACGATGACCGGGCGGGCGGCGGGTGCGGCGGGTGTGTCGGCGGACGGCGGCGCGGCGACCGCGGCGACCGCGGCACACACGACGAGCAGCGCCGCGAACAGCGCGGCGCGCGCGACCCGCGCGGACAGCGGGTGACGAGGGTGGCCGCCGGGCGTGGCAGGCACCGGCGACGGCCCGTGACGGTGAACGTGCATCGGGGCGTCCGGGCGGCGCGTGGCCGTGCGCCATCCGGCTTGCGGAAAGGGCGTGGGCCCGATGCTTAAAGATTAGGCGGTTTCGGCGGAAAGCGCGAAGCGAGCGCCGTGCCGGCCGGCCTCAGCTCGCGCCGCCGCCGCGCGCGAGCACTTCGTCGCGATAGTCGGCCGGGCTGCGTCCGCTCCATTTGCGGAATGCGCGGTAGAACGCGCTCGGTTCCGCGAAACCGGTTGCAGCCGCGACGTCGGCGATCGTGCGCGCGGGGTCGGCCAGCGCCTCGAACGCGAGGTCGCGCCGCAGCGTGTCCTTGATCGACTGGTACGCGTGGCCTTCCTGGTGCAGCTTGCGGCGCAGCGTGGCCTCGGCCACGTGCAGCCGCGCGGCCATCCCGCCCGCGCCCGGCCACGCGGCGGGCGGCATCCCGCGCAGCACCGCGCGCACGCGCTGCGCGAGCGCGTTCGGGTTGCGGTACTTGACGATGAAGCTCGCCGGCGCGTTGCGCAGGAACGTCTTCAGCGACTTCGCGTTCTGCACGACCGGCAGCGTCGCGAATTCGGGATCGAAATCGACATACGAATCGGGTTCGTTGAAACGCATGTCGTCGCAGAACATCGACGGATATTCATGGTCGGCGGGCGGCGTGTCGCAGCGGAAGCTCGCATGCAGCAGCGGGATGCGCCGCCCGATCAGCCAGCAGGTCAGCCCGTAGACGATGATGAAATAGGTCGCGTACGTGAACATCGCCGGCGTCGCACCGTTGTTGCGGTGCACGAAGCGCAGCCGCACGCGCTGCGGGTTCGCGTCGAGCTCGGCGTGCAGGTCGTCGAGCACGCAGTGCATGAAATTCACCGCGCGCGCCATCGCGTGCAGGCCGTCGCGCGCGGTCAGCGCCGCCTGGCTCATCGCGATGAAACTGCCGCTGCGCATCGGGTGGCGATCCTGCCCGAAAAACTCGTCGTCGAGCGTGCGCGCGATCGCGTTCCACAGTGCGCCGTATTGTTGCGCGGACACGCGTGCGCGCGGCTGCCCGAGCAGCGCCGGGGCGATGCCGGCCTGCGCGAGCAGCGGTTCGGCCGCGACGCCGCGCCGGGTCGCGAGCGCGACGCTGTAAGCGACGAGGCTGATCGCGACGGTTCCCTTGTCTTCCTGCTTCATCCGTGCCGCCGGTGTGGCAAAAACGCTCAGTGTAAATGAGCGGCGCGAGCATCGAACAGTCGCGCGTGCTTGCCTACACTTGTTGCATCGAAACGCAAGGACGGTCGCGCCCGGCGGCCGCGGGAGACAGCAGCACCATGGACGAGCTTTACACCGAAGACCAGCGGATGATCCGCGACGCCGCACGCGCCTTTGCCACCGAGATGCTGGCGCCGAACGCGGCGCAGTGGGACCACGATGCGCACCTGCCCGACGCCATCGTCGCGCAGCTCGGCGAACTCGGCCTGCTCGGGATGATCGTGCCGCAGGAGCTGGGCGGCTCGTATACGGACTACGTGGCCTACGCGCTGGCGATGGAAGAAGTCGCCGCCGGCGACGCCGCGTGCGCGACGATGATGAGCGTGCACAACTCGGTCGGCTGCGGGCCGATCCTCGGTTTCGGCACGCCCGCGCAGAAAGATCGCTGGCTGGCTGACATGGCGGCGGGCCGCGTGATCGGCGCATTCTGCCTGACCGAGCCGCAGGCCGGCTCCGAGGCGAACAACCTGCGCACGCGTGCGGAACTGCGCGACGGCAAATGGGTGCTGAACGGCGCGAAGCAGTTCGTGACCAACGGCCAGCGCGCCGGGGTGGCGATCGTTTTTGCCATGACGGACCCGGAAGCCGGCAAGCGCGGCATTTCCGCGTTCCTGGTGCCGACCGACACGCCGGGCTTCATCGTCGGCAAGCCCGAGAAGAAGATGGGCATCCGTGCATCGGATACGTGCCCGATCACGTTCGAGAACTGCGCGATTCCGGAAGAAAACCTGCTCGGCAATCGCGGCGAAGGGTTGAAGATCGCTTTGTCGAATCTCGAGGGCGGCCGCATCGGCATCGCCGCGCAGGCACTCGGCATCGCGCGTGCCGCGTTCGACAAGGCGCGTCGTTATGCGGGCGAGCGCGTGCAGTTCGGCAAGCCGATTGCCGAGCATCAGGCGATCCAGCAGAAGCTCGCCGACATGGCCGTGCAGATCAACGCCGCGCGCCTGCTCGTGCATCACGCGGCGAAGCTGCGCACGGCCGGCTTGCCGTGCCTGTCGGAAGCGTCGCAGGCGAAGCTGTTCGCGTCGGAGATGGCCGAGCGCGTGTGTTCGGACGCGATCCAGATCCACGGCGGCTACGGCTACCTGGTCGATTACGAAGTCGAGCGCCACTATCGTGACGCGCGCATCACGCAGATTTACGAAGGCACCAGCGAAGTGCAGCGGATGGTGATCGCGCGGCAGCTTTGAGCCGCGACATTCCGCGTCGAAAGGAAGCATCGCGCAGGGCACGAGGGCAGTGCGGTGAACGCGGCACGCAACGACGTGACCGTGCACCGCGACAGAGGAGACCGGGCATGCGCTGCAGTCATGTTGCCGGTTTACCGCGAGGCATGGGACGAGGGTAAGTGTTGAAGCGTCGACTCTCGTCGACCGCGCAAGGCATGGGACGAGAGCAAGCGCTAAAGCGCCAACTCTCGTCGACCGCACGAGGCATGGGACGAGAGTAAGCGCTAAAGCGCTAACTCTCGTCGACCGCACGAGGCATGGGACGAGAGTAAGCGCTAAAGCGCTAACTCTCGTCGACAGGAGACAAAACGATGACGGTACAGGCATTCCTGAACGCACGCGACTTTCTGCTGCGCCATCGCACCGACTACGAAACCGCATACCGCGATTTCGAATGGCCGGTGCTCGACGCGTTCAATTGGGCGCTCGACTACTTCGACCCGATGGCGCGCGGCAACGACCAGCCCGCGCTGTGGATCGTCGACGCGGCCACCGGAACGGGCGATCCGTATTCGTTCGCGCAGATGTCCGAGCGTTCGTCGCGGATCGCGAACTGGCTGCGCTCGATCGGCGTCGTGCGCGGCGACCGCATCCTGCTGATGCTGCCGAACCGTGTCGAGCTGTGGGACGCGATGCTCGCCGCGATGAAGCTGGGCGCGATCGTCCTGCCCGCCACCACGCAACTGTCGCCCGACGACGTGCGCGACCGCGTGCAGATCGGCGGCGCGAAATACGCGATCGTCGACGAGAACGAAACAGCGAAATTCGACCAGCCCGACCTCGGCCTCGCGCAGAAGATCGTAGCCGGCGCACCGCGCGCGGGCTGGCTCGCGATGAACGACGGTTATGCGGCGAGCGCCGAATTCGAGCCGGACGCCGTCACGCATGCGAACGATCCGATGCTGCTCTACTTCACGTCGGGCACGACGTCGAAGCCGAAACTCGTCGAGCATACGCACCGCACCTATCCGGTCGGGCACCTGTCGACGATGTACTGGGTCGGCCTGCAACCGGGCGACATCCACTGGAACATCAGCTCGCCGGGCTGGGCGAAGCACGCGTGGAGCTGCTTCTTCGCGCCGTGGAACGCACAGGCCTGCGTGTTCGCATTCAACTACGCGCGCTTCGAGCCGAAGGTGGTGCTCGATGCGCTCGTCAAATACCAGGTGACGACGCTGTGCGCGCCGCCGACCGTATGGCGCATGCTCGTGCAGCAGCCGCTCGCGTCGTTCGACGTGAAGCTGCGCGAGATCGTCGGCGCGGGCGAGCCGCTGAATCCCGAGATCATCGAGCGCGTGAAGAAGGCGTGGGGCATCGCGATTCGCGACGGCTACGGCCAGACCGAGACGACCTGCCTGATCGGCAACTCGCCGGGCCAGCCGGTGGTCGCGGGCTCGATGGGCCGGCCGCTGCCCGGCTACCGCATTACGCTGCTCGACCCGGACGGCGCGCCCGTGACCGAAGGCGAGGTCGCGCTGCCGATCGGCGCCGACGTCGCGCGCCCGGTGGGCCTGATGAAAGGCTATGCGAACAACCCCGATGCAACCGCCTACGCGATGCGCGACGGCCACTACCGCACGTCGGACATCGCGATGCGCGGCGACGACGGTTATTACGTCTACATCGGCCGCGCGGACGACGTGTTCAAGTCGTCCGACTACCGGCTGAGCCCGTTCGAACTGGAAAGCGTGCTGATCGAGCATCCGGCGATCGCGGAAGCGGCCGTCGTGCCGAGCCCCGACCCCGTGCGGCTGTCGGTGCCGAAGACCTTCATCACGCTGCGGCAGGGCTACGAGGAAAGCCCCGCGCTCGCGCTGGAGATCTTCCGTTTCTCGCGCGAGAAGCTCGCGCCGTACAAGCGCATCCGCCGCCTGCAGTTCGCCGAGCTGCCGAAGACGATCTCGGGGAAGATCCGCCGCGTCGAGCTGCGCCGCCGCGAGATCGAGCGCGGCGACGACGCGAGCGCGCGCATGCCCGGCGAATACTGGGAAGAAGATTTTGCTGCCGAACTGAAATGACGTGACCGCGGGCCGCGCGCCGCCTGTCGCGGCCGCCGCCCGCAGCCGAATTGAACTGGCCGCGCGGCGATATCGCGCTTCGCGGCCCTCTGCAAGGAGAAGGGATCGATGAACGCGAATCCGACGCCCCGGACGGGGCAAGACGTGCCGACGGTCAAGCTGCTGATCGACGGCGCTTTCGTCGAGTCCGCCACGAAAGAGTGGCGCGACATCGTCAACCCGGCGACGCAGCAGGTGCTCGCGCGCGTGCCGTTCGCGACCGTCGCGGAAGTCGACGCGGCCGTGCAGGCCGCGCACGCCGCGTATGCGACGTGGAAGAACACGCCGATCGCCGCGCGCATGCGCATCATGCTGAAGTTCCAGGATCTGGTGCGCACGAACCAGCAGCGCATCGCGAAGACGCTGACGGCCGAGCAGGGCAAGACGATTCCCGATGCCGAAGGCGACATCTTCCGCGGCCTCGAAGTGGTCGAGCACGCGTGCTCGATCGGTTCGCTGCAGCTCGGCGAATTCGCGGAGAACGTCGCGGGCGGCGTCGATACCTATACGCTGCGCCAGCCGCTCGGCGTGTGCGCGGGCATCACGCCGTTCAACTTCCCCGCGATGATTCCGCTGTGGATGTTCCCGATGGCGATCGTCTGCGGCAACACGTTCGTGCTGAAGCCGTCCGAGCAGGACCCGATGTCGACGATGGAGCTCGTCGAGCTCGCCATCGAGGCCGGCGTACCGAAAGGGGTGCTGAACGTCGTGCACGGCGGCAAGGAAGTCGTCGACGCGATCTGCACGCATCCGCTCGTGAAGGCGATCTCGTTCGTCGGTTCGACGACCGTCGGCACGCACGTGTACAACCTCGGCAGCGCGCACGGCAAGCGCGTGCAGTCGATGATGGGCGCGAAGAACCATGCGGTGGTGTTGCCCGATGCGAACCGCGAGCAGACGATCAATGCGCTCGTCGGCGCCGGCTTCGGCGCGGCGGGGCAGCGCTGCATGGCGACGTCGGTCGCGGTGCTGGTTGGCGAAGCGCGCGACTGGCTGCCCGATCTCGTCGCGAAGGCGAAGCTGTTGAAGGTGAATGCGGGCGCGGAAGCCGGCACTGACGTCGGCCCGGTCGTGTCGAAGGTCGCGAAGGCGCGCATCTTGTCGCTGATCGAAGCGGGCGTGAACGAAGGCGCGAAGCTCGAACTCGACGGTCGCGACGTGAAGGTGGCCGGCTACGAAAGCGGCAACTTCATCGGCCCGACGATCTTCTCGGGCGTGAAGACCGACATGTCGATCTACACGCACGAAATCTTCGGCCCGGTGCTCGTCGTGCTCGAAGCCGACTCGCTCGACGACGCGATCGCGCTCGTCAACGCGAACCCGTTCGGCAACGGCGTGGGCCTGTTCACGCAGAGCGGCGCGGCCGCGCGCAAGTTCCAGAGCGAGATCGACATCGGCCAGGTCGGCATCAACATCCCGATCCCGGTGCCCGTGCCGTTCTTCAGCTTCACGGGCTCACGCGGCTCGAAGCTCGGCGATCTCGGCCCGTACGGCAAGCAGGTCGTGCAGTTCTACACGCAGACCAAGACGGTCACCGCGCGCTGGTTCGACGACGACACGACGGCCGGCCCGGTGAATACGACGATCCGGCTGCATTGAGCCGTGGAGGACAACATGAAAATCGGATTTATCGGCCTCGGCCACATGGGCGCGCCGATGGCGCTGAACCTGCTGAAAGCCGGCCACGAAGTGCACGCGTTCGACCTGAGCGCCGACGCCTTGCGCGCACTGCAGGATGCCGGCGCACAGGTGGCCGCGTCGCCGCGCGATGCCGCCTCGGGCGCGACGTTCGTCATCACGATGCTGCCGGCCGCGCCGCACGTGCGCTCGGTGCTGTCCGGCGAGAACGGCGTGCTCGCCGGACTCGGCGCGGGCGCGACCGTGATCGATTCGAGCACGATCGACCCGGCGAGCGCACAGGCGTTCGGCGCGCTCGTGCGCGAGCACGGCGGCGCGTTCGTCGATGCGCCCGTGTCGGGCGGCACCGGCGGCGCGGCGGCCGGCACGCTGACCTTCATGGTCGGCGGCAGCGACGCGGATTTCGAGCGCGTGAAGCCCGTCCTCGCGGGCATGGGCAAGAACATCGTTCACTGCGGTGCGACGGGCATGGGGCAGGTCGCGAAGGTCTGCAACAACCTCGTGCTCGGCATCTCGATGGCGGCGGTGTCGGAGGCGATGTCGCTCGGCGTCGCGCTCGGCATCGACCCGAAGGTGCTGGCCGGCATCGTCAACACGTCGACGGGCCGCTGCTGGAGCTCGGACACCTACAACCCGTATCCGGGCGTGATCGAGACCGCGCCGTCGTCGCGCGGTTACTCGGGCGGCTTCGGCACCGACCTGATGCTGAAGGACCTCGGCCTCGCGAACGACGCCGCGAAGCAGGCGCGCCAGCCCGTCTATCTCGGCGCGCTCGCGCAGCAGCTGTACCAGACGATGAGCAGCCGTGGCGACGGCCAGCTCGATTTCTCGGCGGTGATCCGCCTGTACCAACCGGCCAGCAAGAAGGACGCGTCATGATCGAACTGGACTACGTCGACGACGGCGCGATCGCGTGCGCGACGCTCAAGCGTCCACCCGCGAACGCCTTTACCGCCGACGGGCTGCGGCAACTGCAGGACACCGTCGCCGAACTGAATGCGAACCCGCGCGTGCGCGCGCTGGTAATCACGGGCGACGGGCCGAAGTTCTTCAGCGCGGGCGCCGACCTCAACACCTTCGCCGACGGCGACCGCGCGGTCGCGCGCGCGATGGCGTCGCGCTTCGGCGCGGCGTTCGAGGCGCTGCACGACGCGCGTGTCGTGACGATCGCGGCGATCAACGGCTACGCGATGGGCGGCGGCCTCGAATGTGCGCTCGCGTGCGACCTGCGGATCGCCGAGACCCATGCGCAGATGGCGCTGCCCGAGCCGTCGGTCGGCCTGCTGCCGTGCGGGCTCGGCACGCAGACGCTGCCCTGGCTCGTCGGTGAAGGCTGGGCGAAGAAGATCATCCTGACCGGCGCGCGTGTCGACGCGGCCACCGCGCTGCGCATCGGCCTCGTCGAGGACGTCGTGGAGTCGGGCGCCTCGCGCGATGCGGCGCTGGCGCTGGCGCGCAACGTCGCGCGGCAGAGCCCGCACGCGGTCGCGTACAGCAAGGAGCTGATCGGCCTCGCGCGCCGCGGCGTGCCGCGCGGCGCGGCGCTTGCGGTCGAGCGCGAACGCTTCGTCGACCTGTTCGATACCAGCGATCCGCGCGAAGGCGTGGCCGCGTTCCTCGGCAAGCGCGCGCCGCAGTGGCACACCGACGGGGAGGGGCAACGATGAGCACGCCGGTCACGAATCACGACGCGTTCGCGGAGCATGCCCCCGAGGTGCTGTTCCGCGTGGTGAATCGCGTGGCGCTGATCACGCTGAACCGGCCGGCCGCGCTCAACGCGCTGTCGTACGCGATGATCGGCGAGCTGGCCGCGATGCTCGAACGCTGCCGCCACGACGACCAGATCGTCGCGGTCGTGCTGCGCGGGGCGGGCGAGAAGGGCTTCTGCGCGGGCGGCGACGTGCGCGCGCTATACAGGATGGTCGCGCAGCGCGAAACCTGGCTGCCGTTCTTCGTCGACGAATACCGGCTCGACTACACGATCCATACGTTCCCGAAGCCGGTGGTCGCGCTGATGGACGGCGTGACGATGGGCGGCGGCATGGGCCTGGCGCAGGGCGCCGCGTTGCGCGTCGCGACCGAGCGCAGCAAGGTCGCGATGCCGGAAACGCGCATCGGCCTCGTGCCCGATGTCGGCGCGACGCATTTCCTGTCGCGCATGCCGGCGGAACTCGAGCTGTACGTCGGGCTGACCGGCGCGATGCTGTCCGGTGCCGACGCGCTGACCGCGAAGCTCGCGGATCTGTGCGTGCCGTCCGCGTGGCTCGACACGTTCGAGACGCGCATCGAAAGCGTCAAGTGGGAAGGCGATGCGTTGCCGCTGCTGCGCAAGGTGTTCGAGCCGCCGTGCAACGTGGTGCCGCATGCGGCGCTCGACGGGCAGATGCCGTGGATCGTGCGTCACTTCGACAAGCGCTCGACCGTCGAGCGGATCGTCGCGACGCTGACGCAGGATCTCGCGCGCGAGGAACTGTCGCGCGAGCACCGTCAATGGCTGCAGGCGACGCTCGATGCGCTCACGGGCCATTCGCCGACGATGCTGTACGTGACGCGCGAGGCGCTGCTGCGCGGCCGCCAGATGACGCTCGCCGAATCGTTCCGGATGGAGCTCGGCATCGTCGCGCGCGCGATCGAGGAAGGCGACTTCTGCGAAGGCGTGCGCGCGCATCTCGTCGACAAGGATCGCAAGCCGCGCTGGGCGCCGGCGTCGCTCGTCGAGCTGCGCGCCGAACGCGTGCGGCATTTCCTCACGTCGCCGTGGAAGCTGTTCGCGCATCCGCTCGCCGATCTCGGCGAGGCGTGAGCGCGTAGCCGGCACGCCGCGCGGACAAACGCTGCCGCGCGGCGCGCGTTGCATCTCACCGCTCGATCATCGGCGGAATCGCCTGCGCGAACGCGTCGATCACGCAGCGCGTCTTGCGCGGCAGGTAGCGCGTCTTCGGCCAGATCGCGTGGATGTCGCCTTCGCAGACGAAGCAGCGGTCGAGCACGACCGTCATCTCGCCGCGCTTCACGTAGTGATCGAGCAGCCAGCTCGGCAGCCAGGCGATCCCGAACCCCGATGCGCCGGCCGCCGCGATCGCCTGCACGTCGTCGAAACTGAGCTGGTGCGGCATGTCGATACGTACCGTCGAGCCGTCCGGCGCGCGCAAGTCCCACGGTTGAACCACGCCCGAGCGTGAATACGCGATCGTCCGGTGATGCTTCAGGTCGTCGAGCGTCTTCGGCATCCCGTGGCGGGCGAGATACGACGGCGCCGCGCCGAGGCTCCCGTATTGCGTGCCGAGCCGCCGCACCGCGAGGCTCGTGCTGTCCGCGAGCGTGCCGATCCGCACCGCGAGGTCGATGCCTTCCTCGACGAGATCGACGAAACGGTCGGTGATCGACACGTCGATCCGCAGATCCGGGTAGGTGCGTGCGAGATCGAGCACGACGGGCGTCACGCAGTGGTGCCCGAACGCGAGCGGCACGCTCAGGCGGAGCTTCCCGCGCGGCTCGTTGCGGCCGCAGTCGAGGTCGGCCTCCGCCGCTTCCAGTTCCGCCAGCGCGCGCACGCAGCGGTCGTAGTACGCCTGGCCGTCGTCGGTCAGGCTCTGGCTGCGCGTCGTGCGCTGCAGCAGCCGCGCACCGAGCCGCTTCTCGAGCCGCGCGACCGCCTTGCCGACGGCCGAACGCGTCATGTCGAGCCGCTCCGCCGCGAGCGCGAAGCTGCCCGATTCCACTACCTGGACGAAGGTCGTCACGCCGTCGAGTCTGTCGGTCATCGGAGGGAGGGGTGATTGAGTCCTGTGCTTCCCCAGTCTGGAGAAATGCCTGCGTCAATGGGGATTGGAATTCTCACTATAGTACCGATTCCGGTTCAGCGTGCGTTGCCGGCCGCGCGCGACCCATCCTTCTCATCTGGAGGCGCGCGGCCCGTTGCCGGGCCGCCGCGCAATACGCATGACGCTATCCGACTCCCGCAGGAATGCGGTCGCGCTCGCGGCCGTCTGTCTCACGTCGCTGATGTTCGGCCTCGAAATCTCGAGCGTGCCGGTGATCCTGCCGACGCTCGAACACGTGCTGCATGGCGATTTCAACGGCATGCAGTGGATCATGAACGCGTACACGATCGCGTGTACGACCGTGCTGATGGCGGCCGGCACGCTCGCCGACCGCTTCGGCCGCAAGCGCGTGTACGTGACCGGCACCGTGCTGTTCGGCGCGACGTCGCTGCTGTGCGGGCTCGCACCGAACGTGCCGGTGCTCGTCGCGGGCCGGCTGCTGCAGGGCGCGAGCGGCGGCGCGATGCTGATCTGCCAGATTGCGGTGCTGTCGCACCAGTTCCGCGAGGGCCGCGAGCGCGGCCGCGCGTTCGGGATCTGGGGGATCGTGTTCGGCATCGGGCTCGGTTTCGGGCCGATCGTCGGCGGCGCGATCGTCGCGCTGGCGAGCTGGCCGTGGGTGTTCCTCGTCCATGCGCCGCTCGCGGCCGTCGCGCTCGCGCTGATCGGCGGCGCGGTGCAGGAGTCGCGCGATCCGCACGCGGGCAGCCTCGACGTGGCGGGCATCGTCACGCTGTCGCTCGCGGTGCTCGGCCTGGCCTTCTACATCACCCAAAGCGCGGAACTCGGGCTGACGAGCGCCGCCGGTCTCGGCGTGCTCGGCGCGACCGTGCTGGCGATGGCCGGCTTCTTCCTCGCGGAACGCGCGAGCGCGCGGCCGATGTTCGACTTCTCGGTGTTCCGGATCCGCGCGTTCACCGGCGCGATCTTCGGCTCGATGGGGATGAACTTCAGCTTCTGGCCGTTCATGATCTACCTGCCGATCTGGTTCCAGGTCGCGCTCGGCTACGACAGCGTGACGGCCGGCCTCGCGTTGCTCGCGTACACGCTGCCGACGCTGGTCGCGCCGCCGTTCGGCGAGCGGCTCGCGCTGCGCTACGGGCCGGGCGTCGTGATCCCGGGCGGCTTGTTCACGATTGCCGCCGGATTTGCGCTGATGCGGATCGGCAGCGCGGCCGACCACGCAAGCTGGGTGACGATGCTGCCCGGCTGCGTGATCGCCGGCATCGGGCTCGGGCTCACGAACACGCCGGTGACCAACACGACGACGGGCGCGGTGCCGAGCGCGCGGGCCGGGATGGCGTCGGGCATCGACATGAGCGCGCGGATGATCTCGCTCGCACTGAATATCGCGGCCATGGGCTTCGTGCTGGTCGCGGGGATCGTCGCGAGCCTGAAGGGCGGTGTCGCGGGCACGATCGGCGACGGGGCGCTGCGCCGGCTCGCGCAGGAGATTGCTTCCGGGCGAACCGACGGGCTGCACGCGATCGCACCGGCGCTCGCGCAGGCCGACCCGACCGGCGCGGTGTTGCATGCGGCGCTCGTGCACGGGTTCGGCTGGGTGATGGTGTACGGCGCGGCCGGCGTGGCCATGCTCGCGACGGCGAGTGCGGTGGCGTTCGCGCCGGCGCGGCGCGGGGCGGCCGTGTGCGAATGACGCCGCGCATGGCCGGCGGGGCGGGGGCGACCGGCCCGGTGCGCGGGCCGGTCAGGACATCCCGCCGCCGAGCGCGCGGTACAGCGTCATCTGGTTGTTGAGCCGGTCCAGCCGCGTCTGTTCGTCGGCGCTTTGCGCATCGCGCAGCCGCTGCTGCTGGTCGAGCCACGGTTGCACGGCGGTCGCGCCGGCCGCGAATTGCGCGGCGGCAAGCCGCTCGGCGCGCTGCGCCTGCGCCAGCGACAGCGCGCGCTGTTCGGCCTCGCGTTCGAGCTGGACGCGCGCCGACAGCGCGTTCTCGACTTCCGCGAGTGCCGTGTAGAGCTTCTGCCGGAACCCGACGACGGCCTCCTCGTACTGCGTCTTCGACACCTTGATCTGCAGCTGCATCGTGTTCCACTGGATGAACGGCAGGGCCAGGCCGAGCCCGAGCGTGCCGACCGGATTCGCGAGCACGCGCTCGAGGCTCGTGCTCGACGTGCCGGCCGCGCCGGTCAGCGTGAAGGTCGGGTAGAAGCTGGTACGTGTCGCGTCGACCTGCGCGAGCGATTCGCGCAGCCTGAATTCCGCCGCGCGCAAGTCGGGGCGCCGGCCGAGCAGGCTGGCCGGCAGGCCGGCCGCCACTTCCGGCGGCGGCGCGTCCGGCAGCGCCGGCGGTTCGGCCGCACGTTGCTGCGGTGGCCGGTCGAACAGGATCGCGAGGGCGTGACGGTTCTCGGTACGCTGCTGGATCAGGCGTGTCTGCGCGGCGCGTTGCGTGGCGAGGCTTTGTTCGGCCTGCGCAAGGTCGAGCCCCGACACGGCGCCGGCCGTGTGCCGTGACCGGACGACCGCGAGCGTGCGGACCGCATACGCGATGTTCGCGTCGCCGAGCGCGATCTGCCGGTTCAGAAAGCCGATCCGCCAGTACAGCGACGCGGTCGTGCCGATCAGCGACAGCCGCGCGGCTTCGAGATCGGCGGCCGTCGCGTCGGCTTCCCAGCGCGCGGCGTCGCGCAGCGCGGCCAGCCGGCCCCACAGGTCGATTTCATAGCTGAGCGAAGCGTTCGCGTTGCTCGACCGGCGCATCTGGTGCGTATCGAGCGTGCGCGACACGGCACCGTTCGCCCCGAGCGTCACGTTGGGCGTCAGGTTCGTATTCGCGAGCCCGGCCTGCAGTTGCGCGCGGTACACGCGGATCGCCGCGATCGCGAGGTCGTTGTTGGCGCGCAGCGCGTCGTCGATCAGCGCGTCGAGTTGCGGATCGCCGAAGCTGCGCCACCAGTCGCGCGTCGTGGCCGGTGCGTCGGCGGAAACCGGCGCCGACCAGTTCGCGGGCATCGCGACGGCGGGCAGCGGATCATGGCGCGCGCCCGCGCAGCCGGCGAGCAGCGCGGCCGCGCATGCGAATGCGCCGAGGCGCTGAAGCGGTGAGGAATGCGTCATGGCGGGCCTTGCGTCAGTCGCGCGCGAGCGCATCGATCGGATCGAGCCGCGATGCGTTGCGCGCGGGCATGAAGCCGAATATCACACCGGTGAGCGTCGAGCAGACGAACGCGGTCACGATCGCGCCGGCCGAGAACACCATCTTCCACTGCGCGACGAACATCGAGAACAGCGCGCCGAGCCCGAACGACAGCGCGATGCCGATCGTGCCGCCGAGCAGGCAGACCAGCACGGCCTCGACGAGAAACTGCTGCAGGATGTCGGACTGGCGCGCGCCGACCGCCATCCGGATGCCGATTTCGCGCGTGCGCTCGGTCACCGACACCAGCATGATGTTCATCACGCCGATTCCGCCGACGACGAGCGAGATCACGGCGATCAGCGACAGCAGCAGCGTCAGCGACTGGCCGGTCTTCTCGACGGTCTTCACGACGCTGTCCATGTTGTACGTGAAGAAGTCCTTGCGGCCGTGGCGCTGCTTCATCAGCGTTTCGAGGCTCTTTTCGGCGGCGGCGCTCGGCTGCCCGTCGCGCACGCGCACGGTGATGCTGTCGAGATAACGCTGCCCGAAGAGACGCCCGCTCGCGGTCGTGTACGGCACCCACACGTTCAGGCTCTTCATGCTGCCGAACGCGCTTTTCTTGTCCGCCGTCACGCCGATCACGACGCACGGCACGTTGTCGACCAGGATCACTTCGCCGATCGGGTTGCGCGTCGCGCCGAACAGCTTGCGGCGCGTGTTCTGGTCGATCACGGCCACCTGCACCTGGCGGCGCACCGCGTCCTCGTCGAATGCGACACCGAGCGCGAAGCGCATCCCGCGCGCCTGGAAGAAGCGGTCGCCGACGCCGCTCACGAGCGCGTTCACGTCGACATTGCGGTAGCGCAGCAGCAGCGTGCGCGACGTTTCGGGCGTCGCGCTGTCGACGTACGGCTGCTCGGCGAGCGCGGCGACATCGGCGGGCACGAGCGTCTGGATCGCATCGGCGCGGCTGTCGCCCCAGTCGGTGCCCGGGTAGATGTTGATCGTGTTCGTGCCGATGCTGCCGATCTCGTCGAGCATGTAGCGCTTCGCGCCTTCGCCGATCGCGACGATCGACACGACCGACGTGATGCCGATGATGATGCCGAGCATCGTCAGCAGCGTGCGCAGCCGGTGCGACACGAGTGCGATCCACGCCATCCGGCAGGCCTCGGCGAAGCGCCCGGAGCCGGCCGCGAAGCGGCGCGCGCGGGGGGCGGCATCGGCCTGCGGATCGGGGGCGACTGCCGCGGGCGGCGACGGCATGTCGCGACGATCGCGGGCGGATGGTGTGCCGGTGGCCGCTTCGCTCGCTTCCGCCGCATCCGCGCCCGCGGCTGCTTCCGCGAGGGCTTCCGCATGGTGGCGGTTCGGCCGGTCGGCGACGATCGCGCCGTCGCTGATCTCGATGATGCGCCGCGCATGGCGCGCGACGGCCTTGTCGTGCGTGACGATGACGATCGTATGGCCGAGCGCGTTCAGCTCGTGCAGGATGCGGATCACGTCCTGGCCGCTTTTCGTGTCGAGCGCGCCGGTCGGTTCGTCGGCGAGGATCACCTGGCCGCCGTTCATCAGCGCGCGCGCGATGCTCACGCGCTGCTGCTGGCCGCCGGACAGTTGCCCGGGGCGATGGTGCGCGCGATCCGCGAGCCCGAGGCGCGCGAGCAGCTCGCGTGCGCGCGCGTGCCGCTCCGCGCGCGGCGTGCCGGCATAGATCGCGGGCATTTCGAGGTTCGCGGCGGCATCGACGTGCGGCAGCAGGTGATAGCGCTGGAACACGAAGCCGAAGTGCTCGCGGCGCAGTTGGGCGAGCTCGTCGCTGTCGAGCATGTGCGTGTCGCGACCGCCGACCGTGTAGGTGCCTTCGCTCGGGTGGTCGAGGCAGCCGAGGATGTTCATCAGCGTCGACTTCCCGGAGCCCGACGCGCCGACGATCGCGACGATCTCGCCCGCGTGGATCGACAGGTTGACGTTGTTCAGCACGACGACGTCCTTGTCGCCGGCCGGAAAGCGTCGTGTGACGGCGGAGAGTTTCAGCAGGGGCTGGCTCATCGTCACACCACGTCCGCCAGCGGCGCGTGGTCGTCTGCGGACGCCTCGCCGATCACGACGCGTTCGCCGTCCTTCAGGCCGGCCAGCACTTCGACGCGCACGTTGTTGTTGATGCCGATGCGGACGTTGCGCGTTTCCGTGCTGCCGTCGGCGCGCAGCACGCGCACCGCGTAGGTGCCGTCCTTGCGCTTCTCGCCGAGCGCGGCGGCCGGAATGCTGAGCGCGTTGCGCGCGTTGCCGAGCACGATGTTGACCTGCGCGGTCATCGAGATGCGCAGCCGGTGCTCGGGATTCGGCACCTCGAACAACGCGTTGTAGAACACTGCCGAATTCGGTTTCGCGCCGCCGCCCGCGCCGCCGCCGAGTGCGCTTTGCGTCTCGGCGTAGTTCTGCGGCGCCGGCTCGATCGCGCGGAGCTTGCCGTAGTGGCGCCTGTCCGGTTCGCCCAGGATCGTGAAATACGCGGTCTGGCCGGCGTTCACGCGGATCACGTCGGCTTCCGACACCTGCGCCTTCACGGTCATCGTGTCGAGATCCGCGAGCTTCAGGATCACCGGCGCCTGCTGTTGCGCGATCACCGTCTGGCCTTCCTGCGTGACGATCGCGACGACCTGGCCGTCGATCGGCGCGACGATGCGCGTGTAGCCGAGGTTGGCCTGCGCGGTCTCGATCTGGATGCGGGCCGAGCGGATCTGCGCGGCGAGCGACGCGAGCGTCGCGCGCTGTACGTCGAGCGTCGCGCGCGCGGCTTCGAACGACTCGCGCGACGTCGCGTCGTCGGGCAGCATGGCCTGCTGGCGCCGGAACGCGAGTTCCGCCTGCGTGAGTTGCGCGGCGGTCGATTGCTGCTGCGCGCGCAGGCTTTCTTCGCTGGCGCGTGCCTGCCGCAGCGCGTTTTCCGAGAGCACGGGGTCGATCTCGGCGAGCCACTGGCCCTTCGTGACTTTGTCGCCGAGCTTGACCTTCAGCGACTTCAACTGCCCCGAGACTTGCGCGCCGACGTCGACCTGCCTGAATGCCTGCAGCGCACCGGTGGCCAGCACCGCGTTTTCGAGGTCGCCGCGCGAGACGGGCGCGGACAGGTATTGCGGATGCTTGTCGGGTGCGCACGCCTTCAGCGTGACACCGGTGGCGATCGCGACGATGGCAACGGTGGCCAGCACGATGCGCCGGCGGCGATGGGTCTTCTGAGTCATGAGCGTGCGGCGAGGATGAAGCGGTGCCGGCGTTGCGTGCGGCCGGGCGGGACGATCCGGCCGGCGTCGCCTGGCGGGCGGGTTGCCCGCGGGCTTCCGCGTACACCTCGCGCGGCCGTGCCGGGTCGAATCAGCCGCTCATGGTAAGCGAGGAATTCACGACAAATCGTGTGGAAATTGTGCTGAATTGTACGGACGCCGTGCAGGAACGGAGGCCGGGCGGCGACATTGTTGCAATCTGTCAGCGCGGCGGGCGAAAGCTCGTGCGCGTGTTGCGGCGTGCGTTATCGCCGTGCGGCGACGAGGGCCATCATCGGCCGGTCGCGTTCCTCGTCGAGCGCGGGCAGGGCATCGACCTGTTCCTGCGTCGGCCCCCATTCGTCCAGGTGCGTGAGCGTGAAGCCGCTGCCTATCAGCAGGTTCACGAGCGTGCCGAGCGTGCGGTGCTGCTTGACGACGCCCGGCGCGAGCCAGTCGGTCACGCGTTCGCCTTCGCGCTGATAGCCGTCGAGCGGCCACGAGCGGTTGCCCTGCGCGTCGACGACGAAACCGGGCCGGCGCGGCGCCGTATAGACCGGATGCTCGATCGAGAACACGAGCCGCCCGCCCGGCACGAGCGCGCGATGGAGCGTGCGGAACAAGGTATCGAGGTCTGCGATGTAATGGAACGCGAGCGCGCTGTACGCGAGATCGAACGCGGCATCCGGCAGCGCGAGCGTTTCGAGGTCGGCGCGACGGTACGTGATTGCCGGATGCGCGGCGTTCGATGCCGCACGTTCGAGCATGCGCTCGGACACGTCGATGCCGAGTACGCATGCCGCGCCCTGGCCGGCGGCCCAGCGGCTGAACCAGCCGTAGCCGCAGCCGAGGTCGAGCACGCGGCGACCGTGCAGGTCGGGCAGCAGCGCGCGCAGCGCGGGCCATTCGGGGGCGCCGTCGAGTCCGTGGATCGAGCGGTTCAGGCGGCTGTAGCCTTCGAAGAAGGCCGGGTCGTCGTAGATGTTCTGCGTCATGCGTAGGGCCTCGTGCGGGCAGGGTGCGCGGTGCCGCGCGCCCGGTTCCGCGAGCTTACGCGTGCTGCCCGCCCGCGTCGATCCGGCGCTGCGTGTCGGCGTCGACGATGTCGCGGATCGCGCTGAACAGCGGTGCGGCGTCGGTATAGCGGCGGCCGTAGTCGAGATTGAACGCGTAGTCGAAATCGGGCGGATTGCTGCCCTGGGTGTGCTGCAGGATCGTCTCCAGCTTGTCGAACGCTTTCGCCGCGCGCGCTTCCGGCGACGCGGCCGCTTCGTATTCATCCCACAGTGCGACGATCTCGTCGCGCTGCACCGGATCGAGCGGCGCGGTCAGCGTCAGCAGGTCGTCGCGTTCGTGCGTGCTCTTGTCGGGGTGCGCGGCCTGCTCGATCGCGGGGATGTCGCCGTGCAGCGCCTCGCCGAGATCGTGGACGACGCACAGCTTCAGCAGCTTCAGCGTGTCGATGCCGGGCAGCGCATCGGCGAATACGAGTGCCATCAGGCACAGCCGCCAGCTATGCTCGGCGGTGCTTTCCGCGCGCCCGGCCGACGTATGGCCGCTGCGCAGCACATTCTTCAGGCGTTCGGCTTCGCGCAGGAACGCGAGCCGCGCGTGGATCGTATCGGGGTTCATGGTCGGTGTCCGTGCGATGAGCCGTCAAGCGTAAGGCGGCCACGCACGGTTCGTCCACGCATGAAATATGCGCGGGGTCGTATTACAGCGTTTCCACAAGCCGCGCGGCCGACCCGTCCGACAACGTCATCCGTGTCCACCGGCACAGGCTGCCGCGGATCGGCACGACGCGCGACGCATTCGCGCCGGTGTTGAATTCGACGCTCGGCGGCCCCGCGCGATCATGCCAGCCGAGCGTATCGAGCGCGGCTTCCATGCGGACGATTTCCGGCGTCGCATAGCGCCACAGCGACGTGCCGAGCAGCGTCGACAGCGGTTGCGAGAATTCGGCTGCTCGCGCGGGCGAACAGGCAAGCAGCCGGTGCGTGAGGTCGCACACGAGATGCATGCGGCCCGCGCTGCCCGCGACGAGCCGCGCAAGCGCGTGATCGCCCGCGGAATCGAGGCGCGCGGCGAGCAGCCGTTCGGCCGTCGCGCGTTCGTCGGGCGACATCTGTTGCAGGCCGGCTTCCCAGCGCGAGATCGTCGATTGCGCCACGCCGAACAGCTCCGCCGCGTGGCTCTGCTTCACGCGGTGCAGCGCTCGCCAGCGCTTGAGTTGCGGGCCGAGTGGTGGTGCGTGTAGCGGTGAGGCGGACATGGCAATGCTCCGGTTGCGGTCGTCGGGTGCGCTCGCGTGCCGCTGCCTGCCGTCACAGGCGCAACAGCGGCGACGCTTGTGCCATTACATGATCCGGAGGCCGCCGTTTGCCTCGATCGCGATGGCTGCGAACGGCACGAGCACGATGCCGCCCAGCACGAGCAGGCCGTCGGCGGCCACCGTGATCGGCGTGGCGAGGATCCGCAGGCCCATGCCGGCGACGGACGGCGATTCCCGGATGTACACCGAGTACCGCTCGTTGAACGGTTGCGTGGCGCCCTTGTCCTTCGCGGCGAAACCCTCCGTCGAATAGCGCTTGCCTTCGATGTCGCCTTCGAGCGCGAGGCCGGCTGTCCCGGCAGTGAATCCGTCGGCGCTCGCGGCTTGCCGGGCGTCGTCCGGCGCGTCCTTTGGCAACACGATCCGGTAGTGGCCGGTGATGCTGCCGCCGCGCGCATGAAAGTCGGCAAACGTCGTGTGCAGCGATTTCCGGTAGGCGGACAGCAGCACCGGCCGCAATTGCGCCGGCAGATCGAAGATGTAGTGGTAGTTCGTGCCGAGGACGACCAGCTTCTTGCCGTCCTGCGTGATCATGAAGCTCGTGACGTATTCGCTGTATGCGTCGTTCTCGTACAGCTTCGGCGTGAAGCAGCCCGACAGCGCGAGGGTGCTCGCGGCCATGCCGGCGGCCAGCAAGCGCCGGCGCGTGATCGATGTTTTCATGGATTATTGTCCCGTCTGATGCGGTTTGGTGGCTTGCGCCCTCGGAAGCCGGATTCTGGCGTATCCGCCGCGCGTTGTCGAACGGGAAATCTGCCTGGGCAGCGCTCGCAATCCGGCCCTGTCCAGCGGCATGCTGCGCTCTCCAGACCCGCCGCCAACGTTTTCGTCGCGCTTTCAACCGCCTCCGCCATATCTTATTATTCGGCCAGTGCGGAGGCGTACCGGCCGCCAACGGTCATGTCGAGGCATGACGCGCCGGCATGAATGACCGCTTTTCGGCCTGTGCGTCGCTCGATGCGCGGTCGAAACGACAGGACCCGCGTGGCCAGCGCGTGTCCCAAAAAAATCACGAGAGGGCGCGATGGTACGACTGGTCTTACTGCTGCTGGGCATCGAATACTTGCGCACCCGCTGGCGCGGCCTGACCGCACTCGGCTGGGTGTGGGTTGTCGCGGGTGTCGTGATCTTCGTCGACGCGCTCGACGGCGCGCTGCATTTTCCGATCCAGATCTTCGCGTGGCTGTTCCTGATCGAGGGGCTCGCGACGCTCGCGGTGGCCGGCAGCGGCGTCGGCGGGCAGCGCGTCCTGCGCTACGTGAAGGGGATCGCGGTCGTGGTGGCCGCCGGGCTCGTGTTCGCGGGGCATCACCACGGCCATTTCCTGCTGTCGATGATCTTCGGCACGCTGTTCCTCGTCGACGGGCTGCTGCAGTGCACCGCCGCGTGGATGGTGCGCTATCGCCGCTGGAACGTCGCCTTCGCGTGGGGCGTCGTCGAGATCCTGCTGGCGATCTTCTTCTACCAGCCGTACCCGACCCACTATGTGGGCACCGTGCCGTACTGCCTCGGCCTGCTGCTGATATTCGGCGGGATGCACATGCTGAGCCTCGCCGCACGCGTGCGGCGACTGACGCGCAATCCGGCGTTCGCGACCTCGCCGGCGCCGGCACTCGCGCCGGACCTCGACGATGCACGCGACCTGCCGCATTTTTCCCAATCCGAATGGGACGGCCCGCCCGCCGACGGCGAGCATGCGCTCACCGTGCACGTGTGGACGCCGACCGGTACGTCGAAAGCCGAAGCGCAACGCTACCCCGTGATCGACCGCTATATCGCGGCGGTGGACGTCAACGGCGTGATCTCGACCGGGCACGCGGCGCTGGAATCGCCGGAGGGCATCTATATCAGCCTGTATCCGGGCGTCGAAATCGATCGTTCTCCGGACGAATTCACGCGCATCCTGCGTGCAACCCGCGAAAACGACGTGCCGGGCCTGTTCCAGCCCGACTACGCGACCGAGTCGAAGGCATGGTGCCCGTCGACCGTGCGCGTGCGGATCCGCAACTACGATCCGGCGAAGCTGGACGCGTTCTGGTCGTCGTACCGGCAGAACGTGACGTACAACCTCACGCACCGCAACTGCTCGAGCACCGTGTCGAACGCACTCGAAGCCGCGCTCGACGGCGCGGTGTGGCGGCTGAAGGGTGCGCGCGCCGGATGGGGCGCGTTCGTGCGGTTGCTGCTCACGCCCGAGCTGTGGGTTGCCGCGCAGATCCGCAAGCGCGCGGTGACGATGGCATGGACGCCCGGGCTCACGCTCGACTATGCGCGCGCGCTCAGCATGCTTGCCGACCCGCGGCCGTTCGCGTGGTGGAAGGTCGCGCGCTCGGCCGTGAAGGCGATCATGGCTTCGCGCCGCACGTGGCGCGAGCAGGACAACGCGGCGCTGTCGCCGGGCGGATCGGAGGCCGCGTCGTTGAAGTGACCGCGTGCCGCCGGACGAGGGCCCGGCGTCGCTGAGGCCGCCACCGCACGGCCCGGCGATGTTGCCCGCCACAAGAACCCACAGATACGAACAACAATGAACAAGACGAGCGCATTCCGCATCCTGATTCCCGCCGCGCTGGCGCTGACGAGCGCCGGCTTCGCGCAGGCGAGCGTGAACGAAGTGCCACGCATGAGCGACGACGTGTACCGCACCTCGGTGTCGTTCTGCTCGAACGTCGCGGCCGCGGAGAAGATCGTGTGCCAGGGCGACATGATCGCCGCGGGCAGCCGGATCGTCGCGGCGATCGGCGGCCTGCCGCCGGCATCCGCCGCGTCGATCGACGAAGGCGCGCGCAACAAGCTGCCGGCGGCGGAGCGCAAGGGGCTCGCGCCTGTCGAGCCGCGCGCGATCGACAAGGACGACGATGTCGCCGGTCTCGCCGGCATGGTGCGCCTGTGCGACGTGTACGAATCCGAACCGGCATCGCGTGCGCGGCATCACGCAGCGTTGAAGCAGCAGGCGCCGGATGCGGCACCGCGCGTCGAGGCGTTGCTGGCCGATGCGTCGACGGCGGCGCGCCAGCGCGTCAGCATCGGCGTGTGGCAGATCCTCGCGCTCGAAGGCCCCGAAGCGTCCGCCCGCGCGTGCACACAGCTCGGCACCGGGTCGTGAGTGCCTGTTCGCCACCGATGTTTGTCGCGTGGCCATCGACGTGCGGGCTTCGATCGTGCCGTGTCCGGCGTGCCGTGACGGTCAGCCGCTCGCGATCGTGGCCGGCCTGACCCGTATCGGCTTGCCGAGCGTCCGGGCGACCGGAGAAGCCCGCACCGCGTCGCGCACGAGTGTCTGCTGCGCGCGCGACAGCGGCGCCGCGAAGCGCAGTGCGATGTCGAAGCCCGTTTCGTGGTCGAGGCGATCGACGGTGACGTCCGCCGTGCACGCGGGCAGCGTCACGCCCGCGCGTCGTGCGGCCAGGTCGATCGACATGCAGACGCAGGCCGCGAGCGCGCTTTCGAGCAGTTCGTGCGGCCGCATGCCGGCGTCGCCGCCCTGGCCGTCCTTGCGCGTGTCCGAGCGCACGACGCTGCGCCCGTTGCCGATCTCGACGCAATATGGCTTGCCGAGCCGTGTCGCGGTCACCATGGCGATGCTCCGTTGCGGGATGAGGGTGGCGACACGGTACGCCGGCGTCGCTTGCGGCGGAAGGCAACCGCTGGTACCGGTACCGGTTGTAACCGGCTCGGCGGCGACCCGCGCGTTCTTTCGTCCACCTTCACATTCGTGCCACGTTGCGACGGCAACAATCGCGGTCGGACATTCGACAACCGTGCGGCGCATCCCGCGACCGCATGCCTTTTCCGAGGAAACACGCCATGCTCAAGACGCTCGCCCGCGCCGCTGCCGCACTCGCCGTTGCTTCCGTGTCGCTGCACGCCGCCGCGCAGACCAGCTACGACTACCTGTTGCTCGCCGCATCGTGGGAGCCCGGCTTCTGTGCGTCTCACGACACGCCGGAATGCACGAACCTCGCCGGCTCGTATGCGGCGACGAGCCTGTCGCTGCATGGCCTGTGGCCGAACCGCTATGACGGCAACCAGCCGTTCTACTGCGGCGTGCCGCAGAACGACATCGACCTCGACAACGCGCACCAGTGGTGCAGCATGGACGCCTACCCGATCAGCAGCGCGACCCGCAACACGCTGTCGACGTACATGCCGGGCGTCGCGTCGTGCCTCGACAAGCACGAATGGTTCAAGCACGGCACCTGCTCGAACTCGGCGACGCCCGATGCTTACTGGAACCAGGCGTCCGGCATGATCAGCCGGCTCGGCAATACGTCGTTCAACGCGTTCCTGCAGGCGAACTCGGGCAAGACGGTCACGCGCAACCAGTTGCTGTCCGCATTCGAAGGCGCGTTCGGCAGCAACACGCGCAGCGCGGTGTCGCTGAAGTGCACGAAGACGAATGGCGTCAGCTATTTCACCGAAGCGTGGATCGCGGTGAAGACCAATGCGACCGCGCAGTTCCCGAGCGCCGCGTCGCTCGTAACCGACGGCAATACGCAGGGCACGTGCCCGACGTCGGGTGTGTATATCGCGAAGTAACGACGAAGGGGGCGGCGCGCGCGGCATCGCGCACGCCGTCGCCCATTATGGGTTCGGCGGGACGCTCGACCACGGCAGCCGGGCCTGGTGGCCGTCAACCTGCAGGTCGACTCGGGTGATGACGTTGGCCCGTCACGCTCGCGCTTGTGCGTGCGTGCGTGCGTTTACGCGAGCAGCCGCAACGCGTCCTCGAGCGACAGCACCGTCGTGCGCGATTCGAAGGCGGTGGCGAACAGGTGCTCGTGAACCACGGGGTCCGGGTCGTAGCAGCAATCCTTGACCGTGTAGAGGCGGAAGTCCGCGTCGCTCGCGTGGGCGATCGACGACAGCATCACGCCCGTCGACGCGATGCCGACCATGATCAGCGAATCGACGCCTTGCTCGACCAGGCGCGCTTGCAGATCGGTACCGAAGAACACGCTGGCGCGGTGCGCGACGATCAGCGGCTCGTCGGCCTGCCGACCCAACTCCGGGCATGGGCCGTCGTCGATGAAGCGGCCGAGCTGCTTGATGCCCTGGCCGTTCTTGTTGCGCGGGCTGACTTCCGGATAGCCGGGGCTGAACCGGAGGTTCGCGAACCAGACGCCGATGCCGCTTGCCCGCGCTGCATCGCAGAGCCGGCGCGTATTGGCGAGCAAACCGTGCGCGACCGACGGGAAGAGGCCGAGGATGTCGGTCTGGTAATGCATGACGAGCAGCGCGGTGCTTGACGGCACGATGGCGGGAATCGGGGCGGATGGGGCGTCGCCGGGGTTCGTGCGGGTTGCCGTTGTGGCGATTTCCGGTGCGTTTTGCCGAGTCATGAACGAGGGTCTCCGATAGCTCGCGGGGAATTTCAGCGTCCCCGATTTGTACCGGAAAATCGGGGTGGTTGCCGATGCGATTTTCGTAGGGGCATTTCAGCGCCAGTACCATTCCATGTTGTTACGGGCGGCTACGGTGCATATAGTTGCCTATCGGCAAACAACCAAGGGAACGGGTACTAATGAGCATTCGAGGGAAAGACCGCCAGATCGATAACATCGAATTCAATGTCGGCGATATTGGACGAAGCAAGGCTTTCTATGGCAGCGTTTTCGGCTGGACTTTCACCGATTACGGCCCGACGTACACCGAGTTTCACGACGGCCGGATCGCAGGCGGATTTACGACGGGTGAGCCTGTCCGGCCAGGCGGCCCGCTAGTCATCCTCTACGCTGATGATCTGGCTGAAATCCAGCGAAGGATCGAGGCGACGGGCGCCACCATCAACCGTCAGGCTTTCTCGTTCCCTGGCGGCCGGCGCTTCCACTTTATTGACCCCGATGGTTATGAACTGGCCGTATGGTCAGCGGACGAATCGTGCCAGTAACCAAAACGAGAATCACCAAACGATGAGATCCGCCGCCTCAAAGACACCCCAAACCGGGGGCTTTGAGGCGTCAGCAATCGACCAGTTGCGGACCTTTGATGTCTCGTCCAAGATTGTGGGCAATCCAGTCATGACTTCGACCTCACCGCTGATGCATTGCCCCTATTGCGCTGCCGAACTCGTCATAGCTGCGGGAGGAGAGCTTCAATGTGCATCGACGGGCGCACTTTTTAGCCGCTCCGTTCGAACGCAGCTCGAAGCACTCAGGACCGGCGGAACGTCCGGTCAACCATCCTGGTCCTATGTGGGGCGCTGGTTTTGTCCATGTTGCGGTGAACAGACCGACGATAGCGTTTGTCCGGGCTGCGGCGTTGTGATTACTGCCAGGTTAGCCCGTGAGCTCATAGAGCTCAATCCACACGTTTCTCCGCAAATGCCGACGTGACTGTCGGCGACCGAGAATGGGGCGGGCCGCTCCGGGTCGATCGCTGCCGAACGACGAATTCGCCATTGAGTGTGCCGGAACTCACCAGCCGCCGTCGCGCCACATGAGGCACGCTTGACTTCGACACCTCAAAAAATCGACCGCCCCGAATAGGTCGTCAACCACTCCAAAGCTAAAGTCCCCGCCAACGAGTTCCCATTAGCATCGAGCCCCGGCGCCCACACACAAACCGCCATCTCCCCAGGCAGCACCGCAACGATCCCGCCACCGACACCACTCTTCGCCGGCAACCCGACGCGATACACAAAATCCCCCGCCGCATCGTAAGTGCCACAGGTCAGCATCAACGCCGACAGCCGCTTGGCGGAACTCGAATCCACGATCCGCTCGCCGGTCACCGGCGCGACACCGCCATTCGCGAGAAACAGCGCGGCGCTTGCCAGCTCGACACAGTTCATCGTGATCGCGCACTGTCGGCAATACGCGTCGATCACCGTGTCGGGCGGCATCTGCATGTTGCCGAAGCTCGCCATGAAGTGCGCCATCGCGCGGTTGCGCTCCGCGTGCTGCAGTTCCGACTGCGCGACGCGCGAATCGTAGTCGATGTCGTTCGCGCCGATCAACCGCCGCACGAATTCGACGAGCGCCGTCTCGGCCTTCACGAAGCGGCGGCACAGCACGTCGGTGACGACCAGCGCCCCCGCATTGATGAACGGGTTGCGCGGCTTGCCGCGCTCGCTCTCGAGCTGGACCAGCGAGTTGAACGCGTTGCCGGACGGCTCGCGGCCGACCCGTTCCCACAGGTCGTCGCCCAGCAGCTGGAACGCGAGCGTGCACGCAAACAGCTTCGAGATGCTCTGGATCGAGAAGCGCTCGTGCGCGTCGCCGACCGTGCAAACGTTTCCGTCGAGTGTGACGACGGCCATTCCGAACTTGTCGGCGGGCACTTTCGCGAGCTCGGGAATGTAATCGGCGACCCGTCCCTGGCCAATCCAGGGGGCGAGTTCGGTGTGGATGCGTTCGAGGATCGTTTGGTAATTCATCAAGTCAGGCGGGCAGGGCATGGCCCGGATTCAGGCGAGCCCGTATGGAACCGTCCCGGCGCCGATTCGTCAAGCTCGGCCGATATCGCTCCCTTATTTTCAAGACCTCTAAACAGGCAATCGGCTGGCGCAGTATCATGCGGTACGTTTCGGCCAATGGCCGGCGTCCGGCACCGGCCGGCGCCGCCGCGGCTTCCCCGATGAACCGACCGCTGCCCATGTCTTTTCGCATCCTGCTCGTCGAAGACGACACCCGCCTGTCCACGCTGATCGCCGGCTACCTGCGCAAGAACGACTATGAAGTCGATACTGTGCTGCATGGTGACGCCGCGGTGCCGGCGATCCTGTCCATTCGTCCCGATCTCGTCATTCTCGACGTGAACCTGCCGGGCAAGGACGGCTTCGAAATCTGCCGGGAGGCGCGCAAGCAGTACGACGGCGTGATCATCATGGTGACGGCCCGCGACGAGCCGTTCGACGAGCTGCTCGGCCTGGAATTCGGCGCGGACGACTACGTGCACAAGCCGGTCGAGCCGCGCATCCTGCTCGCGCGGATCAAGGCCCAGCTGCGCCGCGCGCCCGCGCGCGTGCCCGAGAGCAGCGCGCCGCAGCCCGAGCGCTACGCGTTCGGCAAGTTCTCGATCGACCGCACCGACCGCTCCGTCGTGCTGCCCGACGGCAGCACGCCCGACCTGACGTCGGCCGAATTCGACCTGCTGTGGGCGCTCGTGTGCCATGCGGGCGAAGTCGTCAGCCGCGACGACCTGATGCTGCAGTTGCGCGGCGTCGAGTTCGACGGCCTCGACCGCACGATCGACGGGCGCATCTCGAAGCTGCGCCGCAAGCTGCGCGACGACGCGAGCAACCCGCAGCGGATCAAGACGATTCGCAGCAAGGGTTATCAATTCAGCAAGCACGCGTGGGAATGACGCGGCCTTCGGGCGACGCCGTCACGTTCCGCGCGGGCATTCCCCCTGCCGGCCGGGAGCCGAGATGATCCGACGAACCCGTTCGCACCCCGATGCACCGCCGCTGCCGACGCTGCGCTACGTCAAGTGGCGCTGGCTGCATTTCCGCCGCGCGTGGACCGATACGCGCGCCGACCGCATTCCAAGCTGGTCGCGCCTTTACGTGCGCACCTACCTGCATCTGCTCGGCCTCGTGCTGCTGACCGCGCTCGTGCCGGCGCTCGCGCTGTGTGTCGAATTGTCGCCGCAGGTCGTGTGGCATGCGTTCGATTCGCTGCCCGGCGACATCTGGATCGTGCTCGCGTTCGTGTTCGCCGCACCCGCGCTCGCGGCGTATCGGTGGATGCGGCCGGTGTGGTCGGATCTCGTGATGGTGCGCGAGCGCGCGATCGACTTCACGGGCGGGCGCTTCAACACGCGCGCGCGCGAATCGCACAGCGTGATCATCGGCCCGCTCGCACGGACGCTGAATGCGCTCGCGATGCGGATGGAACGCCTGATCGCCGCGCAGCGCGACCTCACGAACGGCATCTCGCACGAGCTGCGCACGCCGCTCGCACGCGTGCGTTTCGCGCTCGAAATGCTGCGCGAGCCGGGTTCCGCGGCCGAATACCAGAGCGCGCTCGAGAGCATCGCGCAGGACGTGACCGAGCTCGAGGAACTGATCGACATGAGCCTGACGTTCGCGCGGCTCGAATACAGTTCGCTGCAGTCGAACCTCGAGATGACGGCTCCCGTCGCGTGGTTCGAACACCAGGTCAGCGACGCGCAGCTGCTGTATCCGGAACGCGCGATCGAGTCGCGCATCGCGATTGCGTCGGACCTGCGGGTGAAGATGGACCGGCGGCTGATGTCGTACGCGATGCGCAACCTGCTGCGCAACGCGAGCAAGTACGCGAAATCGCGGATCGTCGTCGGGATCTCGCTCGTGCACGGCAACATCGGGATCTTCGTCGAGGACGACGGCCCCGGCGTGCCGGAGAGCGAGCGCGAGCGGATCTTCGACGCGTTCGTGCGCCTCGACCGCCGCACCGGCGGTTATGGCCTCGGCCTGTCGATCACGCGTCAGGTGCTCCACGCGCACAACGGCCGGATCGCGGTCGTCGACCCGGTGGAACTCGGCGGCGCACGCTTCGAGATCAGCTGGCCGGTCTGACGATCCGCAACACGAGTCCCGGGCCTCCGGGACTCGACAGCAACCCCGCACGACCCCACGACCCCACGACAGCCGCGCGCGCCGGATTCGAGCGCGTCGCCGGCTCGTCCCGCCGTCCCTTACCCGTACCGCGTACCGATGTCCGCCCGCACCGCCACCCCATGACGATTCGTTTGCCGCGCGTGCGCGCTTTGCATTACGATTGCAATTGCAACTGTGTGGGCGGGCCGATCCGTGTCAGTGGAGGCGGGCGGCCCGCGACGCAGCCGTGAAGCCGGGGCAGCCACGATGGCCGCTCCGTTGTTCATGCATTCCTGTCAGGGTCATACGTCATGCGGCTTTTGAATATCGTGTCATCTCCCCGCGGCGCGAGGTCGGCGTCGATCGCGGTCGCCAATGCCTTTGTCGATGCGTTCCGGGAAACGGGCGCGTCGATCGACGTCGATACGCTGAATGTCTGGGAAGAAGACTTGCCGGACTTCGACAGCGACGCGATCGGCGCGAAGTACAAAGGCGTCGCCAACGCGCCGATGGACGACGCGGAACAGTCGGTCTGGCGGCGCATCCAGGCGCTGGTGAAGCGCTTTCAGGAAGCGGACCGGATCGTCGTGGGCGTGCCGATGTGGAATTTCGGCTATCCGTACAAGCTCAAGCAGCTGATCGATCTCGTCAGCCAGCGGAACATGCTGTTCACGTTCGACGGCAAGGCCTACGCCCCGCTGCTGGACATTCCGCGCGCACTGGTCATCCATGTTCGCGGACAGAGCCGGGAGACGGGCGCGGGTGCCGACAATCCCGGGTTCCGGCATCAGGCCGACTACATCGAATTCTGGTTGAGGTTCATCGGCGTGAGCGAGGTCCGGAGCCTGACCGTCGAACACACGTGGGGGGCGCGGGCGAGCGACAGCATCGAACGGGCGCAGGCCCGGGCGGTCGCGATGGCCGCGGCGTTCTGATCCGGGCGTGTCGCGCGAAGGCGTGGCGGATGCCGCCGAAGCGGCACCCGCGCACGCTCAGTACGTGCGGCCGAGCTGCAGGTAGAAGTTGCGCCGGCCGCCGGGCGCGAGCGCCACGCCGAGATAGACCGGCCCGAACGCGGTCGACAGGCTCGTGAAGAACGTATAGCTCTGCTTGAGCGCGCCGCCGCCGATCTGCTGCCCGCTCGACCAGACGTTGCCGACTTCCGCGCTGGCGCCCACCGACAGCGCCTTGATCGGCGATGCGTTGAACGTCATCAGTTGGTTCATGTAGGTCACCTGCGCATACGCGAGCTCGTTGCCGTTCAGCTGGTCGGCCGCATACGCGGACAGATGCTGGAAGCCGCCGAGCGTGAAGTTGAACGCGTTGATCAGGTTGGTGCCGCCGATGCTCTTGCCGCCTTCGATCGTCGCGCTGACGCTGTGGCTGCCGAACTGCTGCGCCACCATCGCCTTGCCGTAGATCTCGGTGTAGGGCGCGTTGTTGATGCCGTCGTCGAATTCGCTCGCCGAGCCCCCGTTGCGCGACACCAGCGAGCGCTCGACGCGGAACTCGGTGAAATAGCCCTTGCGCGGGAACAGCGGATCGTCGAGCTGGTCGATGACGAGCCGCGCGCGCGCGATCAGCGCCTGCGACGTGAAGCTCGGCCACAGCAGCGTCCGACCGCTGCCGTCGTCGAACGGCAGGTTGTAGGTCGGCGAGCCGTGCCCGGTCACGTACCCGACGCCGATCCGGAAATCGCCGAGCCGCGCGATCGGCAGGCCGAAATCGAGCCCGGCGCGCGCGGTCTGCATCAGGTACTGCGTGATCTTCACGTCGCCGGAGTCGTCGTACAGGTTCGCGTAGCGGCGCTGGTATTCCGCGTAGGGCGACAGATAGACGCCGTAGGCCATCGACAGCGGCTGGCGGAGTTCGACGCGCGCCGATTGCAGGTCGCTGCCGATCGTCGTGTCCGCGCGGAATTCGAGTCCCGATTCGGTGAGCCACGGGCGCCGGTAGCCGACGTGCAGGCGGAAGCCGCCCTCGTCGGTCGAGCTGCTCGACATGCCGAGCCCGAACAGCAGGAAATTCGGCCCCCAGTATTTCTCGCGGGCGTCGATCTCGAGCACGTTCTCGTCACCGTGGCTCACGATCTGCTGCGTGACGCTCTCGAAGTTGCCGCCCGTCGTGAGGCCGAGCAGATCCTGGCTGACGGTGTTCGGATCGTACGTGTCGCCGGGCTTCACGTGCAGCGCGTTGCTGACGACCCGCTTCGGCACGCCGCCGGAGGTCTTGATCTCGATGCGCGTGATCCGGATCGGCGGCGGCAGCGGTTGCGCGTGCGCGGAGCGGTATGCCGCATATTGTTCCGGCGTGAGCGCGAAGCGCTGCAGCTTCGGCAGCGCCGCGGTCGCGGCGGCCGCGCCGGCGGCGATCGCCTGCTTCGCGTTCTGGAAATCGGTGAACGCGAGCGAGCCGAGATCCGGCGTGAGCAGCACGTCCTGCGCGTCGAGCTGCTTGCGCTGGGCGGTCACGTTCTGGCGGATCAGGATGCCGACCATCTGCTGCATCACATCGGCGGGCGACGCGAGCGCGTCGAGCGGGCGCAGTTGCGAGCCGATGTCGACCGCGATCACGACGTTCGCGCCCATCTGCCGCGCGGTGTCGACGGGCAGGTTGCTGACGAGCCCGCCGTCCACCAGCGCGCGCCCGTTGATCTCGGCCGGCGCGAACAGGCCCGGCATGGCCATGCTCGCGCGGATCGCGAGCGGCAGCGAGCCGTGGTCGAGCACGACCATCTGGCCCGTCTGCAGGTCGGTCGCGACCGCGCGGTACGGGATCGGCAGGCGGTCGAACGGTTGGTTGGTCGGCACGGCGGCCGTCCAGTTCGCGAGCAGCGCCTGCAGCCGGTTGCCCTGCACGAGGCCGACCGGCGCCTTCACGCCTTTCTTGCCGAAGCCGAGCGTCAGCCCGTTGATGTACAGGCGTTCGTCCTCCCGGCTGGTTTGCGGCAGGTCCGCGCGATCCGTCACGTCGAACGCGATGTCAGCGAGGTTGACCTCCGACAGCCGCTTCTGCATCTCGCCGGCGGCCATGCCGCTCGCATACAGCCCGCCGACCACGGCACCCATGCTGGTGCCCGCGATGCAGTCGATCGGGATGCGGTTGTCCTCCAGCACCTTCAGGACCCCGAGGTGTGCGTAGCCGCGCGCGCCGCCGCCGGACAGCACGAGGCCGATCGACGGGCGGCCGGCCGGGCCGCCGTCGGCGTCGCAGGTGTGCCCGGATGCGGCGGGCGTGGCAGCCGGCGCGCTGGCGGCGGTGGCCGGGGCGGCGGCGGATTCGGGGGCCGGCAGCGGTTGCGCGGCGACCGTGCAGCACCAGAAGGCGACGAGCGTCGTGCAAAGCGGGCGCACCCGCGCCCAGCGGAAGGAAACGGTCGCTGTCATGGTGGAAATACCTGGCGTGATCGGGCGTCTGAGGCCTGCCGGGAGCAGGCAAGACCGAGAGATTACCGTGTTTTACAGACGCAATGCGAGAGGCTGCGGCGTAGCCGGATGTGTCCGGAACGGCACATTTGACAATTGCGTCGCGAAAAAATCATCGGAATTGCCTAAAGTATCGGAACGATTTGCCGCTAAGTCCGTGATGGAGCGGCATGGCCGCGCCACGGAAATGCGGCGCGGCTGCCCCGCGTCCGTTCGATTACAAAGGTTTGATATGTCGACACCGCTGTTCGGAAAGTTGTTTGCGCAACCCGTTGCGATCGACCCTGGAACGGCAAGTACGCGGATTTATACGCACGAACGCGGCGTGGTGCTGAACCAGCCGTCGGTCGTCTGCTTCCGCAAGGCCGGTGCGACCGACGCGCGGCCGACGCTCGAGGCCGTCGGCGAGCTCGCGAAGGCGCTGCTCGGCCGCGAACCGGGGCATCTCGAAGCCGTGCGGCCGATGCGGCACGGCGTGATCGCCGACGCGCATGCGGCCGAGCAGATGATCCGCAGCTTCATCGACATGTCGCGCACGCGGTCGCGTTTCGGCCGCCGCGTCGAGGTCACGCTGTGCGTGCCGTCCGATGCGACGGCCGTCGAGCGCCGCGCGCTCCGCGAGGCCGCGTTCGCGGCAGGTGTATCGGAGGTCGAACTGATCGAGGAATCGCTGGCGGCCGGGCTCGGCGCGGGCCTGCCGGTGACCGAGCCGGTCGGCTCGATGGTCGTCGACATCGGCGGCGGGACGACGGAAGTCGCGGTGATCGCGCTCGGCGGCATCGTCTACCGCGAGGCGATCCGCGTCGGCGGCAACCAGTTCGACGCGGCGATCGTCAATCATGTCCGCAACCTGTATGGCGTGCTGCTCGGCGAGCAGACGGCCGAGCACGTGAAGCAGTCGATCGGCTCGGCCACCAGCGCGGTGCCGCGCAGGTCGACGCGCGCGGTCGGGCGCAGCGTCGGCGACGGCCTGCCGCGCTCGATCGAGCTGTCCAACCATGACGTGGCGGACGCGCTGGTCGCGCCGCTCAAGCAGGTGATCGGCGCGGTGAAGTCGGTGCTGGAGAACGCGCCGGCCGAGCTCGTGACCGATATCGCAAATCGCGGCGTGGTGCTGACGGGCGGCGGCGCACTGCTCGCGGATCTCGAGCGCCTGCTGTACGACGAGACAGGCCTCGTCGCCCGGATCGCCGACGAGCCGGCCACCTGCGCGGTGCGCGGCGCCGGCGAGGCGATGGGGCGGCTCGCGATGTGCCCGGTCGACTGATTCGGGCCGGGCCGTGCATCGCGGCACGGTCATTCACATTCTTTCTATCTCCGTAAATCTCCGCAGGTTTTCTCTTTCCAATTGCCTGCCCGCCTCGCCGGGCACGCTGCTCCGGTCGACTTGCCGGAAGGCCGGCCATCGTCCTGCATCGGTCCGCCGCGTGGACACCCGAACGCGCACCGTGCTAGCGTTACGCGCCCGCGCGGGGCCGGGCAAGCCGAAATGCCCGACGAGCCCGACGACCTGAGAGACCGAAAACCTTGAAAAACCGCACCAAACGGGGCTTCTTCGCCCGAACGGGCCGCCTGCTGGCCATCGTTGCCTGCCTGTGGATCGTCGCAGCCGTTGCGCTCGTCGCGCACGGGCTGCGGATGCCGAGCGAGCCGGCCGATGTTGCCGTGATCTTCGGCAATGCGCTCGACGCGACCGGCGCGCCGAAGCCCGTACTCGCCGCCAGGCTCGATGTCGGCGTGCGCTGCTACCGCACGGGGCAGTGCCCGGCGTTCCTGGTCAGCGGCGCGATCGACGGCCCCGGGCTGAACGAGGCGACCGCGATGCGCGACTATCTGGTGGCGCGCGGCGTGCCGGCCGACCGGATCGCGGTGGACGACCAGGGCGACAACACGCTCGCGACGGCGCAGCACACGCTCGCTTACCTGCAGGCGCACCGTGTGTCGCGCGTGCTGATCGTCAGCCAGTTCTATCACCTCGCGCGGGCGCGCCTCGCGTTCGAGCGCGTCGGCATCGCGCGGGCGAACATCTCCGCCGCGTATCCGGCCCGTTTCCAGTTGCGCGACATCTATTCGAGCTGGCGCGAAGTGCCGGCCTACGCGGTGTATGCGGTGCGGTTGTGGGTGAACCCCGATGCGCGACCCGTCTCGTTCCGGCCGATGCTTTATCTGATACGGCTGTTTTCGTCACGCGGTGCGGGTTTTCCGGTCGACGCGTGACGAACATCGACGTAACCCTGGAAGTGCCGGACGTTTCGTCTGATGAATGACGGCGGGTGGATTATCGTGCATCGATCCTTTCCGGGCATGTAGATATTGCATTGCAAAAAAATCTGGCCGCGATAATCGCGTGGATATCGGTGTTTTCACGGATGCGTCATTTTCGCTGCTGTAAATAAATATCCAGGAAATTGACAAAAGGAATACGGATTTACCTGCCAGGCGCGCTCCGATAAGTAAAAAATGCGCGCCCGCCGGACCTCGATCAAATGGGGAAAAGATCGACTGGAAAAGCCTGTTTTTTTGATATAGCCTTGTCTGACAAAAGCAGGGCGGTGATCAAATCAACCAGAAAATCGCTGCAGAAAAACAGGGGCCATCGACATGTCATTCGGCTAGTTTCACGCCTGCCTTCCCGGGCCAATTAAAGATTCGTCCATGAATTAACCGACGTCGCATCGCGACAGCCGGGGCGGACGCTTTTGTCCGCGATTTTATGCTGGCGGCCGTTCGATTTCACGGTAATACCAATTCCAATAACGAGGGAAAGCATGAATCTTGCGCGTTCGAAAAAAGCCGGCGAACCGTTTCCGAGATTGCTGTTGCCGACGGGCGTTTTCCTGGCGTTGTCCGGCGCCGGTATCGTGCCCGCCCAGGCGACCTGCAGCACGGCAGGCACGACGGTAACCTGCTCCGGGGTCGCCAATCCGCTTGCGCCGAGCTATGCGAACAGCGCGAACAACATCCACGCCACCGTCAATCCCGGTGCGAGCGTCGGCGTGCTGCTCGGCGTCGGCGGCACCGCGATGTCGCTGACCGGCAACAACACCATACTGACCAACAACGGCACGATCGACCCGTCCGCGCTTGGTTCCGGGCTCGGCGTGCTGTCGAGCGGTGCGGTGATCGGCAATGCATCGGCGAGCCTCGGCACCAGCGTCACCAACAACGGCACGATGAACGGCACGACCGGCGTGGCGATCAGCGGCGTGACAGGCATGGCGCTGTCGGTCCAGAACGGCACGGGCGGTACGTCGACGATCAACAACACCGGCACGATCGGCTCGAACCCGCTGGTCGGCGCAACCCTCGTCGGCGCGGACGCGCCCGTGGTGGCCGCGTACGGCGGCGCCACGGTCAACATGACGAATAGCGGGACGATCAACGGTCGCGTGTCGCTCGGCTCGAACGGCACGCCCGGCCAGGGCAATACGTTTACCAACTCGGGCACGATCAACGGCGGCGTGTCGATGGGCGCGAACAGCACCAACACGTTCAATGCCGTGACGGGTTCGTCGGTCAATACGGCGGGCGGCACCGGCGGCGGGTTCAACATCACGATCGGCCCGAACACGATCAACGTGGCGGCGACGGGCACGGTCGACGGCGGCGCGGGCGGCGACAACACGCTCAACCTGAAGCAGGGCACCAGCGCGAACGGCACGATCGCGGTCAACAACTACGTCAACTTCAATCACGTCGACGTCCAGGCCGGCAACTGGACGATCAACGGCGCGTCGACCGCGCAGGACACGACGCTGTCGGGCGGCGTCGCGATCATCGGCAACAACGCGTCGCTCGGCACCGGTAACGTCACGGCCAACGGCGGCGCGCTGCAGGCGGGTACCGCCGGGCTCAACGTCGGCAACACCGTGACGCTCGGCGCGGGCGGGCTGACGGTGCAGGGCGCGACCGGGCTCACGCTGTCGGGCGCGGTGACGGGCGGCGGCGCGCTGACGAAGAACGACGGCGCCACGCTGACGTTGACCGGTGCGAACAGCTACACGGGCGGCACGAACCTGAACGGCGGCGGCATCGTCGTCGGCAACAACGGGGCGCTCGGCAGCGGTGCGCTGAACGTCAACGGCCCGGCCTCGCTCGACTCGAGTACGAACACGACGCTCGCCAACAACGTCAATCTCGCCAACGGCACCACGCTGACGGTCGGCGGCAGCAACAATCTCGGGCTGGCCGGCACCATCAACGGCAACGGCGGCATCGTGAAGAACGGCGCGGCGACGCTGACGCTGACGGGCGCGAACACCTACACCGGCGACACGACGATCAACAGCGGCACGCTCGCGGTGGGCGCGGGCGGCAGCCTGGCCTCGACCGGCACGGTGAACCTGACCGGCGCCGGCGCGACGTTCGACGTGAGCAGCGCATCGGGCACGCAGGCGATCGGCGCGCTGGCGGGCTCGGCCGGTACCAGCGTCAACCTCGGCGGCAATTCGCTGACGCTGAACGGCACCGTCAATGCGACGTACGCCGGCTCGATCGGCGGCGCGGGCGGCATCACGCTCTCCGGCAGCGGCACGCAGACGCTGACGGGCACGAACGTGTACACGGGCGGCACGAACCTGAACGGCGGCAACCTCGCGGTCGGCAGCAATACGGCGCTCGGCATCGGCGCGGTGAACGTCAACGGCTCGTCGTCGCTCGATGCGATCGCCAACGTATCGCTCGCGAACAATGTCAACGTCGCCACCGGCACGACGCTCACGCTCGTCGGCAGCGCCGATGTCGGCCTGAGCGGCACGGTCTCGGGCGGCGGCGGTCTCGTGAAGAACGGCGCGGCGACCGTGACGCTGTCCGGCGCGAACAACTACGCCGGCGGCACGACGCTGAATGCGGGCGGCCTGGTGCTCGGCAACAACTCGGCACTCGGCACGGGCGCGTTGACCGTCGGCGGCGCGGCGACGCTCGATACGAGCGCGAACCTGTCGGTCAACAACGCCGTCAACCTCGCCAACAGTTCGACGCTGACACTGGGCGGCAGCCATGCGCTCACGCTGAGCGGCGGCATTTCCGGCGCGGGCGCCCTCGTGAAGGACGGCGCGGCGACCACGACGTTGACGGCCGCGAACACCTACACGGGCGGCACGACGATCAACGCGGGCACGCTGGCGATCAGCGGCGGCGGCAGCCTGGCGTCGACCGGCGCGGTGAACCTGGCCGGCGCGGGCGCGGCGCTCGACCTGAGCGGCGCGACCGGCGCCCAGTCGATCGGCGCGCTGTCGGGCGTGGCCGGGACGAACGTCAACATGGGCGGCAACGGGCTGACGCTGGGCGGGACGGCCAGCGGCACCTTCGGCGGCGCGATCGGCGGCACGGGCAGCCTGACGCTGGCCGGCACCGGCACGCAGACGCTGAACGGCGCGAGCACCTACTCGGGCGGCACGAACCTGAACGGCGGCAGCAGTGTCGTGCTCGGCAACAATGCGGCGCTCGGCACGGGCACGCTGAGCGTCGCAGGCGCGGCGACGCTCGACACGAACACGAGCCTGTCGGTCAACAACGCGGTCGATCTTGGCAACGGTTCGACGCTGACGCTCGGCGGCAGCAACGCGCTCACGCTGAACGGCGGCATCGCCGGCGCGGGCGGTCTCGTGAAGAACGGCGCGGCGACCACGACGCTGACGGGGACGAACACCTACACCGGCGGCACGACGATCAATGCCGGCACGCTCGCGGTGGGCGCGGGCGGCAGCCTGGCGGCGACCGGCGCGGTGAACCTGGCCAACGCGGGCGCGGCGCTCGACCTGAGCGGCGCGACGAGCGCGCAGACGATCGGCGCGCTGTCGGGCGTGGCCGGGACGAACGTCAACATGGGCGGCAACGGGCTGACGCTGGGCGGGACGGCCAGCGGCACCTTCAGCGGCGTGATCGGCGGCGCGGGCAGCCTGACGCTGGCCGGCACCGGCACGCAGACGCTGACGGGCGCGAACGCCTATACGGGCGGCACGAACCTGAACAGCGGCGGCCTCGTGCTCGGCAACGGCGGGGCGCTCGGTTCCGGCGCGCTGAACGTGGGCGGCGCGGCGACGCTCGACACGACCACGAGCCTGTCGGTCAACAACGCGGTCAATCTTGGCAATGGTTCGACGCTGACGCTCGGCGGCAGCAACGCGCTCACGCTGAACGGCGGCATCGCCGGCGCGGGCGGTCTCGTGAAGGACGGTGCGGCGACGACGACGCTGACGGCCGCGAACACCTACACGGGCGGCACGACGATCAACGCCGGCACGCTGGCGCTCGGTGCGGGCGGCAGCCTCGCGGCGACGGGCGCGGTGAACGTGGCCGGCGTGGGGGCGACGTTCGACGTGAGCGGCGCGACGGGCGCGCAGACGATCGGCGCACTGAGCGGCGTGGCCGGCTCGGCCGTGAACCTCGGCGCGAACGGCCTGACGCTGAGCGGGACCGCCAGCGGCAATTTCGGCGGCACGATCGGCGGCACCGGCGGCCTGACCGTGGCCGGCACGGGCACGCAAACGCTGTCCGGCACGAACACCTACACGGGCGGTACGACGATCGACGCCGGCAGCACGCTGGCGCTCGGCGCGAACGGCAGCCTCGCGTCGACCGGTACGGTGGACCTCGCCGGTGCGGGCGCGACGTTCAACCTCGGCGGCGCGTCGGGTGCGCAGACAATCGGCGCGCTGACCGGTGTGGCCAGCACGAACGTGAACCTCGGCGCGAACGGGCTGACGCTGAGCGGCAACGGCAACCACGCGTTCGGCGGGACGATCGGCGGCACGGGCAGCGTGACGTTCGCGGGTGCCGGCACGCAAACGCTGACGGGTGCGAATACCTACACGGGCGGTACGACGATCAACGGCGGCAGCACGCTGGCGCTCGGCGCGAACGGCAGCCTGGCGTCGAGCGGTGCCGTGAACCTGGCCGGCGCAGGCGCGACGTTCAACCTGAGCGGCGCATCGGGCTCGCAAACGATCGGTGCATTGAACGGCGCGGCGAATACGAACGTCGATCTTGGCGCGAACGGGCTGACGCTGAGCGGGACGGCCAGCGGCACGTTCGGCGGCGTGATCGGCGGCACGGGCAGCGTGACGTACGCTGGTACCGGCACGCAAACGCTGACCGGCGCGAACACCTACACCGGTGGCACGACGATCGACGCCGGCAGCACACTCGCGCTGGGTGCGAACGGCAGCCTGGCCTCGGGCGGTGCCGTGAACCTTGCCGGCGCAGGCGCGACGTTCAACCTGAGCGGCGCGTCGGGTGCGCAAACGATCGGCGCGTTGAACGGCGCGGCGAATACGAACGTGGATCTTGGCGCGAACGGGCTGACGCTGAGCGGCACGGCCAGCGGCACCTTCGGCGGCGTGATCGGCGGCACGGGCGGCGTGACGTACGCGGGTACCGGCACGCAAACGCTGACCGGCGCGAACACCTACACGGGCGGCACGACGATCAACGGCGGCAGCACGCTGGCGCTCGGCGCGAACGGCAGCCTGGCGTCGGGCGGTGCCGTGAACCTTGCCGGCGCAGGCGCGACGTTCAACCTGAGCGGCGCATCGGGCTCGCAAACGATCGGCGCGTTGAACGGCGCGGCGAATACGAACGTGGATCTTGGCGCGAACGGGCTGACGCTGAGCGGGACGGCCAGCGGCACGTTCGGCGGCGTGATCGGCGGCACGGGCAGCGTGACGTACGCGGGCACCGGCACGCAGACGCTGACCGGTGCGAATACGTACACGGGCGGCACGACGATCAACGGCGGCAGCACACTCGCGCTCGGCGCGAACGGCAGCCTGGCGTCGGGCGGTGCCGTGAACCTTGCCGGCGCAGGCGCGACGTTCAACCTGAGCGGCGCATCGGGCTCTCAAACGATCGGCGCGTTGAACGGCGCGGCGAATACGAACGTGGATCTTGGCGCGAACGGGCTGACGCTGAGCGGGACGGCCAGTGGCACCTTCGGCGGCGTGATCGGCGGCACGGGCGGCGTGACGTACGCGGGTACCGGCACGCAAACGCTGACCGGCGCGAATACGTACACGGGCGGCACGACGATCAACGGCGGCAGCACACTCGCGCTGGGTGCGAACGGCAGCCTGGCCTCGGGCAGCGCGGTGAACCTCGCCGGCACGGGCGCGACGCTCAACCTCGGTGGCGCATCGGGCGCGCAGACGCTCGGCGTGCTGAGCGGCGGTACCGGCACGAACGTGAACCTCGGTGCGAATGGCCTGACGCTGAACGGCAGCGGCAACAACACGTTCGGCGGGACGATCGGCGGCACGGGCAACGTGACGTTCGCGGGCGCCGGCACGCAGACGCTGACCGGCGTGAACACCTACACAGGCGGCACGACGATCAACGGCGGCAGCACGCTGGCGCTCGGCGCGGGCGGCAGCCTGGCTTCGGGCAGCGCGGTGAATCTCGCCGGCACGGGTGCGACGTTCGACGTGAGCGGCGCATCGGGGGCACAGACGTTTGGTGCGCTGAGCGGCGGTACCGGCACGAACGTGAACCTCGGCGGCAACGCACTGACGTTGAACGGAAGCGGCGGGACATTCGGCGGGGCGATCGGCGGCACGGGCAGCGTGACGTTCGCGGGTGCCGGCACGCAAACGCTGACGGGTGCGAACACCTACACCGGCGGCACGACGATCAACGGTGGCAGCACGCTGGCGCTGGATGCGGGCGGCAGCCTCGCGTCGGGCAGCGCGGTAAACCTCGCCGGCACGGGCGCGACGCTCAACCTCGGCGGCGCGACGGGCGCACAGACGCTCGGCGTGCTGACCGGCGGTACCGGCACGAACGTGAACCTCGGTGCGAATGGCCTGACGCTGAACGGCAGTGGCAACAACACGTTCGGCGGTGCGATCGGCGGCACGGGCAACGTGACGTTCGCGGGCGCCGGCACGCAGACGCTCACCGGCGCGAATACCTACACGGGCGGCACGACGATCAACGGCGGCAGCACGCTGGCGCTGGGTGCGGGCGGCAGCCTGGCTTCGGGCAGTGCGGTGAATCTCGCGGGCACGGGTGCGACGTTCGACGTAAGCGCCGCGACGGGCGCACAGACGATCGGTGCGCTGACCGGCACGGGCGGCACGAACGTGAACCTCGGCACGAATGCGCTGACGCTGAACGGCAGCGGCAACAACACGTTCGGCGGGACGATCGGCGGCACGGGCGGCGTGACGGTTGCCGGTAGCGGCACGCAGACGCTGACGGGCGCGAACACCTACACGGGCGGCACGACGATCAACGGCGGCAGCACGCTGGCGCTGGGTGCGGGCGGCAGCCTCGCGTCGGCGGGCGCGGTGAATCTCGCGGGCACGGGGGCGACGTTCGACGTAAGCGCCGCGACGGGCGCGCAGACGATCGGCACGTTGAACGGTGCGACCGGCGCGACGATCAATCTCGGCGCCAATGCGCTGACGTTGAACGGCAGCGGCAACGGCACGTTCGGCGGGACGATCGGCGGTGCGGGCGGCGTGACGATCGCCGGCACCGGTGTGCAGACGCTGACGGGCGCGAATACGTACACGGGCGGCACCACGATCGCGGCCGGCGGCACGCTGCAACTCGGCAACGGCGGCACGTCGGGCAGCATCGCCGGCAATGTCGTCGACAACGGCGCGCTGATCGTCAATCAATCCGGCAACGTCACGATTGCGAGCGTGCTGTCCGGTGCGGGCTCGCTGACGCAGGCCGGCAGCGGGCAACTGACGTTGACGGGCACCAGTACCCTGAGCGGGCCGACCACGGTCAGCGCGGGCACGCTCGCCGTCAACGGGTCGCTCGGCCAGTCGACCGTCACCGTGCAGAACGGCGCGACGGTCACGGGCACCGGCACGATCGGCGGCCTCGTGGTGCAGGGCGGCGCGACGGCGGCCGCGTCGCAGCCGGGCGCGGCGCTGAACGTGGGCGGCAACGTCACGTTCCAGCCGGGCTCGACGTTCCAGGTCGCGGCTTCGCCGCAGCAAAGCGGCAGCCTTGCGGCAGGCGGCACGGCGACGCTGAACGGCGGCACCGTGCAGGTGCTCGCGAACCAGAGCGGCTACCAGCCGAGCACGACCTACACGATCGTGACCGCGGCATCGGGCGTGCAGGGCGCGTTCAGCCAGGTGAATGCGAACTATGCGTTCCTGATGCCGACGCTCAGCTACGACCCGAATCACGTGTACCTGCGACTGGTCCAGAACGGCACGTCGTTGCCCGACGTCGCGACGACGCCCAACCAGCGCGCGGTCGCGGCCGCGCTCGGCGGGCTCGGCGCCGGCAACCCGCTGTACGACGCAGTCCTGACGACCGACGTGCCGACCGCACGCCGCGCATACGGGCTGCTCGACGGCGAACTGCAGGCGAGCCTGAAGAGCATGCTGCTGCTCGACAGCCGCTACGTGCGCGACGCGGTGACCGATCGCGTCCGCCAGGGCCTCGCGCCCGGATCGGGCCCGCTCGCCGCGCTGTCGTCGGGCGGCGCCGCGCTGTGCGGCGACAACACGGCCGGCGCGGTCGACGCGACGCTGCCGCCGGAACGCCGGATCGGTTCGCGCGAGGGCTGCTACGGCGGCACGCCTTATCAACCGGTGGTCTGGGGGCAGGCGTTCGGCGGCCGCAGCCGGCTCACCGGCGACGGCAACGCGTCGACGATCAACCGCAGCATGACGGGCTTCATCGCCGGTGCCGACATGGCGCTCAACGACAAGTGGCGTGCGGGTCTGGCCGCGGGCGTCACGCACAGCTCGCTCGACAACGCCCAGAGTTCGTCGGCGTCGGTGAACAGCTACTACCTGTCGCTGTACGGCGGCGCGCAGTACGGTGCGCTCGGCGTGCGCGGCGGCGCGTCGTACACGTGGTACCGGATCAACAGCGACCGCAATCCGGGCTTCGCGGGCTTCTCCGATCACGATTCGGCCGGCTACGACGCGAATTCGGCGCAGGTGTTCGGCGAAGTCGGCTACGCGCTGCCGGTCGGGCCCGTGGCGATCGAACCGTTCGCGGGCCTCGCGTATGTGAACCTGCATACCGACGGTTATACGGAAACGGGGGGCGCGGCCGCACTGCGCGCCGGCGGCGAGACGACCCACGTCGGCTTCTCGACGCTCGGCTTGCGCGCGGCGTCGCAGCTCGGCTCGATCGGGAGCGGCACGTTCACCGCGCGCGGGACGGTCGGCTGGCGGCATGCGTTCGGCAACGTGCGGCCGTCGTCGGCGTTCACGTTCGCGAACGGCGGCACGTCGTTCCAGGTGTCGGGCGTGCCGATTGCCCGCGACAGCGCCGTGCTCGAGGCCGGCATCGACGCGAACATCACGAAGCGCCTGACGCTCGGCCTCACGTACAGCGGCCAGTACGGCAGCGGCGTGCGCGACAACGCCATCCTCGGCAACATACTGTGGAAATTCTGATCCGCATTTGATGTGCCTGTAAGCGACGCCAGGCGGCGACGGCAACGTCGCATGGCGTCGCGCTCTTTGCGTCGCTGCGCACGTTCCCCGTTCTGTCCTATCCTGTGCGAACCACGCGGCGCGCCACGCGCGTCGCGCTCGACACAGGAGCATCGATGCCGAATCACGCCGAAGCCACGACGACCCAGGCGCCGCAGGTTGCGCCAACTGCCCCGACCCCCGCGTCGGGCCCCGCATTCATCGCGCCCGAAGCCGATCCGCAGGCGCTGGCGCGCAACAACCAGTACGTGCTGAAATCCGGCAACGCGTTCGTGGTCAGCGACGCGCTCGGCGACATCGGCGGTCATGACGACGGCCTGTTCGTCGACGACATGCGCGTGCTGTCGAAGTGGCGCTTGACGTTCGGCGGCCGCGCGCCGTCGCTGCTGTCAGGCGCGACGAGCGCCGACAACGCGTCGTTCACCGCCCACCTGACGAACCGCCCGCTGCCGCCGCTCGGCGGCCACGAAACGCCCGAGGGCGTGATCCACATCGAGCGGATACGCGTGCTCGCGGGCGACGTGCTTTACGAAGCGCTGACGCTGACGAACTACGGCTCGAGCGAGGCCGAGGTGCCGCTGTCGCTGTCGTTCGCGGCCGATTTCAAGGACATGTTCGAGGTGCGCGGCACGCAGCGCCCGAAGCGCGGCACCGTGGTGGCGCCGCGCGTCGACGCGGGCGCGGTGCGCCTGCGCTACGACGGCCTCGACAGCGTCGAGCGCAACGTGACCGTGCATTTCTCGCCGGCGCCCGACGCGCTGTCGGTCGATCGTGCCGACTACACGCTGACGATCGCCGCGCAGGCATGCGTGTCGATCTACCTGACCGTCGACGCGACGCTCGGCCCGGCGCATGAAGAAGGGCCGGGATGCGGCCGCGTCGCGCTGCGCACCGCGCTCGTCGGCGTGCACCGCGAAATGCGCGCGCGGCGCGAATCGATGGCGCGCGTGAACACCGGCAATCCGCTGTTCGACGCGTGGCTCGACCGTTCGCTCGCGGATCTCGGGCTGCTCACGACGCAGCTCGACACGGGGCCGTACCCGTATGCGGGCATTCCGTGGTTCTCGACGCCGTTCGGCCGCGACGCGGTCATCACGTCGTTGCAGATGCTCTGGCTGCAGCCGTCGCTCGCGCGCGGCGTGCTGCGGTTCCTGGCCGAACACCAGGCGCGCGAGACTTCCGCGTTCCGCGATGCGGAGCCCGGCAAGATCATGCACGAGTTCCGCCGCAGCGAGATGGCCGCGACGGGCGAGGTGCCGTTCGCGCTGTACTACGGCGGTGTCGATACGACGCCGCTGTTCATCGTGCTCGCGGGCGCGTATGTCGAACGCACCGGCGACGATGCGCTGATCGACGAACTGTGGCCCGCGCTCGAGCGCGCCGCGCAATGGGTGATCGACAAGTGCGACCGTAATCCTTACGGACTGCTCGATTACCAGCGCACGTCGGAGCGCGGCCTCGCGAACCAGGGCTGGAAGGACAGCCACGATTCGGTGTTCCATGCGGACGGCCGCTTTCCGGACGGGCCGATCGCGCTCGTCGAAGTGCAGGCGTATGCATGCGCGGCGCTCGATGCGATGTCGATGTGCTCGTACCGGCGCGGCCACGCGGCCGACGCCACGCGTTATGCGTTGCGTGCGAAGGCGCTGCGCGAGCAGGTCGACGCGCTGTTCTGGATGCCGGAAGGCGATTTCTACGGCATCGCGCTCGACGGTCATGGCGACCTGTGCCGCGTGTTCGCATCGAACGCGGGCCACCTGCTCGCGTTCGGGCTGCCCGACGCCGAGCGCGGCGCGGCGGTTGCCGGCGTGCTCGGCTCGGCGCTGTTCCAGACCGGCTGGGGCATCCGCACGCTGGCCGCCGGCCAGCCGCGCTTCAACCCGATGGCGTATCACAACGGCTCGGTGTGGCCGCACGACAATGCGCTGATCGCGCGCGGCCTCGCGCGCTACGGCGACAAGACGGCCGCGGTGAACCTGCTGCGCGCGCTGTTCGAGGCGGCGGTGAGTTTCGAGATGCGCCTGCCCGAGCTGTTCTGCGGGTTTCCGCGCCGGCGCGGCGAACCGCCGACCGCGTATCCGGTGGCCTGCCTGCCGCAAGCGTGGGCGGCGGGCGCGCCGTTCATGATGCTGCAGGCCTGCCTCGGCGTCAGCATCGACGCGTCGCGTCACGAGGTGCGCGTCGAGCGCCCGATGCTGCCGGAAGGCGTCGACTGGCTGCGGATCGACGCGTTGCGCGTCGGTGACGAAACCGTGTCGCTCACGTTCCGCCGCGTCGACGGCCAGGTCGTCGCATCGGCGGAGCAGCCGGGCCGCGTGAAGGTGGTCGCGGTGCTGTAGCGCGGTGCCGCGCGAACGTTGCGCGATGTCGCGCCACGTTCGCGCGACGCGGCATAGAATCGTGACATGACCCTTGAACGATGGCGGAGGTAGACGATGACGACCGACAACCGGCCCGACGACGGCGAGCACAAGCTCGAGAATCTGGAAGCGGCGGTCGACCACCTGCACAAGTCGATCGAATCGCAGAGCATCGCGGTCGGCGCGGCGAAAGGCATTCTGTTCAGCCTGATCGAAACGCTCGGCGCGCTGATCGGCGATCCCGACCTGCCCGAGCACGCGCGCTCGGGTTACGAGGCGCTGCGCGACAAGGCGAGCGAACTGCGCGGCGGGCTTGACCGGCATTGATGCGCGGATGGCGCCGGCGTTGGCCGAAAGGGCTGCGCCGGCGCTGCCCGATTCTGCAGACGAAGCACAAAACCCCGTGCGCTCAATGAGTTAGGTGGCCGATGCGCAGGATATCCACAAGCTTGCCAACACAATCTGTGGAGAACCGTCCGGCCCCGGGCCGGAAGTGCGGCGCATGCCGTGCGAAAGCGCGTGCGGTGCCACACGGTTGACCGCGCAAGGTCCTTGTATCGAATCCCCTTTTGTATCAGCGTGTTACGCGCCGCATCGGCGGGATATCCACAGGCTTGCCAACATATTCTGTGGATAACTCGCAATCGATTGCGTCGCGACAGTTGACGATCGGGCCTCCGAGGGGCCCGCTCGCGAAGCCCGTGCACACGGGCTGCCCGATGTCTGCGTCCGCACGCTAATTCGTGCGCGATCAACGGCTTAGGCCCCGGGTACCCAGGATATCCACATCCTTGCCAACACTTTCTGTGGACAAGCGGGGCCGTGTCATTCGGCCTGCGCCGCGGCGGCTGCTTCGGCCACGATCCAGTCGCGAAAGAGCGTCATTGCCGGCGTGAGCGGCTTCGACTTCAGCGAGGTGAGCCAGTAGCCGCCGGCGCGCACGTCGACGTCGAGCGGCCGTGCGAGCAGGCCGAGCTGAAGTTCGCGTACGAACATGCATGCCGGCGCGAGCGCGACGCCCGCGCCCTGCATCGCGGCCTCGACCATCAGCCGCGACGAATCGAACACGGGCCCGTTGACCGCCCATGGCGCGAGCTGCGCGGCGTCGAACCAGCCGAGCCATTCGTCGGTGCGGTACGAGCGCAGCAGCGTTTCGTTCGCGAGATCGGCCGGTTGCGCGAGGCGTCGCGCGATGTCCGGCGCGCACAGCGCGGTGAGCGGCGCGTCGAGCAGGTGCTCGTTGCGCGTCGCCGGCCAGCTGCCTTCCCCGAAGCGGATCGCGAAGTCGAGGCCCTCGGCGGCGAGATCGACGACGTTGTTGTTGGTCCGCAGCCGCAGCTCGACGAACGGGTGCGTATCGCCGAACTGCTTCAACCGTGGCATTAGCCAGCCTATGGCAAAGGTGCCGACGACGCCGAGCGACAGCACCTCGTGGAAGCGCCCGCCGTCGAACTGCTTGAGCACCGTCTCGATGCGGCTGAACGCGTCGCTCAGCACGGGCAGCAGCGCGCGCCCCTCGTCGGTGAGCCCGAGGCCGCGCGGCAGCCGTGTGAACAGCGTGCAGCCGAGCCGCTCCTCGAGCGAACGCACCTGCTGGCTGACCGCGGCCTGGGTCACGCTCAGTTCGAGGCCGGCGCGCGTGAAGTTCAGGTGGCGCGCCGACGATTCGAACGCGCGCAGGGCATTGAGCGGAAGATGAGGGCGGAGCTTGGTCATAAGATTTTCTTTTCTCAGCGCTCAATTATCGTTGATTGTCAGGCAACCGTAAAGTCACGATAGTGCTGTCTCGGCGGCCGGCCGTTTTCACTATCGATTCGCCTCCATTCCATCACGAGACAACCGACATGACCTACTCATCGAAACGTCGAACCCTGTTGCTGGCCGCCGCGACGGCGCCGCTCGTTCTCACCGCCACCGCGTGCGCGTCGCGGCAGGCCGCTACGCCGGACGAGGCAAGCGCCGCAGCCGCGGCCGCAGCCGCGGCCGCGGCGGCGGCCGTGGCGCCTGCCGCCGCCGGGCAGACGCTGGCCGAGCTCGAAAGCAGCGTGGGCGGCCGCCTCGGCGTGTGCGCAATCGACACGGCGAGCGGCCGGGTCATCGAGCATCGCGCGGACGAACGCTTCCCGTTCTGCAGCACGTTCAAGGCGATGCTGAGTGCGGCGGTGCTTGCGCAGAGCGTCGAGCGGCCGGCGTTGCTGCAACAGCGCGTGACGTATACCCGCGCCGATCTCGTCAACTATTCGCCGGTGTCGGAGAAGCATGTCGGCGAGGGCATGACGGTCGCCGCGCTGTGCGAGGCCGCGATCCAGTACAGCGACAACTCGGCCGCGAACCTGCTGATGAAGCTGCTCGGCGGCCCGTCGGCGGTGACGGCCTACGCGCGCTCGATCGGCGACGACACGTTCAGGCTCGATCGATGGGAGACCGAACTGAATACCGCGCTGCCGGGCGACCTGCGCGACACGACGACACCGGCCGCGATGGCCGCGAGCATGCGCGTGCTGATGGTCGGCGATGCGCTGCCGGCCGCGCAGCGTGCGCAGCTCGTTGCGTGGATGCGTGGCAACAAGGTGGGCGACAAGCGGCTCCGCGCGGGCGTGCCGGCCGGGTGGACGGTCGGTGACAAGACGGGCACCGGCGACTACGGGACGACCAACGACGCGGGTGTCGTATGGTCGCCGTCGCGTGCGCCGATCGCGGTGGCCGTGTACTACACCCAGGCGCGTGCCGATGCGCGCTCGAAGGACGACGTGATCGCGTCGGTCGCGCGCATCGTGGTTCAGGCCTTCGGTTGACGCGGGCGGTGCGGCGCGCGTGACGCGATGCGCAGGCGGGCCGTGCCGCAGCCGTGACCCGCGCGATCAAACGTTGTGCGATCAACGACTTAGGTCACGCATGCTCAGGATATCCACATGCTTGCCAACAAAAATTGTGGACAAGCCCGCGCGCGGCCGCGCACGGCGTGGCGCGGGCCACCGTGCCGCATTTGAGGCGGCGCGGACAAAGCCTTTCGGATCAAGCGCTTGGTCGCGGTATGCGCAGGCTATCCACACGCTTGCCAACACAATCTGTGGACAAGCCGGTTCGCCTGCGCGGAAGGCGGCCCGTCACGTGGCGCGACGACGTGCGAGCGGCACTTTGCCGGCCGCGTGCCGCATTTGAGGCGGCGCGGACAAAGTCTTTCGGATCAAGCGCTTGGTCGCGGTATGCGCAGGCTATCCACATGCTTGCCAACACAATCTGTGGACAAGCCCGGCAGCCGCGCGGGCGACGGTCAGGGCTGCCGATCGTCGACCGTGGGCCAGCGCACGAACGCGAACACCCACAACATGACGAAGTTCAGGATCGGGACGAACATCGTCAGGATCCACCAGCCCGAATGCCCGGTGCGCCGGACGATGCGGACGTACGGATAAACGACGACGGCGACGAGCACGAGTGAGACGACCAGCTGCCACGCGGTGAAGTGTTCCATGGCCTTCCTCGGAGTGAAGTGTCGGGCGGAACGGCCGGCCCGTCGAACCGTCGCGCGAAGCCGGCGATGCACGGCCGCGTGCGGCTCGCGTGATCTTGACGCGTGGCGGGCGCGAGCGTCAAGGCGAGGGTGGTGCACGGGGGGGGCTCGTCGGTCGCGCGGGATCGTCCGCATTCACGCATGTCCGGGCCACACGCTGCCGCAACCGTGACGCGGCGCATGAACCGTAAGCCGATCAACGGGTTAGCGCACGCGTGCGCAGGATATCCACAAGCTTGCCAACAAAATCTGTGGGTAAGTGGCGCAGCGCATGGCCGGCACGTGTGCGCCGGCCGCGACGTGCATCGTCGTGGCGTCGTGATGCGAAGTGCGGCGAAGCGGTGGACGCGGTGGCCGTCACCGGGGCCGCGTCTGCATCACGCGTGCCAAAGTCCATCGGATCAAGGGTTTAGCGTTGCGGTGCGCAGGATATCCACAAGCTTGCCAACATTTTCTGTGGAGAAGTCCGGGTGCGCGCGCGACGCGCGGGACACCCGCGAATGCCACGCGTTGCCGCGATGCGTGCGGGCGCTCACGCAGTGCAGATGCCGGCCGCGCCGACTTTCTGGAACAGGTGCGGGCTCGCGACGGCGGACGGCGGACGACGGACAGGCCGACAGCCTGACGGCGAACCCGGGATGCGTGAAGGCCGCGCGAAACGCTGCGATCGATTCGCGGATCGCGCAGTACGGCCGGCTCCATTACATGGGCGAACACGTCGGCGCCTCATCCATCCGGCGGTACCGTCGTCGTGCACGAAGAGGGCCGAACCCGACCCAAGCCGGACGGCTGTCAGAAAGGCCTTCTATATTGCTACGGGTCGAAGCGCGCAAGCATCCTCGAAATCTCGACCGCCCTGCGAGTCGAACGGATCGTCGTCGGAAATTGAGACGAAGGAGGGGCGGCGCATGACGCGTGGTCGAGGCTACGGTGGCGGCGTGGATGTGCCTGTTCACGACCGCATGGCGCATTTGCCGCGCATCTCCGACAAACCCTTTCCGATCAATGGCTTGGTGTCGTTAATGGACGGTTGTCCACACGCTTGCCAACACAATCTGTGGAAAAGCCGCGCGAGGCACGTCGCACGTCGCACGCGGCGCGGCGTCAGGCCGGCAGCGGAAAGCGCACCGTGACGGTCAGCCCGCGCCCGCCGCGTGTCGTGCCGAGTGCGACCGTCGCGCGATGCTGTTCGGCGATCCGCTTGACGATCGACAGCCCGAGCCCGCTGCCCGACGACGTGACGGCCTGCGCGCCCTCGCCGCGATAGAAACGCTCCCATACGTCGGTGCGTTCGGCTTCCGGGATCCCGGGGCCGTCGTCGGCGACTTCGAGCACGGGCGTCGTGCCGTCGAGCCGCGCGGACACGTCGACACGCGCGCCGTCGCCCGCATAGCGGATCGCGTTGTCGACGAGGTTGTTCAGCAGCACGCGCAGCGTGTCGGCATTGCCCGACGTCATCACGGGCGTCGACACGATCGCGCCGAGATCGATCCGGTGCGCGTCGGCGACGCGCGTGCGGTCCGATACCACCGACCGGCACAGCGCGGCGAGATCGACGGGCGCCGACGCTGAGGCGGCCGCCTGCGCATCGGGTTCGAGGCGCGCGAGCGTCAGCAGCTGTTCGGCGAGGTGGCCGAGCCGCGTCGTGCCGGCATGGATCTGCGCGAGGATGTGCTCGCGTTCCTCGGCGGTCGACGCGCGCCGCAGCAGCTGCGACTGGATCGACAGCCCCATGATCGGCGTGCGCAATTCGTGCGCGGCATCGGCGATGAAGTGCCGTTGCAGCGTGAACGAGCGGTCCAGGCGCGCGAGCAGGTCGTTGATCGCTTCGGCGAGCGGACGGACTTCGTTCGGCATCGCGCCGACGTCGACCGGCTCGAGATTGTTCGCATTCCTGCGTTTGAGGCCGGATGCGATCGTGCGCAGCGGCCGCAACCCCGCGCCGATGCCGAACCACAGGCCGATCGCGAGCAGCGGCAGCATCGAGAACACGGGCCACAGCAGGTGCACGGCGATGCCCGCGATCGCTTCCCAGCGCGCATGGCGTGCCTGCGCGAGCCGGATCGTCGTGCCGCCGCGTTCGGTCACGTAGGTGCGCCACGGCTGGCCGCCGACGTCGACGCTCGCGATGCCTTTCTGCTCGGGCGGCGGCAGGGTCGAATCGCGGTCGGTCGAATACACGAGCTTGCCGTTGCGCCAGACCTGCAGCAGCACGGCGTCGGGATCGCTCGCCTCGAAACCGTGCTTGCCGTTGGCGCGGTTGCTGAACGACAGCTCGCCGTTCGGGCCGACGACGATCTGCTTCGACATGCTGCGCATCTGGTCGTCGAGCAGGTCGTCGAGCTCGCGCAGCGCGCCCCAGTAGGTGCCGGCACTCGCGACGAGGCCGATCACGCACGCGGCCGGAAGCAGCCACGTCAGCAGGCGCCGCCGCAGCGACGCGTTGCGCCAGCGCGCGATCGCGTGTTGCATGCGCGTCATGCGCCGTCACCGATCCGGTAGCCGACGCCGCGCACCGTGCGGATCATGTCGTGGCCGAGCTTCTTGCGCAGGTTGTGGATGTGCACCTGCACGGCGTTGCTCTCGATTTCCTCGCCCCAGCTGTACAGCCGCTCCTCGAACTGCTCGCGCGAAATCACCGCGCCCGGGTCGCGCATCAGCTCGTGCAGCAGCACGAACTCCTTCGGCGACAGCGTGACTTCGTCGTCGCCGAGCCAGACGAGGTGCTTGACGGGGTCGAGCCGCAGCGGGCCGATCGCGAGGGTCGTCTGCGCGCGGCCCGCGTGGCGGCGGTTGACCGCGCGGATGCGGGCGAGCAGTTCGTCGAGTTCGAACGGCTTGACGAGATAGTCGTCCGCGCCGCTGTCGAGGCCCGCGATGCGGTCGGGCACGCCGTCGCGCGCGGTGATGATGATCGCGGGCAGGTTTTCGTCGCGGCGGCGCAGCGCGGCGAGCACCGACAGGCCGTCGCGGTTCGGCAGCCCGAGATCGAGCAGCAGCAGGCCGTAGCCGGTCGCGCGCAATGCGAGCGACGCGGCGTCGCCGTCCTTCACCCAGTCGACCGCGAAGCCTTCCTGTTTGAGGCCCTGTTCGAGCCCGCTGCCGATCAGCGGATCGTCCTCGACGAGCAGTACGCGCATGGATTCGTGTCTCTTCAACGGGGCGCCATGGCGCCCGGGGTTCCCATGATAAGCGCGCGGGCCTTAGCGGGAGCTTAAACACGGGCGCACGGCCGGCTTGCGCGCGTGCCCGGTGCGGCACCGTGCCGCTGCGGCGCGACCTTCAGGTTTGCTTAATCTTACGGTCCGTAATCTGAGGCCGTCGCGTTCAACGGAGCGCGGCGTCACATCGAAGAAGAGGACCGAAATCATGAAACACCTGACGAGAATCCTGGCGGTTGCGCTCGCCGTGCTGCCCGCCGCCGTTTATGCGGAATATACCGGGCCGTCCACGCTGACCACGACGACCGTGAAGGAACTGCTCGCGAACGGCAAGGACGACCAGCACGTGCAGTTGCAGGGGCGCATCGTCAAGCATGTCGGCGGCGAGGATTACGAATTCGCCGATGCGACGGGCACGATCCGCGTCGAGATCGACCACAAGCTGTGGGCGGCCGGCCAGCCCGTCAGCGACCGGAACGAAGTGAAGGTGACCGGCGAATTCGAGCGCAAATGGTCGGGCAGCGTGAAGGTCGACGCCGATCACGTCGAAGTGCTGCGCTGACCGGTGCACCGGTGTATACGGGGCCGGTGATACCATGGACGACCGGTTCCCGCTCACACCAAGATGGCCGCCAATTTCGACGAACTCGCGTCCCGGATCCGGGCGCAATTTTCCGAGCTGAGCCCGCAATTCCAGGCGGGCGCGGCCTTCCTGCTCGATCATCCCGACGAAGTCGCCACATCGTCGATGCGCAAGGTCGCACAGCGCGCGCAGGTGCAGCCCGCATCGCTCGTGCGGCTCGCGCAGCAATTCGGCTTCCCCGGCTGGAACGAACTGCGCGACCTGTGTGTCGCGCGCGTGCGCACGCGCCCCGAGCCGCTCACGCAGCGGGCGCGCTCGCTCGTGCGGCCCGATGCGAAGGCGTCGCTCGCGCACGACCTGCTCGCCGCGCAACAACACAACCTGTCGGCCACCGCCGCGCAGAACGAGCACGCGCTCGCCGATGCCGCGAAACTCATCCGCAAGGCGTCGCACGTGCATGTCGCGGGGTTTCGCTCGTGCTACCCGGTTGCATTCGGCTTCGTGTACGGCTACCGGCTGTTCCGCCCGACCGTGTCGCTGCTCAACGGCGTCGCCGGGTCGCTCGAAATGGAGCTGCGGACGATCGCGAAGCAGAGCGTGACCGTCGTCGTCAGCTTCGCGCCGTATTCGGCGGAAGCGACGCGCGTCGCGCAGGCCGCGAAGGCGCAGGGCAGCCGGATCGTCGCGATCACCGACAGCGCGGTGTCGCCGATCGCGCTGCACGCGGACGCACAACTGATCTTCACGCACGACAGCCCGTCGTTCTTCCCGTCGCTGGTGGCCGCGCACGCGATGGCCGAAGCGCTGGTCGCGCAGTTGCTGGCGCTCGAAGGCAGCGATGCGATCGCCGCGCTCGAGCGCACGGAAGCGGAGCTGCATGCGAAGGGCGCTTACGTCGTCTGACGCGGTGCGTGCGGGTTCAACCTTCCTCATTTCCGATTCAACCGGACTCGACCGATGACGTTCACATACGAGGTGACCGACGCGGGCGACGTGAACGTTCGCAAGCAGATCGTCGCGCCGCTCATCCGATTCAACGAAAGCCAGGCGGGCCCGAACGACTTCCGCGCGCTGGCCGTGGTCGTGACCGACGCCGAAGGCACGGTGGTCGGCGGCTTGTGGGGCAGCACGGCGTACGGCTGGCTGCATGTCGACCTGCTCGTGGTGCCCGAGGCCGCGCGCGGCCAGGGTGCGGGCACGCGCATCATGGATCTGGCCGAGGCGGAAGCTGTCGCGCGCGGATGCCACGGCGCGTGGCTCGACACGTTCGACTTCCAGGCGCGGCCGTTCTACGAGAAACGCGGCTATGTCCGCTTCGGCGAACTGCCGGATTATCCGGCCGGGCACACGCGCATTTTCCTGACGAAGCAGCTCGCGGGCTGAGCGTCGCCGCATGGAGCGGCCCGGTTGACGCGGTCGCCGGCCGTCGCCTAGGATAGCGGCCAGCGATGCAGGTCGCTTCCGGGTCCGCGGAAAGGGTTGAACCCACCTGTCGCAGCAAATCCAGTCTTCCTCCTGTCCTTTGTGCTGGCGGTATTGCGGACCTTCGGCCATGACTGCACGAGGATTCGCATGAAAAAGCTGCCTCCCGGGGCCAATCCCGATCATCTGAAAAAGCAGGCCAAGGCATTGTTGCGCCTGTACCGGCAGGGTGACGCCGACGCCGTCGCGCGCTTTGTCCGCTTTCTCCCCGCCGCCGCCAACCGCACGCACGACGAAGCGCTCGCGCTCGGGCTCCGGCTTCACGATGCGCAGTCGTGCATTGCGCGCGAGTACGGTTTCGCGTCATGGGCCGATCTCGGCGCGTTCGTCGAAACGCATGCGCTCGCCGGGCAACAGCGGTCGGCGTTGATCCGGCGCTGGCTCGACCTGGCGTACGGCGCCGACGTGACGGGCGGTTTCGATGCGGCCCGGCCGCGTGTCGCCGCGCAACTGCTGCTCGACCGGCCCGATCTCGTTGCAAGCGATCCGACCGTCGCATGCGCGGCCGGCGACCTCGATGCCGTGAAGGCGGCGCTGGCCGCCGATCCCGGATGGATCGCGCGCGCCGGCGGCGTGCTGAAGCTGCCGCCGCTGGTTGCCGTCACGCATTCGCGGCTCGGGCAGATTCCCGGGTTCGCCGTCCGGCTGCGCGCCTGCGCGCGTCATCTGCTCGATGCCGGCGCCGATCCGAACCAGCGGATCGGCAACCGGTTTCCGCCGGCGTCGCTCGCGGCGCCCGACGAAGCGGGGCCGCTGTCGGCGCTGTACGGTGCCGCGGGCGTCAATCGCGATCCGGTTCTGACCGCGATGCTGCTGGAAGCCGGCGCCGACCCGAACGACGGCGAATCGCTCTATCACTCGGTGGAAAATCCGGCCTGTACGCGTCTGCTGCTCGAACACGGCGCGCGGGTGGGCGGGACCAATGCGTTGCGTCGCGCATTCGACATGCGCGATGCGGACGCGCTCGAACTGCTGCTCGCGCATGGCGGCGACCCGAACGAGCCGCCCGGCGAGGGGCTGGCGCAGACCTGGGGCGCACCGTTGTTGCGGGCGATCGGCGTGCGCTGCTCGGCGCGCCACGTCGCCGCGCTGCTGGCGGCCGGCGCCGATCCCCGCGCGCGGACCCCGGCGGGCGTCAGTGCGTACCGGCTGGCGATGCAGACCGGGCTGTCCGAGGTCGCCGCGTTGTTGCGTGCGGCGGGCGCGGAAGAGACGCTCGACGCCGAGGACGCATTCGTGGCGGCCTGCGCGCGCGCCGACGCCGACGATGCGCGACGCATCCAGGCACGGCATCCCGAACTGCCGGGCGCGCTGCCCGGCGAGCGGCTGCGGCTGCTGCCGGATGCCGCCGCGTGGGGGTCGGGCGACGCGGTGAAGGTCATGGTCGAACTGGGCTGGCCGATCGCGGCGCGGGGCGGCGACTGGGACGCGAGCGCGCTGAATCACGCGGTGTTTCGCGGCGATGCGGGCTTGCTGGCGTTCCTCCTCGAGCACGGTGCGAGCTGGCGTGACATGCACGGGTTCGGCAGCGACGCGCTCGGCACATTGTCCTGGGCATCCGTCAACGAACCGGAGCATGTCGGCGCAGCCGATTGGGAGGCTTGCGCGCGGGTGCTGCTCGCGCACGGTGTGCCGCAAGCCGCGCGGGACCCGTCGAATCCGGACGGCGTACTGATCGACGGTCGCGCGATGCGTTTCTCCGAAGCCGTCACCGACGTGTTGCTCGGCATCGACGGCGGGCCACCGGCGGCAAGGTAAGCGGCTATCGGTTGGCAACGGATGGGCGGCGGTGTCGGCCCGCTCGTTGTCGATTGCGGGTTGCCGGCTCCCGATTCCCGATTCCCGATTCCCGGCTTCCTGCTCCCAGCTCCCGACTTCCGGCTTCCGGCTTCCGGCTTCCGGCTTCCGGCTTCCGGCTTCCGGCTTCCGGCGCGCAGTCGGCGCATCGGTTTTTTCCTGTCGCGCGACGACATTTCGGTGAACGCTGAAACGTCGCGTGCACGATCGGCGTAAGCTCGGCCGTCAACTTTCTCCTGGAGCCCGCGATGACCCGTTCCGATCTTCAAGTCCGCCAAGCCGAAGCCTTCCGCGCCCTGCATGCACGTGCCGGCGCCTTCATCATCCCGAACCCGTGGGACGCCGGTACCGCGCGCCTGCTCGCGATGGCCGGCTTCGAGGCGCTCGCGACCACGAGCGCCGGCTACGCCTTTTCGAAAGGCCGGCCCGACTATGCGATCGACCGCGACGAGATGCTCGATCACATCGCCGAGATCGCCGCCGCAGGTGGCCTGCCCGTGAGCGCCGACCTCGAGAACGGCTTCGGCGATGCGCCCGACACGGTGGCCGAGACGATCCGGCTCGCGGCCGAGGCCGGCGCGGTCGGCGGGTCGATCGAGGATGCGACGGGCCGCGCCGACGCGCCAATCTATGCGCACGAAGCGGCGGTCGAGCGCATCGCGGCGGCCGTCGACGCGGCGCGTGCGCTGCCGTTTCCGTTCACGCTGACCGCGCGCTGCGAAAACTACCTGCACGGCCGCCACGACCTCGCCGACACGATCGCGCGGCTCGTCGCCTATCGCGACGCGGGCGCCGACGTGCTGTATGCGCCGGGCATCACCGATGCGGACGACATCGCGGCGGTGACGCGGGCGGTCGGCGCACCCGTGAACGTCGTGATGGGGCTGCAGGGCGGATTGCTGAGCGTCGACGCACTGGCGGCGCTCGGCGTGAAGCGCGTGAGTGTCGGCGGCGCACTGGCGCGGGCCGCGCTCGGCGCGTTCCTGCGCGCCGCGAAGGAGATGGCGCAGGACGGCACGTTTACGTTCACGCAAGCGGCCGTTCCCGGGCGCGATATCAACCGCTGGTTTGCGTCGCCGGATAATTCACCGGTTTTGTTCGGTGAATGAGTGTAAATAAATCGTGGGATCGTTCCCAATCGAAAAGTTGATTGATAATAATCAATCGATTTCACGTCAGAATTAAACGTCGGTGACGACGAAAAATACATCGTCTATTCTCCGCATTTCGCCCGTTCGACCGGGTCCGGCGCGCAAGCCGCGCCGGATCGGGCGGTCGGGCATCCGCCGGGCGCGTCGATGGCGCGCATTGTTGCATTTTCCCGATCATGACATTTTTGAAAAGGGGAGTTGCCGGCCGGTTTTTTGATTGATAATCTGCGGCACGTTCGAATGAACAGTTGGTGGGCTGCCGGGAATATCGATATATAAAAATGCTGAGAGAGCGATGACGATCCGAGAAAATCAACGCGTCAGGTTTCGCGTCGGCGATGTCGTGACGCTGAAGACGGGCGGGCCGCGCATGACCGTGACCTATGCCGGGCCGGTCGTATTCGACGACGGCGACTGGCTGATCTGCCAGTGGTTCGACGAACACGGCGAATTCCGGCAGGAAATGTTCCCTCACGACACCGTGGTGCCGGAGCCGCGCGCGATTTCGGCCGGGCGTGTCCGCATGCGCATGCAGTCGCATCGCTACCGGTCGGCTGCCTGACATTCACCTGACATCGCGAGGCGGCCGCACGCGGCGCCCGCGCCGCGACATTTCACGCCGGCCCGAAACATGCGGCGGTGCACTGCGTCGATACTGTCTGCATGAACCCGACCGATCCCATCGCAGCGGTTACGCACCGCGATCCCTATCCCTACTACGCGGCGCTCGTCGACGGGCCGCCGCTCGCGTTCGACGCCACGCTCGGCCTGTGGGTCGCGAGCCGCGCGGCCGCCGTGACGGCCGTGCTCGGCCATCCGGCCTGCCGCGTACGCCCGCTGGACGCGCCCGTGCCGCCCGCGTTGCGCGGCACGACGGCCGGCGCGCTGTTCGGCGAGCTGGTGCGCATGAACGACGGCGCGTTGCGGCACGACGTGCCGAAGCAGGCGCTGCGCGCGGCGTTCGCGCCGATCGACGCGGCTGCACTGCGCGACCGTGCCATGCAGCTCGCCGCGCGGCGCCTGCCGCCGCCGGGCGATGCCGGCGCGCTGAACACGTGGTGCATGACGGTGCCCGTCTGCGCGGTCGCGGATCTGCTGGGCTTCGACGAGACGCAGCTCGACGCGATCGCGGCGCAGGTGGTCGACTTCGTCGCGGCGCTGTCGCCGCTGTCCGATGCCGAGGCGCTGGCCCGCGCGAGCGACGCCGCGCGACAGTTGCTCGACCGGATGACGGTGCGCGTCGCGCAGACGCGTGCGCACGACGGCACGCTCGTCGCCGCCGTGCAGCAGGCGGCCCGTGCGGCGGGCTGGCAGGCAAGCGGCGCGCTGGTCGCGAACCTCGTCGGGCTGCTGTCGCAGACGTGCGAGGCGACCGCCGCCTGGCTCGGCAATGCGCTGGTGGCGTGGAACGGGGGCGCGGAATCGGGCTTAGAAGCGGGCTTAGAAGCGGGCGCGGGCGCCGCGCGCGTCGTGCCGGACGATGCCGCGCTCGACGCGTTCGTTGCCGAAGTCGGGCGCTTCGATTCACCGGTGCAGAACACGCGCCGCTTCGTCGCATCGCGCACGACGATCGAAGGCGTGACCGTCGAAGCCGGCGACGCGATCCTCGTCGTGCTCGCCGCGGCGAATCGCGACCCGGCCGTGCATCGCGATCCGCACCGGCTGATGCCCGGCCGCGCGGCCGGGCCGAATTTCGGTTTCGGCACGGGGCCGCACGGCTGCCCGGGCGAGCGGATCGCACGGGCGGTGACAGCGGGGGCGTTCGGGGCGTGGCTGCGTGCGGGCGGCGGGCCGCGGCACGACGGGCTGGCGTGGCATTACCGCGCGTCGACCAACGTCAGGATGCCGAAGTTCGACGCGGCAGGGTGATCGGGAAAGAGGGACTTAACGGCAGCCTTGCTTTTCCGCCCATTGCTCCTGGGCGGCGACACGGCGCTGCACGCGTTCGACGAGACCGGTTGAAAAGGTCCGCATGCTGATGCCGCGACGCTTGGCGAGGATCGTCTGCGCGACATCGGTGCGGGGGTTCGGCTGGCAGGCCCAGTACAGCGTCATCAGCCAGCCGATGCCGGTCCACCCGAACAGCGCGTTGAACATCGCGACCGTCAGCTTGTCGTGCCGGCCACGCCGGTCGGCAATGACCGCCGGCAGAAAATAGATCGCGATCGCGGCCACCGAACCGGCCACTTGAATCAGGACTGCGTTCTGCATGTTGCTGCTCCATCCGAACTGCAATGGAGCCGATTGTCGCGCTTTTTTCGTTCGCGTGCAGGCCGCGCTCAGACAATTGATTGTTGCGGTTTTAATGATGATCAGCCGGCTTCGGTGTCCGCCGGCTGCATTTCGTTGCTCAGCGCGAAACCTTCGTCGCGCCAGCCCGTCACGCCGCCGATCATCAGCTTGACCGGCCGGCCGAGGTGCGCGAGCCGGATCGCCGCGCGCGCGGCGCCGTTGCAGTGCGGGCCCGCGCAGTAGACGACGAACAGCGTGGCGGCCGGATAGCCGGCGAGCTTGCTCTCGATGATCTTGCGGTGCGGCAGGTTGCGCGCGCCGGGCACGTGGCCGGCGGCGAACTGGTCGGGGCCGCGCACGTCGAGCAGCACGAAATCGGGCGCACCCGATGCGAGCGCGTCGTGCACGTCCCAGCAATCGGTCTCGAAGCGCAGCGACGCCTCGAAATGCGCGAGGGCGGCGGGGCTGTCGGCAGCGGGGACGTCGGTGACGTAGGACATGGTCGAGTTCTCCTGAAGGTTGCGCGGAACGCAGTGGAATGAAGGGCAGTATCGCGGTTCGGCGACCGTCGCGGCAGTGGCGCGATCGACAAGTTCCGGTAACATCGCGCCATGCATAATCATCTCGTCGTCGCGCTCGCCTACGATCGCCTCTGCACCTTCGAATTCGGCTGCGTGGTCGAACTGTTCGCGCTCGAGCGCCCCGAGCTCGGGGTCGACTGGTATCGCTTCGCGGTCTGCGCGAGCGAGCCGGGGCCCGTGCGCGCGGCGGGCTGCATCACGGTCGCCGCGCCGTATCGGCTCGCGATGCTCGATCGCGCCGATACCATCGTGATTCCCGGCTGGCGTGATCCGGACGAACCGCCGCCGGAACCGTTGCTGAAAAAGCTGCGGGCCGCGCATCGCCGTGGCGCGCGGCTTTGCTCGATCTGCTCGGGCGTGTTCGTGCTGGCGGCGGCCGGCGTGCTCGATGGCCTCACGGTGACGACCCACTGGCGCTATGCGGAGAAACTGCAGGCGCGTTATCCCGCGCTGCGCGTGAATCCCGATGCGCTTTACGTCGACGAAGGGCAGGTCGTCACGTCGGCCGGATCGGCGGCGGGGCTCGACATGCTGCTGCATCTCGTGCGCCGCGATCACGGCGGCGCGATCGCGAACCGGGTCGCGCAGCGCCTCGTGCTGCCGCCGCATCGCGACGGCGGCCAGGCGCAGTTCGTGCCGCGCCCGGTCGCGCCGGGTGGCACCGACCGGCTCGCGAAGCTGATCGACTGGATGCGCGCGCACGCGGCCGAGCCGCACACGCTCGCGTCGCTCGCCGCGCAGGCCGCGATGAGCACGCGCACGCTGCAGCGGCAGTTCGCGGACGCGACGGGGATGTCGCCGCTCGCATGGCTGATCCGCGAACGCGTGAACGTGGCGAAGGACATGCTCGAAGCGCATCCCGCGCTGTCGCTCGCGCAGGTGGCGGCGCGTGCGGGGTTCGGTTCAGAGGAGTCGCTGCGGCGGCATTTCCGGCGCGTCGCGGCGACGAGCCCGGCCGCGTACCGGCGCGGGATGGATCGCGGCGTAAGATCGCAGGACGCTTGAGCGCCGCGCTGTTGCGCGGTGGCTTTCGTACCCGGCGGCGCACCGCCTGACCGGGGCATTCCGGACGAAAGCGCAACAAACCAACAACATGACACTCAGAGAGAACCTCGGATTCGGCTTCATGCGCGATGACGCGCACGTCTATTGCCACGATGGCCCGCTGCGGGACCGCGCCGGCAACCTCATCGAAGGCATCGCGATCGACAGCTTCCGGCCGTTGTCCCGGTATCTGGCGACGGACGGCGTGCGTGCCTATGCGTGCACTTTCACGTGGTTGCGCTTCACCGTGCTCGACGTCGACGCCGCGACGTTTCGCCTGCTGGACGAGTCGCATGCCGTCGACGCGAACCATGTCTATTTTCAGAACCGGAAACTTGCCGGCGCGTCGCCTGCGCGCTTTCGGCTGCTGAGCGAATCATGGGGGCATGACGACCGTTACCTGTATCACTACGGCAAGCGCATGCGCGGCGCGGATCCCGCGACGCTGCGTTGGGTCGGCGCGTATCTGGTCGACGCACAGCGCGTCTGGTACGGCGGGCGGGCACTGGAAGGCGCTGATGCGGCGAGCTTTGTCAGCGCGGATGAAGTGGCGCAGGATCAGGCGACCGACCGCGCGCGTCCCTACCGTTACGGCCATGCGGATGATCCCGGCCCGCGCGAGCAATGGGAACGCAACTGGTCGCCGTTCTTCGCCGCGCGTCCCGAATTGAAGGGGTACTGGTGGCATGCGCTGATCGGGCAGGCCGTGGCGGACGTATCGACGCGGGAACTCGGCGGCGGATACCGGGTGGTCGGCGATCAGGTGTACCTGCACGACCTGCCGCTGCTCGAACCGGATGCGGGGACGGTCCGATGGCTCGGCGATTCATTCATCGCGGACCGCTCGCGGCTCTATTCGTATTCGGAGTACCACAAGGGCTTTCTTCGCGGAGGGCCGCTTCCGGGCGATCCTGCGCAGTGGCGGCATCTCGGCGGGCCGTGGTATCAGGCCGGCGACCATTGCTATCGGCAGCAATGGCGCGGCCATGCGGAGGCCGCGAAGGTCGACGGCAAGACGTTCGAGATCCTGAACGATACCTATGCGAAGGATCGCAATGGCGTGCTGTGCATGCTGGTACGCAAGCGCGGCATCGATCCCGCACGAATCGAAGTCGTCGGCGACGACCATCTGCGGGAGGGAGACCGGCTGTTCTATTTCGGCAAGGAAGTGAAGGCCAGGTTCGACGCCCCGACGGCCGAACCGGTCGGTCACGGCTTTCTGCGCGACGGGCAGGGGCGATTGCTGCACTACAACCAGCCGTATCGGCGCGGCGTCGACGGAGCGACGCTCACGTTCCTGTCCGAGTATTTCGCACGGGACCGCGCGCGGGCCTACGTCTATTGCAACGGCGCCGAACTCGTGCCGCTGCCCGGCGTCGATCCGACCGCCTTTCATCTGGAGCAACCCGATATCGGCACGGACGGTAGTCGTCGCTACGTGTATCAGGCATGGCTGGCTGCGTGGCGCGCGCGTGACAGGTCGCCGATGCCCGACTACGTGCCGCCGGACTACGTGGCGCCCGAAGCGGGAGCACGGGCCGATGCCGGACCGGCGCCCGAATCGGTGTCGGCGAACGGGTTCCGGCACGCGTCGCCCGCCGGGCCGGACGCCGCCCGCCGGGCGTGCGTGATCGAATGGGCGCGCGACGAGACGGGCGAACCGCGACTCGTCGTGGCCGGCGACGGATTCTGCGACATCTGGGATCTGGCGCAGCGGCAAGTGGTCGCGTCGTTTGCGCTGCCTCGTCCGTTCGTGCCCGACGAGACGGAGGCGACGGCCATGGACCGACTGCGCAACGTGCCGGTGAGCGCGTCGGCCGATGCGTCGTTGTCGACGCTGATTGTCGCGTACTGGGACAACACGGCACTTTACCGGGTCGATGCCGCGAGCGGTGCAGCGGACGCGTGCTGGCGGGCAGACAGCCGTTATGACGATCCGGAACGGGTTCATCTGTCGCCCGACGCGCGCGAAGCGTGGGTGCGCATCCGCAACCGGCTCTATCGCGTGCCGCTCGCCGGCGACGGCACGCTCGACGTGCTCGATTACGATCTGGCCGACCAGCGTTTCCAGGACGCTCCGTTCGCGGTGAGCGCCAGCCGGCATCGCCGTGCATTCGCGCGGGACGCGGCGCTGACGGTGCGCGCGGATGGCGCGACCGATTGCGACATACCCGGCGCGGACAACGGCTTTCCATGCGCGTTTTCGGACGACGGCACGCGCGTGCTGGCGCGCGACGCGAAATTCGTGTTGCGCGAGTTCGACGTCGACAGCGGCAAGCGCCTCGCGTTGCATCGTGGCGGCTGGTGCGAGCGCAAGTGGTTCAAGAGCCAGGCCGGCTGGATCGGCGGGCGCCCCGTGTTCGTCGGCCTGCCGATGGGCGGGCAGGGCGAGGTCGACATCTGGGATGTGCTCGACAACCGGCTGCTGTTTCGCATCGAGGCCGCCGCACGCGTGCCCGAGCCGGACGCGGGCTGACACCGTCGCGACGCTGCGGCCGGTCGCGGGAAGAGCGCCGGGCGATTCCGAAGCCGATGCGAGCGGCCGACGCGATCGCGCCGCGATACGGCGCATGCATCCTCCAACCCGACGACGACGGTGCAGCGCAGGCGGCCGGTGACCGGAGCAACCGGCCGCGTGTACTGAACGGCCGCGTGCCACCGCGGCCGGTGCAGGCTCACCGCGGAATGGTGTCGCGCGCCTTCTGCTTGATGCACGCGATCCGGTACACGCCATCCTCGACTTCGACACCGTGCGTGTCGTGCGTGAAGCCCGGGAAGCGCAGGTCGTACTGCTCGAGCGCCTTGAGGTAGCCGAGCAGCGGGCCGTCGGCCGGCCCCGCGTTCTCGCCGGGCATCAGCAGCGGAATGCCGGGCGGATAGGGCACGACGCCCGTCGCGACGGTGCGGCCTTCCATCTCCGACAGCTCCAGCATCTCGATGTCGTTGTGCACGAGATGCTCGAACGCCTCGGCCGGGCTGTAATCGGGCTTCGGCAGCGTCGAGAAGCCGCGCGACATCATCTCGGTCGTCTTCAGGTCGCTCATCGCGCTGAACATCAGGTCGCACAGGTCGCGCAGGCCGAGCTTGCCGTAGCGTTCCGGATAGCGCGCGACGAGTTCGGGCAACGCCTGTTCTAGCGACACGTTCGCATCGTAGTCGCGCTTGAAATCGAGCAGCGTGTTGACGAGCGTGCCCCACTTGCCCTTCGTCACGCCGAGCGAGAACAGGAACAGGATCGTGAAGTCGGTCGTCTTCTCGACGACGATCCCGTGCCGGTCGAGATACGCGGTGACGACCGATGCCGGAATGCCGACCGGCATCAGCCCGCCGTGCGATGCGACGCCCGGCGTGACGATCGACACCTTGATCGGGTCGAGCATGCAGTAGTCGTCCTCGATTTCGCCGAAGCCGTGCCACGTGTCGCCCGGATGCAGTACCCAGCACGACGGGTCGGTGGCGAGCAGCGTCTCGTCCGCTTCGTGGAAGCGCACGCGGTGGCCCGTCTTGCGATCGACGACGTTGTCGGGCTGCCAGCCGTTGAAGAACCAGTCGTTGTTCTCCGCGCATTCCGCATGCAGGCGCGCAAGCATCTGGCGGAACGCGACGGCCTCGCGTATCGCGTCGGTCGTCAGCGCCTCGCCGCCGGGGCCGTCCATCATCGCGGCGCTCACGTCGTTCGACGCGATGATCGCGTAGTTCGGCGACGTCGACGCATGCATCATGTACGCCTCGTTGAAGCGCGCATGCTCGATCGGGTTGCGGCCGTCGCGGACGTGGATGAACGACGCCTGCGACAGCGCGGCGAGCAGCTTGTGCGTCGATTGCGTCGCGAACACCGTCGGCTTGCTCGCGTCGTGCTGCGACGGATCGCCGTGCATCGCGTGACGGTCGCGGTAGATCGGGTTGAAGCGCGCGTAGCCGTACCACGCCTCGTCGAAGTGCAATCGGTCGACGCTCTGCCCGAGCAGTTCCTCGACGCGCGCGACGTTGTAGCAGAGGCCGTCGTACGTCGAGTTCGTGATCAGCGCATGCACGGGCGTCGGGTCGATGCCGTCGCGGCCGCGCACGAGCGGGTTCGCGTCGATCGCGAGCCGCACGGCGGCGGCCGTCAGCCGTTCCGGCATGATCGGCCCGATGATCCCGTAGTGGTTGCGCGACGGAATCAGGTAGGTCGGAATCGCGCCGGACATCGTCATCGCGTGCTCGGCCGACTTGTGGCAGTTTCGGTCGCACAGCGCGACCTGGTTGCGCGTGACGCTCGCCATCAGGATCACGCGGTTCGACATCGACGAGCCGTTCGTCACGTGATACGTGCGGTGCGCGCCGAACACGCGCGCCGCGTAGCGTTCGCTTTCGCCGATCGGGCCGGAGTGGTCGAGCAGCGAGCCGAGTTCGCCGACCGAGATCGACAGGTCCGAGCGGAACAGCGCCTCGCCGAAGAATTCGAAGTACGCGCGGCCGACCGGCGATTTCAGGAACGCGGTGCCGCCGGTGTGGCCGGGTGTGTGCCACGAGTATTCGTACACGCGCGAGAATTTCGCGAGCGCGCGGAACATCGGCGGCAGCACGGTCTCGCGGTAGCGTTCGATCGCGGCGACGATCCGCCCGCCGATGAACGCGGTGGTGTCCTCCAGCATCCAGATGAAGTCGTCGGCCTTGCGCATCGCGTCGACGGGAATCGCGGATGCGCTGGCACGGCTCGCGAGCAGGAACACGGGCACGGTCGCGTTGCGCGCGCGCATCGCGTCGAGCACGGCCTGCGCGGGCGCGTGGCCGGCGTCGTTGCCGAGTTCCCAGTTGAGCAGCAGGCACTGGATCGCCGGATCGGCGGCGACGACCGCGCAGGCATCGTCGGCGGACGTCGCGATCACGACGTCGACGAGCCGGGTGCGCAGCTCCTCGGCAAGCGCCGTCGCGGCGCGCCCGGTGGCCGTGCGTTCGTCGATGTCGTGCTGCACGAGCAGCGCCTTCATGCCGAGGCGGCGGAAGGCCGGTTGGGTCAAGGATGCGGTCATGTGTCATTCCCCCGTTTGCTGGGTTGCCTGGGCGCTCGCGGCAACGGCCGGCGAGCGCGCGTGAAGGGTGTCGGCCTGGTGACGGCCCACGGAAATCCAGAAGGTCGCGGCGAGCGCGGCGATGGTCACACCGAGCGCGAGATAGCGCACCCAGCGCGGCGAGCGGCCGCCCGGATGCACGTGGGTTTCCTCGATCTCGCGCTGGCGGTTGATCGACAGCTCGTAGAAGACGATCGTCGCGACGACGAAGATCAGCGACCAGCGCGTCTGCTGGCCGTCGGAGCCGACCATCGCCCACAGCGCGTAGACGGCGCCGATCAGGCCGACGATCGTGTAGAACGTGAACTGGTGCGACGGCATCTTGCCGTAGCCGAGCACCTTGATCGCGATGCACGAATAGATGTACGGCAGCAGCGTCATGATCACGGCGATCGACGCGATCTTGCCGAACTGCTCGCTGGCGCTCGGCGACATCGTCGCGAGCACCTGCACCGACATGATCAGCGCGACGATCGCGAGGCCGGCCGACGGCACGTTCTTCGAGTTGACGCGCGCGAACACGCTGGCGAACAGGCCGTCGTCGGCCGCGGCCTTCGCGGTCTGGCCGACCAGCAGCGTCCAGCCCGCGAGCGAGCCGAGGCAGCCGAGCGCCGCGCACAGCGCGACCGCGTTCGCGGCCGTATTGCCGAGCGCGAGGCGCGCGGCATCCGCGAACGGCGCGCTCGATGCGAGCAGCGCCTTGTTCGGGATCATCCCCATGATCACGGTCGAGCTGAGCACGTAGCAGACGGCCGCGAGCACCACGCCGCCGACGGTCGCGATCGGCACGTTGCGCGACGGATTCTCGACGACGCCGGCCGACACCGATGCGCTTTCCACGCCGATGAACGCCCACAGCGTGAAGTTCAGCGTCGCGCCGATCGCGCTGAAGCTGTTGGTGCCCGACACGTTCCAGCCGGCGAAATACACGTCCTTGCTGAACCAGAACCAGCCGAACACGGCCATCCCGAGGATCGGCACGAGCGCGAAGACCGTCGTGACCGACTGCACGCGGCCGACGACGTTCGGCCCGAGGATGTTCGCGTACGTGAACAGCCAGATCACGAAGATCTGCGCGAGCGCGAACACGAGCGGGTCCTTCAGTACCGGGAAGAAATGCGTGAGGTAGCCGAGGCCGGCGACCGCGAGGCCGACGTTGCCGAGCACGTTCGCGAGCCAGTAGATCAGGTTGGTCTGGTAGCCCATGTACGGGCCGAACGACTTGCGCGCATACGCGTACGGGCCGCCGGCGGCCGGGTCGATCGCGGCGAGCTTCGCGAACACGAGCGCGAGCGACACGGCGCCGACGACGGTGATCAGCCAGCCGAAGATCGCGATGCCGCCGGTCGCGGCGAGGTTCGCGGGCAGCATGAAGACGCCGGAGCCCATCATGTTGCCCGCGACCATCAGCGTGGCGGGAATGACGCCGATTTTCGGCGCGGAAGCCGCGTCCGGCGTGGCGGCGGCGCGGGAGGAGGACGAGCTGGCATCGGACATGCGACGCTCCTTGAGAAGGCGTGTTTCGGTTGAGGTAACGCGGTGTGGCGCCGGTCGACGATTCCGGTGTGGTTCGTCGTTTTAATTGACGCGTTCATGTTATCGCTCGGGGCGATTATTAATAAGGGTAAACGCTTGTATTTAATGACTTGAATATTGATCAATGTCATTGAAGCCGGTGAAACGGTGTTTGGCTTCGGGTTCGGCGGCCCGTGTGGAAAGGCCGGAGCGCGTTTTTTCGATTCCGATGCGGACGGGTGGGATCGTGCCGCGGAAGCTTCGAAGAATAATCGCTTTTACTAACCGGTTAAATCAATTCGCGACGCAAATGGCGTGGCAATCGGAGTTTGAGTTTGTCGGTTATTATCGGGCGCATTAAATGCGTGCCGCCGGCGCGCGCGACCACCGCTTCTTCCCCGAGGATGATTCCGATGACGACGCTGCCTTCCCGTTTGCCGCTGATCCAGGCCCCGATGGTCGGTTCACTGAGCCCGCTCGCGATCGCCGTGTGCGAAGCCGGCGGGCTCGGCTCGCTTGCCTGCGCGGCACTGGGCCCGCAGCAATTGCGCGACGAGATCGCGGCGATCCGGGCGCGCACGCCCGCCCCGTTCAACGTGAACTTCTTCTGCCATACGCCGCCGGCGCCCGATGCCGCGGTCGACGCGCGCTGGCGCGCGGCGCTCGCGGGCTACTACGCAGAAGTCGGGCTCGATCCGGCCGACGTGAAGGGCGGCCCCGGACGCGCGCCGTTCGACGATGCGATGTGCGCGGTCGTCGAAGAGCTGCGGCCGGCCGTCGTGAGCTTTCACTTCGGGCTCCCGGACGATCCGCTGCTCGATCGCGTGCGGCGCACGGGCGCGCAGGTCGTCTCGTCCGCGACGACCGTCGAGGAAGCGCGCTGGCTGGATGCGCGCGGCGTCGACGCGATCGTCGCGCAGGGCGCGGAGGCCGGCGGCCATCGCGGCATGTTCCTGACCGACGACATCCATGCGCAGCCGGGCCTGTTCGCGTTGCTGCCGCAGATCGTCGACGCGGTGCGCGCGCCGGTGATCGCCGCCGGCGCGATCGCCGACGGGCGCGGCATCGCGGCCGCGTTCGCGCTCGGCGCGCGCGCGGTACAGATCGGCACCGGTTACCTGCTGACGCCGCAGGCCGGCCGCTCGGCGCAGCATCGCGCGGCGGTGCGCGCCGCGCGCGACGACGGCACGCGCCTGACCAACCTGTACACGGGCCGCCCCGCGCGCGGGCTGCTGACGCGCTTCATGCGCGAACAGGGGCCGATGAGCGCGCTCGCGCCGGCGTTTCCGCTCGCGACGGCCGTGGTCGATCCGCTGCGCGGCGCGTTCGAGCGGCAGGGCCGCGACGACTTCTCGGTGCTGTGGTCGGGCGAGGCCGCGGCGCTCGCGCGTGAAGAGGATGCGGGCGAGCTGACGCAGCGCCTGTGGCGCGATGCGCTGGCATGTGCGGCGGGGCTGCGCGACGCGTTTCCGCAGGCGCGCTGAGCGACCGGGAAGGGGGCGCCGGCGCGGGAGCATCGGCGTATCATCTGGGTTTTCGTCAGCCCGATCCAGGCACCCCCACCATGACCTCCGTCGACACTACCCCCGTCCTCGACCATGACAAGCTCGTTACCTTCATCGAGCGCAAGTGGAACGATGAAATCCTCCATGCACTGACCGACTACATCGCGATCCCCGCGAAGAGCCCTGCATTCGACCCCGACTGGGCGAAGCGCGGTTATCTCGAGCGCGTCGTCACCGATGCCGCGCAGTGGGCCGAGCGACAGCCCGTGAAAGGCCTGAAGCTCGAGATCGTGCGCCTGCCGGGCCGCACGCCGGTGATCTTCTTCGAATCGCCCGCCACGCGCCCGGGCAGCACCGACACGATCCTGCTGTACGGCCACCTCGACAAGCAGCCCGAGTTTGACGGCTGGCGCGCGGACCTCGGCCCGTGGACGCCGAAGTACGAGAACGGCAAGCTGTACGGCCGCGGCGGCGCGGACGACGGTTATGCGATCTACGCGAGCCTCGCCGCGCTCGGCGCGCTCGACGAGCAGGGCATCGAGCGGCCGCGTTGCGTCGGCCTGATCGAGACCTGCGAGGAGTCGGGCAGCTACGACCTGCTGCCGTACGTCGACGCGCTGCGCGACCGGCTCGGCCAGGTGTCGCTCGTCGTGTGCCTCGATTCGGGCGCCGGCAACTACGACCAGATGTGGCTCACCACGTCGCTGCGCGGGCTGGTGTCCGGCGACCTGCAGGTCGAGGTGCTCGAGGAAGGCGTGCATTCGGGCGTGTTCGGCGGCATCGCGCCGTCGAGCTTCCGCGTGATGCGCCAGCTGTTCGAGCGCCTGGAAGATGCGAAGAACGGCAACCTGCTGCCGGGCGTGTTCCATTGCGAGATTCCCGACAGCCGCGTGCGCGAAGCCGACGCAGCCGCCGCCATCCTCGGCGACGCCGTGTGGAAGGGGCTGCCGTGGGCCTGCGGCGCGGACGGCAAGCCGGTGCTGCCGACCACCACCGATCCGCGCGAGGCGCTGCTGAATTCGACGTGGCGCCCGTCGCTGTCGGTGACCGGCGCGGCCGGCATGCCGGCGCTCGCGGATGCGGGCAACGTGCTGCGTCCGCGCACCGCGTTCAAGCTGTCGCTGCGCCTGCCGCCGCTCGTCGACGCCGCGCAGGCCGTGCAGCAACTGAAGGAACTGCTCGAACTCGATCCGCCGTATAACGCGAAGGTCACGTTCAAGCCGGACGCGGGCGCCGCGACGGGCTGGAGCGCTCCGGATCTCGCGCCGTGGCTCGCGTCGTCGCTCGATGCCGCATCGCGCCGCCACTTCGGCGCCGATTGCGCGTACATGGGCCTCGGCGGCACGATCCCGCTGATGAACGTGTTGCAGGAAGGTTTCCCGTCCGCCCAGTTCATGGTGTGCGGCGTGCTCGGGCCGAAGTCGAACGCGCACGGCCCGAACGAGTTCCTGCACGTCCCGTACGCGAAGAAGCTGACGGCGGCGGTCGCGGACGTGATCGCGACCGCGCGCTGAGCGCCACGACTGCCCGACCCGACCTGACGGAACCTTGCCGATGACCGCCTTGCCGACGCCCGATACCGAACCGCTGCGCATGCGCGCCGAACCGCTGCATGCATTCGTCGCGGCACTCTGGGAACGGGCCGGCAGCAGCGAGCGGGAGGCACGGCTCGTCGCCGATCACCTGGTCGGTGCGAATCTCGCGGGCCACGATTCGCACGGAGTCGGGATGATCCCGAACTACGTCGCGTCGTGGCGGGAAGGGCAGTTGCAGCTGAACGGGCACGCGTCGATCGTCCGCGACGGCGGCGCGGTGCTGACGATCGACGGCGGGCGCGGCTTCGGCCAGGTGATCGCGTTCGAGGCGATGGTCGAAGGGATCGAGCGTGCGCGGCGCATGGGCATCTGCGCGATCGGGTTGCGCGACGTGCATCATCTCGGCCGCATCGGACACTGGGCCGAGCAGTGCGCGCGCGCGGGGCTCGTGTCGTTCCATTTCGTCAACGTGCCGGGCGACCTGCTGGTCGCGCCGCTGCACGGCACCGATCCGCGCTTCGGCACGAACCCGTTCTGCGCCGCGTATCCGCGTGCGGGCAGGCCGCCGCTGCTGCTCGATTTCGCGACGAGCGCGATCGCGTACGGCAAGACGCGCGTCGCGCACAACCAGGGCAAGCGCGTGCCGGCCGGGTCGCTGATCGACCATCGCGGCCAGCCGACCGACGATCCGGCCGTGATGCACGAGCGGCCGTTCGGCGCGCTGCTGCCGTTCGGGCTGCACAAGGGGTACGCGCTGGCGGCGATGTGCGAGATTTTCGGCGGTGCGCTCGTCGGCGGGCATACGACCTACGGCGACACGCTGCAGAAGACGAGCGCGATCGTCAACGGGATGCTGTCGGTGCTGATCGACCCGAAGGCATTCGATGCGGCCGATGCGGAGCGTGAAGCCGATGCGTTCGTCGCATGGGCCAAGGCGTCGCCGCAGGCCGGTGACGCGCCGGTACAGGTGCCGGGCGAGCCGGAAGAGACGAGCCGCGCGGCGCGCGGGGCCGGCGGCATTCCGGTCGATCGCGCGACGTGGCGGCAGATCCGCGAGAGCGCGGCGGCGGTCGGCTTCGACGACGCGGCGCTCGACGCGTGGACGCAGCGTTGCACGGAGCGTGCATGAGCTGGCAATCGGAGAAGGCACACGGCGAGGAGATCGCGTATCAGCTCGCGCCGCTCGGCAAGGTCGAGGTCGCGCGGTTCTTCAGCGGGGCGGCGATGCGGCTCGATGGCGTGATGTTCGGCTTCATGTCGCGCGGGTCGCTGTTCCTGCGTGTCGACGACGTGAACCGTCCGGCGTTCGTCGCGGCGGGGATGGGGCCGTTCTCGTATGCGAGGCCCACGCGTACCGTCGCGCTGGAGGGCTACTACGAAACACCGGCCGACGTGCTCGAGGATGCGGGTGCGCTGTTCGACTGGTGCCGCAGCGCGTATCGCGCGGCGCTGCTGGCGGGGCCGCCGAAGCGAAAGACGAGGGCGGCGGCGAAGCCGGTGCCGGAGGTGGCGCCGGTGGTGAAGCGGGTGGCGAAAGCGGCAGCGAAGCCGGCGGAGAAGTCTGCGGCAAAGCCGGCAGTGAAGCAGGCAACGAAACCGGCGGCCAAGCCAGCGGCAAAGGCGGCAGCGAAACCGACGGCGAAACCGACGGCGAAACCGGCAGCGAAACCGACGGCGAAACCGACGGCGAAACCGACGGCGAAACCGACGGCGAAACCGACAGCGAAACCAGCAACTAAACCACCGGCGAAGCGCAAGCAAACCTGATGCCGGTCGAGCGAAGCGACACCTTCACAAATTTCGCTTTCCTTTCTTTCGATCTCGAACGTGTCGGGGCGATTCGCGCGACGCGCGGCGCATGACGGGTGCCAGGCGGTACACCCGCGCAGGTGCGTAAAGTCATGCGGCTTGCCGCACCGCACATCCCCCGTGCTTCACAACGGCGGCCCCGGCGTTTATGATCGGCGCGGGTTGCACCCGTGACTGGCGCGACCCGCGCCGGCCTCGCCGCCGGCTCCAACGAACGGCGCATCGTATGCCGCGCGGGACGCTTCCCCACTCATCATTCCAGACGGAGACAACCGATGCTCGTCCTGATTCTCGGTTTAGCGATCTTCCTCGGTGTTCACTCGATCCGGATCGTCGCGGACGGCTGGCGGTCGGCGACGATCGAGCGAATCGGCGAGAAAGGCTGGAAGGGCCCCTATGCGATCGCATCGATCGTCGGCTTCGTGCTGATCGTCTGGGGTTACGGCATCGCGCGCCAGGGCGCGACGCTGCTGTGGGTGTCGCCGGCCGGTGTGCGCCACCTCACCGGCATGCTGACCGCGATCGCATTCGTGCTGATCGCCGCCTCCTACGTGCCCGGCAACCGAATCAAGACGCTCGTCGGCCATCCGATGGTGGCCGGCGTGGCGGTCTGGGCGATCGCGCACCTGCTCGCGAACGGCACGCTGCACGCCGTCGTGCTGTTCGGCGCCTTCTTCGTCTGGTCGCTCGTCGATTTCGTCGTGTGGCGCGCGCGCGACCGCCGCGAAGGCGTTCGTTATCCGGCGGGCAGGCTGTCGGGCGACGTCGTGGCGATCGTGGCCGGGCTCGTCGTCTGGGCTGTCTTCGCGCTGTTCCTGCACGGCTGGCTGATCGGCGTGCGGCCGTTCGGCTAAGCCGCCAGGCACTTGAGCGGCTGAGCGGCTGAGCGGCCGAGAAGCCAAGCGGTTGAGCAACTGATTGGCCGAGCGGCGCCGGCCAGCGCGCCGCCGGCCGAGGGCAACGGTCAGCGCAGCTTCGCGCCGGCCGTTTCGCCGAGTTGCGCCGGCTTGCGGCGCAGGAAATACGCCGCGACGATCGCGAGCGCCGTCGATACCGTGAACCAGAACTGGAAGCGCGAATCCGGGTTGAATGCCTGCGAGCCGAGCACGGCGACGAGCGCCAGCAGCGCGACCCAGTTCGACACCGGATAGAACCACGCGCGGAACGCCGCCGGGTCGCGTCGCTCGTGCTTCGTCTGCCGGCGCATCGCGAAGTGCGCGACGATGATGAAGATCCACACGATCATCACGAACGCGCCGCTGCTCTTCGCGAGCATCAGGAACAGGTCGCCGCCGCTCACGAAGTGAACGCCGAGGATCGATACGCAGATCGCGAGGCACAGCACGAGCGCGTTCATCGGCACGCCTTTCGCGTTGGTACGGCCGAACATCGCGGGCGCGTGCCCGCGCTGGCTGAGCGAGAACAGCATGCGCGAGTTCGAGAACAGGAACGAGTTCATCACCGACATGAACGACACGAACAGCACGATCTTCATCGCGACGGCCGCGCCCGTGAAGCCCGCCATCCCGAACAGCGACACGTACGGCGATTTCAGGTTGGCCTTGTCCGTCCACGGCATGCACAGGATCAGGATCGACACCGAGCCGACGTAGAACACCATCACGCGCACGATCACGCTCTTGATCGCGCGGATCACGTTCTTGCCCGGGTTCTCGGATTCGCCCGCCGCCACGGCCGCGATTTCGCTGCCGCCGAGCGAGAAGATCACGACCATCACGCCGGCAAGCACGGGCGAAATGCCGTTCGGCATGAAGCCGCCGTGATCCGTGAGGTTCACGAGCCCGGGCGCCGGAATGCGCGGCTGGAAGCCGAGCAGGATCGATGCGCCGAGCGCCATGAACACGACGATCGTCGCGACCTTCGCGAACGACAGCCAGTATTCCGCTTCGCCGAACGAGCGCACCGAGTACGCGTTGCTCGCGATCAGCGTCACGAGCATGAACAGCGCGCCGGCCCACACGGGTAGCCACGGCAGGAAATCGTTGAGGATCGCGCCGAGCAGGATCGCCTCGACGGTGATCGTCATCATCGACTTGAACCAGTACAGCCAGCCGACCGCGAAGCCGGCCCATTCGCCGAGATAGCTGCTCGCGTAGGTGGAGAACGAGCCGCTGTCGGGATTGCGGGACGCCATTTCGCCGAGCATGAACATGACGAGCGTGACGATCACGCCGCCGATCAGGTACGACAGGATCGCCGCGGGGCCGGCGGTCGCGATGATCGCGCCGGAGCCGACGAACAGGCCTGCGCCGATCACGCCGCCAAGCGCGATCATCGTGATGTGCCGTTGCTTGAGGCTTTGCCTCAAAGAATTGTCCTGCATCTCCTACCTCTAGTTATTGTTGGCCGGGAACGCATCGGGCAGCGGCGGCAACGTTCTGCCGCCGCAGGGGCGCCGATGTCGGGGGAGCGTGTGTGACGCGATGTGCCGGGCCGCCGGCGGTGAGTCGGAATGGCGGCCGCGAAGTACCGGTCGGTGCCCGCGAGAGGGCGATGACGACGGCAACCCGGATTGTGGGCGGACACTGCCGTCACCGCAAACGAGATATGAGAAAGACGTCTTGCGGTTTGCTCATCAATTGCCGTGGCGGCGACAAGCGTGTGCGTGGGTCAGATCGGCTTGACGAACAACCCGATGGTCAGCAATGCGCCGATGCAGACGATCCCGATCCGCAGCACGCGTTCGTTCACGCGATGCAGCGCCCACGTGCCGAGCAGCCCGCCGACGATCGCTCCGCCGCCGAGCGCGAGCGCCTTGCCCCAGTGCAGGTGCGGCGACGTCAGGAACAGCACGACGGCCGATGCGTTCATCACGCCTGCGAGCGCGTTCTTCGTAGACATCGCGTGACGCGGCGACAGGCCGGCCATCGTCAGCACGGCCATCATCAGGAAGCCGAGCCCGCCGCCGAAGTAGCCGCCGTAGATCGCGATCATGAATTGCGAGAACGCGGCCGGGACGGTGCCGAGGTGGGCCGTGCCTTCGCCCGGCTTGCGGAAGAAGCTGCCCCACGCGAATACGATCGTCGCGAACAGCACGAGCCACGGCACGAGGCGCGAGAAGATCGACGAAGGCGTCTTCAGCAACAGCAGTCCGCCGAGCGCGCCGCCGACCACGCTGATCGCGAACATCGCCCGAAACGACAGCTTGCCGACGCCGCGCACCATGTTGCGGCTCGCCCAGCCGGTCGTGACCTGAGCGGGAAACAGCGCGACCGTCGACGTGATGTTCGCCGAGAGCGGCGACATGCCCGACACGATCAGCGCGGGCAGTGTGACGAACGAGCCGCCGCCCGCGAGGGTGTTCTGCAGTCCGGCCCACAGGCCGGCGAGGATGACGAGAGCGAGCATGGGTGCGCGAACGGGGAGGTGACTGGAGGCCCGCTTGCCGGAGGCGGGGCAGGCGCGGCGGACGCTCGATGGTAATGCAGGATCGCGGACGCAGGAAGGCAGGCCGGGCGTTCTGCGCGATGCGGTGCAGGTCGTGGTGTGTCGACGCGCTGTTGCGCGGCCCGTCGATGGCGGCCGCGCCGATTGCAATCCCGGCGGCGACACCCGGACGACGCATGTCCGCTCGCGTGGGAGATCGCCATGGAAAGCGGGATTTAACGCTTCATTACGATAGGTTTACCGGAAAGGTGCTAAATTCGCGCATCGATATCTCGAAAAGTGGCGAGGGTAGACAGATGCTGAAGAAATGGGCCGGAATGGCAGCGATGGTCGGCGCGATGGTGGCGGTCTCGGCGCCTGCCGTGGCAGGTGACACGAACAACGCACTGGGCGGCGCGCTCGGCGGTGTCGCGGGCGCGGCGGTCGGCAACGCGGTCGGCGGGAGCACGGGCGCGATCATCGGCGGGGCCGTGGGCGGCGGCGCAGGCGGCGCGGTGACGTCGAACAAGCGCGAACGCACGGGCGCCATCGTCGGCGGCGCACTGGGCGGCGGCGCGGGCACCGCGGCGGGCCACGCGATGGGCGGCACGGCGGGCGGGCTCGTGGGCGCGGCCGTCGGCGGCGGCGCGGGGGCGGCGCTGGGCGGCCACGTGTCGCGCAACAACTCGCGCTCCGACGATTACTATCGCGGCGGCAAGCACAAGAAAAAGAAGCACCACAAGCACAACGACTGACCGGCGGTTCCCGACGCCTCCGATGGCGCCGGGTTACCGTGCGCGAACGGCAACGGCGGCGCTCAGGCCGCCGTTGCCGTTTTCGGTGATCAGCGCCCGGAGCACCAGGTCCGAGATCGTGCGATAGGCCGCGTCGAAATCGTCGCTCCCCAGCGCGCGCTTGCCGAGCACCAGCAGCATCTGCGACGCGAAATCCGCATACGACTGCGTCGCTGCCCAGATCAGGAAGAACAGGTGCTCGGCATCGACCTGCCGGACCTTGCCTTCGTCGATCCAGCGTTCGAGCACCCGGATGTCGTCCCGCAGCACCGGGATCAGTTGCTTGCGGATCTCCTTTCCGTAGGTCTTCGCGCCGCCGATGATCTCCAGCGCGAACACCCGCGATCCATGCGGGCGGTTCCGGGAAAATTCGAGTTTGGCGCGGATATAGGCCGACATCGCTTCCGCCGGCTCGCGCTCGGGCGCCGCGAACTCCCGCATCCTGCCGAGCCAGTCCCGCAGGACGTCGTCCAGCACGCGTCTGTAGAGCGCCAGCTTCGTCGGGAAGTAGTACATCAGGTTCTGCTTCGACAGGCCGGCCGCCGCCGCGATCGCCGCAACGGAACTCCCTTCGAATCCATACGTGGAAAACGATTCCTCGGCGGCGGCGAGAATGGCCGCCTCGAGGGTATCGCGCAGCGCTTCCCGCCGGCCGGGTGGCCGGGCGGGCGGTTCTGCGGTCGGCGCGGACGGGTTCATCGCTCGATCCTCCACCGGCATGTCGGGCCGGAGCCGCCGTCCGCTCAACGCGCGTTCGCTTCGGGATAGGTGATGTGTTCCGGCGCGCGCTGCATGATGACCTTCCCGCCGCGCAGCGACGTACGCACCCTGGCCTGCTTGCGAATCACTTCGTAGTCGCTATCGGCGTCGAGGATCAGCAGATTGGCCGGCCGCCCGACGGCGAGGCCGTACCGGTCGCCGAGGGACATCGCGTTCGCGCTGTGCTCGGTGACGAAATCGAGGCACCGCTGCAGGTCTTCGTATCCGAGCATGTGGCACACGTGCAGGCCCACGTCGAGAATGCGCAGGATGTTGCCGTTGCCGACGGGGTACCACGGGTCCTTGATCGAATCCTGTCCGAAGCACACGTTGATGCCGGCGCGATCGAGCTCCGCCACACGCGTGATGCCGCGCCGTTTCGGGTAGGTGTCGAAACGCCCCTGCAGGTGGATGCTTTCGGTCGGACACGAAATGAAATGAATCTCCGAGCGTTTCAGCAGCCGGAACAGCTTCGAGCAATAAGCGTTGTCGTAGGAGCCCATCGCGGTCGTGTGGCTCGCGGTGACGCGCTTGCCCATCCCGCGTACCCGCGCTTCCTCGGCGAGCACTTCCAGGAAGCGCGATTGCGGATCGTCGGTTTCGTCGCAATGGACGTCGACGAGGCAGCCCTTGCGCTCCGCGAGATCCATCAGGAACTTGATGGAGCTCACGCCCTGGTCGCGCGTGTTCTCGAAATGCGGAATGCCGCCGACGACGTCGGCGCCCATCTCGATCGCGCGCTCCATCAACGCGCGGCCGTTGTCAAAGGATTCGATGCCTTCCTGCGGAAACGCGACGATCTGCAGGTCGATGAGATCGCGCGCCTCCTCCCTGACCTCGACCATCGCCTTCAACGCCGCGAGCGTGGGATCGGTGACGTCCACGTGCGTGCGCACGTGCTGGATGCCGTTGTCGCGCAGCATCCCGATCGTCGTGTGCGCGCGGGCTTTCGTGTCGTCGTGCGTGATCGTGGCCTTGCGCTGGCCCCATCGCTCGATGCCTTCGAACAGCGTGCCGCTCATGTTCCATTCGGGTTCGCCGGCGGTCAGCGTCGCATCGAGATGGATATGCGGCTCGACCAGCGGCGGGATGACGAGATTGCTGCCGGCATCGATGACGTCGTTGCCTTGCGGCGTCAGCGGCGACGGCTGGAGGTCGATCGCACGAATCGTGTCCGCATCGAGGTCGATCGTGAAGAGGCCGCTACGGCCGCGCAATCTGGCGTTGATGATCTTCATGTGGGTTCCTGTCGTTCGAGTGGGGCCGGAAGGGCGCGCAGCGGAATCATTCGCCCTGGACGGACGGCTCGCGCGAGAACGCGCGGGCAACCTGCAGCAGCACGATGTACGCGGCGGCGGACGCCGCGATGCCGACGATCGGCGCGATCCACGGCGAGGTGTAGGCGAGTATCGCACCGATCGCATAGGCGGCCAGGCCGACCAGGTTGAAGCGCGGCAGGCGGGCGGTCGCAAGCGACGGGTAGGCGCCGCGATGGCGGTACCAGTAGTCCGCCATGATCACGCCGCCGACGGGCGGAATGATCGAGCCGAGCAGCACGAGGAACGGGATCAGCAGCTCGTACATCCCGCCGACCGCGAGCACGATGCCGATCGCCGCCCCCACGAGGACGAGCGTGCGGCGCCGTTCGGTGCGCAGCAGGTGGCAGCCGGCGGCGGCCACGTTGTACATCGTCGGCCCCTGGATGGTCCAGAGATTCAGGCACAGCATCACGACCGCCGCGATCGACAGGCCCTGCAGCATCATCACCTCGACGATGTCGGCCTGCTGATAGACGATCGCGCAGTACGCGCCCGCGACGATCATCAGGCCGTTGCCCGCGAAGAACCCGATCATGCTGGCCGATACGGCGCTGCGCGCGCTGCGGGCGAGGCGCGTCCAGTTGGTCGCCTGCGTGGCGCCGCTCGCGAAGGTGCCGATGACCATCGTCACCGCGGCCGAGAACTGCATCGGATGCGTCGGCACGACGTGCTTGAGGCCGGCCCACCCGCCGATATCGCGCGTGGCGATCCACATCGACGTCATCAGCAGCACGAACATCAACGGCACGGACACGCGCGACAGCACGTCCATGCCGCGATAGCCGATGATGGCCGTGATCGAGAATCCGAAGCCGAACAGGATCATCAACGGCGTGGTCACCGACGCGGGCCAGCCGAGCAGCTTGACCAGCACGATGGCGACCGTCGCGGTGCCCCACGCGTACCAGCCGAGTTCCGCGAAGCCGAGCAGGAAATCGGACAGCTTGCTGCCGACTTCGCCGAAGCAGAAGCGCCCCATCAGCACCGCATTCAGGCCGCTGCGCGCGGCGATCAGCGCGAGCGACGCCGCATAGGCGGCGAGCAGCAGGTTACCGATCACGGCGATCTGGATCATGCTGACGACATCGAAGGCGACGCCGATCTTGCCGCCGGCGAACATCGTCCCGGTGAAGAACGTGAAGCTCAGCAGCACCATCGTGATCGATAGAAAGCCGGTGCGTTTCTCGAGCGGGACTTCGCTCAGCGCGAATTCCCCGTGGTTCGACCCGGCAGTCGGGCGTGCATCCTGGTTTGTGGGCATCTCGTTTTCCGTGGGCGATCGGGTTGTGGGCTGAAGGAGGTTGCGGAGGCCCGTCATGGGCAGCGGACGGGCTGTTTCTGTTCCTGTTTCTGTTTTCAGCGCGTCATTCTCTCTGGCCAAAATTTTTACAAGCGTAAAAATTTGGCGTGTGCGTGGCGGTCGCGAAGCGGCTGCCGGGAAAGCGTGCCGGGGTTGATCGCCCGGGGGCGCTGGGGGCGAAGTGATTGCGTGAACCGATGTAACCGGGGTCGACGTGACCGGTGCATCGATCGAGTCGAAGCGCCGATCCCGGCGGATCGCCGGATTCAACCGGGAAAGAACGTGGCCTCGATTCGTCAGACCAATCGGCGATTTTCCCTCCCGCTTGCTCCCGTGAAATTGTCATGCTAGTTTTTCATGAAATTTCTCGGCAAGAATTTCACGGGAGTCCGCATGTTCGTGCAGTCCGACCGTCACGTCGCAAGCTACTACGCCGGTACGTATCCGGAGCCGATCCCGCATCGTCCGGAACTGGACGAGCGCATCGACGCCGACGTGCTCGTCGTCGGCGCGGGGTTCAGCGGGCTGCATACGGCGCTGCGCCTTGCGCTCGCCGGCAAGCGGGTCGTCGTGCTCGAAGCGAGCCGCGTCGCGTGGGCCGCGTCGGGCCGCAACGGCGGGCAGGCGCTGCTCGGCTGGTCGTGCGACATGCAGCCGCTCGAGGATTCGCTCGGCCGCGACGGCGCGCGCCTGCTGTGGGACAGCATGCGCTGGGCCGCGACCGAGGTGCGGGAACTGCCCGGGCGGCATGGTTTCGACATCGACTATCGGCCCGGCAGCCTGTGGGCGGCGGTGCGGCCGCGCCGCGTCGCGATGCTCGCGCAGGCCCGCGACGAAGCGGCCGAGCGCTGGGGCTACGACCGGCTGCGCGTGATCGAGCGGGCCGACATGCCCGAATGGATCGGCGGCTCGCGCTATCTCGCGGCGCTCTACGATCCCGAGGCCGGCCACCTGAACCCGCTGAAGCTCGCGCTTGGCCTCGCCCGGACGATCGAGCGCGCGGGCGGCCGCATCTTCGAGCAGAGCCGCGTGCTCGACTGCCGCGAAATGGCCGGGAGCCACGTCGCCCGCACGGCGCGCGGCGAAGTGCGCGCGGACGTCCTCGTGCTGGCCTGCAACGCGTATGTCGACCGGCTCGATCGCGACCTCGCGCGCCGGCTGTTGCCGGTCGGCACCTACCAGGTCGCGACCGCGCCGCTCGCGCCCGACGTCGCGCGTTCGCTGTTGCCGCGGAACAGCTGCGTGATCGACAACCAGTTCGTGCCCGACTATTTCCGGCTGAGCCCCGACAACCGGCTGCTGTTCGGCGGCGGCTGCACGTATCTCGGCGGCATTCCGGCCGATATCGCGGCGGCCACGCGCCCGCACCTCGAACGCGTGTTTCCGCAACTGGCCGGCGTGCCGCTCGATTACGCGTGGGGCGGCCATATCGACATCAGCATGCGCCGCACGCCGGACATCGGCCGCCTCGGGCAGCGTTTCTGGCTGCAGGGCTTCTCGGGGCACGGCGTGCTGCCGACGCTCGCGGGCGCGCGCGCGGTGGCCGACGCCGTGCTCGGCGACGAACGCCTGCTTGCGCAGTACCAGCGCATCCGCAACCCGCGCTTCCCCGGCGGCGACCGGCTCGCCGCGCCGCTGGAAGCGGTCGGCAAGGCCTGGTACCGTCTGCGCGATACCGTTTGACTGCACCGGAACCCACCATGAACGAACAGGAAGAGATAGAAAGCCTGGCGATCCTGATCCGCGACCTGCGCAAGCATCGCAAGGTCACGCTCAACGATCTCGCGGAACGGATCGGCCGCTCGGTCGGCTTTCTGTCGCAGGTCGAGCGCGGGCTGTCGCGCCCGACGGTCGCGGATCTCACCGCGATCGGCGAGGCGCTCGGCGTGCCGACCACTTATTTCTACAGCCTGAGCAAGCCGCGCAGCGTGCCGTGGGTCACGCGGCCCGACGAGCGGCGCACCGTGTATTACGCGGCCGGCATTACCGACATCCTCGTGTCGCCGAACATGCGCTCGCGTTTCTCGATCCTCGAAAGCCATCTCGCGCCGGGCGCGAGCAGCGGCGAGCGGCCCGTCGACGACAGCGACGAGCAGGGCGGTTTCGTGCTCGAAGGAGAACTGACGATCTGGATCGACGGCGACGACACACCCGTCACGCTCGGCCCGAACGACGCATTCCAGCTTCCCGCGCACAAGCGCTTCCGTTATGCCAACCTGACCGACGTGCCGACGCGCGTGATCTGGGTATTCACCTGAGTGGTCGGCGGGGCGGGCGGCATGACGGGCCGCCCCGCCAAGCAGCCTGTTTGCAGTACTGATCGAGATGATGCATGCGACGTGATGCATGCGCGTGAATCCGGTTCGCCGCGCTGCGGCACCGCCATACAAGACATGGAAAGGATGAGACATGGCTGACGTCGTTCCCGCGCTGGTCGGTGAAGTCCGCGCATTCCGGCAGGCGCACCCCGAGATCCGTTATGTCGACCTGATCTGCCTCGACCTGCCCGGGCATTTCTACGGCAAGCGCTACCCGATCGACGCGCTCGAAAAGGTCGCGTCGGGCTCGTTGCTGAAGCTGCCGCAGAATTGCGTGCTGCTCGGCACGCAGGGCGGCCTCTACAAGATCGGCGACTACTGCTTCAACGACGGCGACCCGGACGCGCCGCGCCGGCTGATTCCCGGCACGCTGAAGCCCGTGCGCTGGGAGCGGCAGCCGCTCGCGCAAATGCTGATCAGCTCCGACGGCACTGATTCGCCGATCGAGTTCGAGCCGCGCGAGGTGCTCGCGCGCGTGCTGCGGCGTTTCGCGGCGCGCGGCATCCGGCCGGTCGTCGCATTCGAGCTCGAGTTCTACCTGTTCGCCGCGCAGCTCGCGGAAGGGATGCCGCAATATCCGCGCGACCGCCTGAGCGACGATCGCGACGATCAGCCCAACATGCATATCGAGCGCCTGTCGCGCTTCTCCGACGTGCTGCACGAGATGGTCGAGGCCGCGCGCGAGCAGGGCGTCGACGCGACGGTGATCACGGCCGAACTTGGTCCCGGCCAGTTCGAGATCAATTTCGGCCACACCGACGATGCGTTGCGCGCGGCCGACTGGTCGGCGCTGTTCTGCCGCAGCACGCGCGGCGTCGCGTTGAAGCACGGCTATCGCGCGAGCTTCATGGGCAAGCCGTACCTGCATGCGCCGGGCAGCGGGATGCACGTGCACGTGAGCCTCTACGACGATGCCGGGCGCAACCTGCTCGCGGCGGACGGGCAGCGGCCGCTGCGGCACGCGGTGGCCGGATGCCTCGCGGTGCTGCCGCACTGCATGCCCGTGTTCGCGCCGAATCACAACGCGTTCCGGCGCTACGGATCGATGGTGAATGCGGCGAGCCGCGCAAGCTGGGGCTTCGAGGATCGCGATGCGTGCATCCGGATTCCCGAGTCGGATGCGCGCAACCTGCGGATCGAGCACCGGCTCGCGAGCGCGGACGCGAACCCGTATCTGGTGCTCGCCGCGATTCTCACCGGGATGGAGCATGGGCTCGATGCACGGATCGAGCCGATCGCGCCGCTCAACGAGGATCGCGGCAGCGGGATCGATTTCCCGAAGGAGATGCTGTCGGCCGTCGCGGCGATGCAGGATCATCCGGCCGTGCGCGAAGGGCTCGGCAGCGAGTTCGTGATGGTGTATTGCGAAAACAAGCGGCAGGAGGAGCTGGATTTTCGCAATGAAATCGGCGCGCGGGAGTATCGGTGGTTCTTGTGAGCGGATGCTGCCGCGCGCGCGTCTTATCGTCCGCGCATCTGCTCCATCGGCAGGTGCGCGCCCCACGCGCTCGTCAGGGCCTCGATTTCCGCGAGCGGGTCGATCTGGTGTCGAGCGCTTTCGGCCACGCCGTCGCCGAACAGCAGGTGCGCGAAATCGCGTGCACGCTCGGTGATCGCCGCTGTTTTCGGGCGGCGCCGCAGCGTGAAAGACGAGAGCGCCGCATCGAGGTCGCTGTCGTTGCCTGCCCCGTGCTCGTCGAGACAACGGGCAAGATGCCACGCGTCCTCGAGCGCCTGGCAAGCGCCTTGTCCGGAGGTCGGTAGCGGGGCGTGAGCGGCATCGCCGATCATCAGCACGTTGCCGCGATGCCACACGTCGACCGGATCGAGATCGTGCACGCGGATCTTCGTGATCGCGTCCGACGGTGTCGCACGTATCGCGTTCGCGACGGGTGCCGGCCACGCAGCGAAGCGCCGTTCCAGCATCGCCGCGGGATCGCTTTCCGTCGCGTCGCCCGGATCGGCTTCGGGCCATGCCGCGGCCCAATACATCCGATGCCGGTCGAGCGCGACGATGCCGAAGCGCTCGCGCACGCCCCAATAGTCGAATACCGACACCTCGTCGACCAGCGGCACATCACTTTGCGCGATACCGATCCAGTTGACGAATCCCTGGTAGACGGGCGCGTTGTGACCGACCACGTAGTGTCGCGCGACGGAGTTCATGCGGCCGTCGGCGCCGATCACGAGATCGGGGGCGATCGTCGTGCCATTGTCGAAGTGAACGACGGCGCGGCCGTCCGTTCCGGTTTCGATGGCCGTCGCACCGTGGCCGAAGCGGACGTCGATGCCGCGCGCGGCGAGGTGCCGTGCCAGCACGGCCTGCAGGTCGCGCCGCAGGATCGAACACGTCGGGAAACCCATGCGGCGGTCGAGTGCGCGGATATCGGTAGCCTTGAGCGCGGTGCCATGCCGGTCGATGCGCCGCATCGCGTGCAGGTGGCCGCCAACCTCGACGATGTCCGGCAGCAGGCCGAGTTGCTCGAGCACGAAGCCGGCATTCGGCCACAGCACGACGCCCGCGCCCATCGTCGATTCCGACGGCCGGCGTTCGTACAACCGGATCCGGTGGCCGAGCCCCGCGAGTGCGAGTGCGGTGCTCATGCCGGCAACGCCGGCGCCCAGAATGGCGATTTCCATCGTGCTCCTTCCTTGTGTCGTACGCGTGCTCGCCGGGGCGCGGAGTTGCGCATCGGCGTCGCATTGACGGGATGAGCATCGTAAATTATGGTCTCCGGCGGGATAAGCCGTGAAAATCGGCACGCTTTGATACCTGAAATGGGCTAATGATGCGGAGCAAGCTGGATCTGAATGCGGTGCGTGTGTTCGTGGCAGTCGTCGACGAAGGCAGCTTCGCCGGCGCCGCGCGCGTGCTCGAGATGCCGGGTTCCAACGTGAGCCGTCACGTGGCGCAACTGGAGTCGAGGCTCGGCGTGCGGCTGCTCGAGCGCAGTACGCGGCACCTGCGCATGACCGAGGCCGGGCGTTTGCTGCACGAGCGCGCGCGACCGATGCTCGATGCGCTGACGCAGGCCGAATCCGAACTGACCTCGCAGCAGACGGAGCTGCGCGGCGTGCTGAAGCTCTGCGTGCCCGGCGAAATCGGGCCGCGCATGCTCGGGCCGATCGTCGCGGAATTCGCGAGCCGCCACCCGCGCGTCGAAATCGACTGCGATACGAGCCTCGCCGGCGTGTCGACGCTGCGCGACGATATCGACCTGTCGATCATCGTCAATCGCGGGAGGCTGGACGACAGCGCATTCGTCGTCAGGCCGCTCGTGAGTTTGCCGAGCGTCGTCGTGGCAGCGCCGTCGCTCGTCGCGCGGGTCGGGTTGCCGACCCGGACGGAACAGCTCGGGCAACTGCCGTGCATCACGACGTTGAGCACGCTGAAAGGGCAGCCGTGGCAGTTCGCCGACGGCGACGGGAGGATTCACAAGATTTCCGTGGCGAGCCGGTATCGCGTCAACAGCGGCGAGATGGCTGGGTTGGCCGCGGTGAACGGAATCGGCTTCGCGATACTCGTCGAGCGCGCGTGCGCGGTCGAGCTGGCCGAGGGGCGGCTGGTACGCGTGCCGCTGGAGATGGCGCCGGCGCCGCTGGAACTGCTTGCCGCTTATGCGAGCCGGAATTCGGTCAACGCGAAGATCCGCGAGTTGCTGCAGATGATGCAGGCGCGGTTGGCGGTGGAGGAGGCGAAACCGTCAACGCGATCGCTTCGGTAACGCGCGCCAGTAACGCACCTCCTCGATCGGCGTCCCGTCGACCTCGAACGTCTTGATGTCGTCTTCGGCGACGAAGCCTTCGCGTTCGTAGAACGCCCTGGCCCGACGGTTCTTGAGCAAGACCCACAGCGATACCCACGCATGGCCCAGCTCGTGCAACGACCGGCATGCATGGTCGACCAGTGCCGCGCCGATCCCCTGGCCGCAATACGACGGATGCAGATAGATCGCTTCGATTTCTCCCCACGCACGATCCTTGTCGGTGTCGCGTGTCGGACCATAGGCGATCCAGCCTGCCGGCGTGTTGTCTGCGACCGACACCGCGAGTGCGACGTGCGGCCGCCCGGCGTCGAACGTACAGCGCCACGAGGCCGTGCGCTTCTCGACCGACAGGCCGGCGAGGAACGCCGCCGGCATGATGTCCGTGTAGGTCGCCTGCCACGCTGCGACGTGGATGTCGGCGATGGCCGGCGCGTCGGCGGAGGTGGCCGTGCGGATGTCGATCGTCGTCGTGTTCGGTGTCATGCGTGCCTCGTCGAATCGTGTGCCGTTTGCCGCGTTGCCGCGTTGCCGCGCGCGGGATTCATTCCGCCGGATCCAGGCTGCCGTCGATCGCGAAACGGTAGCCGAGGTCCACTTGCGACGCATCGCCCGGCGTATCGGTCCGCTTCAGCACGAACTCGAACGCGGGTTCGTACCAGCCGTTGCGCGGCACTTCGCCACCGAGGATTTCGACGTCATACCAGCCGTTGTCGAGGTCGATCACGGGCCGGCCCGGTTCGCGATAACGCGCAAGCAGCGCGTTCACCGATTCGTTGTTGAAGCGCTCGAGAATGCGCCACGTGTAAAGCATCACCGAACGGTGTTCGACGCGCAGCACGTATCCGCCGCGCCGATGCTGCAGGCGGCTTCCGGCCTTCAGCAGTTCGGGCGTGTCGTCGTCCAGCGTGAAGATGACCGTATACGGATGGTTTTCGATACCGGCCAGCGGAATGACGACGCCTTCGAGCACGGCGTTGTCGCCGCTTTCGCCGGTCGTGAACGCGGACGCGACGTTGTCCGGCAGCCGATGGGTTTCCTTGTAGCGCTTCAGCAGCAGAAGATCGCCGACGAGGAAACAGTCGATCAGGTCGTTGAGGACTTCGGAGAATTCATGCCGCATCGTCGTGTCTTTCGAAGGCGGCGTGCCGCGACCTGCACGGCGGCACACCGCGTCCGGCGAGCTTACTCGCCGAGCCTGGACGTCACGCAACCCGTGCTCGAGCACTCGCGCTCACGCTCGCGCAGGAACGACAGCCGCGACTGCGTCATGTCGTTCGCGCACTGGATATCCACGAGGTAGCTGTTGTTGCGCGTTTCGCTGCACTGCGCATCGCGTTGCTTCAGCCATGCGAGCTGGCCGGCCTTCAGCGCGGCCTGCTGGTCGCCGCTCAGTTGCTTGCGCAGGCGGCCGTATTCGTCGTTCAGATCGCGATCGGACTGAGAGAACTGCGTGCTGGTGCAGTACACCTGGTCGAACGCGCTGCGCGGCTTCCCGCAGCCGGCCGCGTGCGCGGCGAACGGAACGGCAAGCGCGAGCAGTGCGCAGGATGCGAGCAGATTCTTCATTTTCATGGTGATGCTCCTGACTGGGTGAAAACCGTTGGGCCCGATGGGCGATTGCATCGTTTATTGCGGCGCGGTGCACGCGTCGATCCCGCCCGCGATCGCGGCGGACAGCTTCTGGATCGTCTCGCGACGCGCAAGCCGTGCTTCCTCGTCCGGGTTGACGATCACGCCGGCCTCGACGAGCACCGCCGGAATCGGCGCGGTGCGCAGCACGACGAGATCGTCGAAGCGGTGAATGCCGAGTGCCGGATCGATCAGCGGGCGGTTCTCGCCGCGGATCGGCTGCGCGTGGTACAGCGACGGCCGTTCGCCGGCCGCGACCAGCCGTTCGGCGATCGCCTTCGCGCAACGCAGGCTTTCCGCGTAGTGCGGATTGCGTTCCGACACGAACACCGAGAAGCCTCGGAATTCGCGCTGCCGGTCCGCGTCGATGAACTGCTGCTGCATCGAGTCGTGATGGATCGACACGAACAGGTTCGCGTCGGGCGCCTGGGTCGAGCGCTGGTCGAGCGAGATCTCGCGGCCGTCGGCCGACGTGCGCAGCACGCGGTCGCCATGCGCGGCGAGTTTTTCGGCGACCGCCGCGGACAGGTCGAGGTTGTACAGGTATTCGACGCGGCCGCTCGCGCCGGTGGAGCCCGGGTGAGCGGGCGTATGGCCGGTGTCGACGACGATGTAGCGCCCGGAGGCGGGCGCGGTGCCGGCGGTGGCCGCGGTGTCGGCCGCATGCAGCGCCGGCGGCGCGCCGAGCAGCGCAGTGCAGGCGAGCACGCGCGCGGTGGCGCGCACGAACGGGCGAAGGCGTCGGATGGTTCGGTTCGTCATTGTTGTTGTCGAGGAGGGCATACGGCGCGTCGGACGGCACGGCACCGTCGGCCTGCTCAATGCAGTCGGAATGTCGCGCGATTATAGCGGCTGGCGGCGCCGCCGCAATGACGGATGACGCCGGTCAGGCCAGCACGCGCCGGGCGGCGAGCATGCCCCAGTACGACGCTTCCTCGAACAGCGACAGCCCGGACAGGTCCGCATGCGCGAACACGACGGGGCCGTCGGCCTCGCGCAGCGCGAGCAGCCCCGGCCGGCTCAGGAAGCCGACGTCGGGTGTCGCCATCGCATGACCGCGCACGGTGATCTCGAGCGCCGTCGCGTGCTTCCAGAGTTCGCGCCCGTAGACGGCCTGCAGGTCGATCGCCGCCTGTTCGCGCAACGCATCGGGCCTGGCCCGGGCAAGCCAGCGGCGCGTGTCGTCCGGCGTTTGCGTACTCAACGCCTGATAGGCGGAGAACACCGAACGCGTCGGCGGCGACATTCGGATCAGCTGGTGCGTCGACACGACATAACCGAGCGCCGCGCCGTCGTAGACGACGTTGTCCCACGCGAGCGGCACGCCCGCTTCCTCGGCCGGCATGCCGTCGAGCAGGAAGTTGGACACGAGCCACGGCGCGCGCGGCGGCAGGTCGCGCGCGGGGTCGAAGCCGTATGCGCCGAGCTGCGGAAACACGCGCGCCGCGACGAACAGCGGCATCGCGCTCACGACGCGCCGCGCCTTCAGCATGAACGTCGACAGCGCACCGTCGTTGCCGACGCGCGCGCACAGCACGTCGACGCCGCCCGCGCGTTCGGTCGCACGCACCGCGAAGCCGTCGCGCGACCACGCGCCGGAACCGGTGCGCGCGGTGATCGAATCGCTCAGCTTCGTCACCATCGTGTGCAGCCCGTCGGGCCAGGTCAGCACCGCGCCGTCGCTCGCATCGCCCGCGTGGCCGCCGCGCGACGAGAAGTAGTGCAGGCCGGCCCACGCGGACACGCGCTCGTACCCGGCGCCATAGTCGTCGCGGCAGCAGTAGTTCAGGTACCAGTGCAACGCCTTCGCCGTGTAGCCCTCGTCGAGCAGCCACTGGCGGAACGAGCGCCGGTCCAGCGCGCGCCAGCGCGGGTCGCGCGACGATTCGGCGATGGGGATGCAGAACACCTTGCGGCCGTCGGTGCCGCGCGCGGTGCGCAGCCCGTCGGTGTAGGCGAAGAACTTCGCCTGTTGCGCGAGTTCGTCTGCGCCGAGGCCGGCGGTCGGCACGATGCCGTCCTGCCACTGGCCGGCGATGAAGAGCCGTTCGTCGGGCGCATGCACGAGCGCGCGTTCGTCGTACACAGGACGTCCGGAGAACGGCGCGGATTCGATCACGCGGAGATCGGCCAGCATGTCGCGCAGGTGCGCGGATTCGAGCGACGGCAGCGGCAGGTAGTGCGCGCCCTTGGGATAACCGAGATCGCCGAAGCGGCCGCCGGCGGCATTGCCGCCGAATTCGGGGCCCGCGAGCACCGTGAAGCGCGTGTGCCCTGCGCGCGCAAGCTGCCATGCGCACGACAGCCCGGCGGCACCCGCGCCGAGGATCGCGACGTCGGTATCGATCGTGCCGGAATGCGGCGGCAGCGTCGCATGGTCGCGCAGCGCATGGCCTTCGCGCATGCCGGGGTAGCCGACCTGCGGCGTCGTCTCGATCCAGCCGGTGCGCCCGCAGGCGGCGAGCGATGCGGCGGCCGACGCGACGAGGAACGTGCGGCGGTCCATCAGCGCAGCACGTGCTTCCAGTCGTCGTCGAAGCGGCGCACGAGCGGCTGGTCGTTGAGTTCGTTCGGCGACATCGGCAGCGACGGCATGTCGGCCGGGAAGTGGAACATCTCGGCGGCCGTCTGCGCGTCGAGCCAGCGGGTGGGCACCGAGTAGTGCGTCGGGACCGTGAAATCGCGGCGCTTGCCGGCGATCACGAAGCCCCAGTCGCCGAACGACGGCACGTAGCAGTGGTACGGCCACGTGTTGAGCCCCGCTTCGTGCAGCGTCGCGATGATGGTCCAGTATGCGTGCGGCGCGAAATACGGCGACGTCGACTGGATCACCGCATAGCCGTTCTCCGACAGGTGGCGCGCGAGCAGCCGGAACACGGGCACCGAATACAGCCGGCCGAGCCCGAAGTTGGTCGGGTCGGGGAAGTCGACCACGATCGCGTCGTACACGTCGGCGTTCGATTCGAGCCAGCGTATCGCGTCGTCGTTGATCACGTGCACACGCGGGTCCTTCAGCGAGCCCTGGTTCAGCTTGACGAGCGGGGCGGACGTCGAGAACAGCTTCGTCATCGCGGGGTCGAGATCGACGAGCGTGATCTGTTCGAGGTTGCGGTGCTTCAGCAGTTCACGCACCGCGAGCCCGTCGCCGCCGCCGAGCACGAGCACGCGCTTCGCCCACGGCAATGCCTCGATCGTCGGGTGGATCAGCGCTTCGTGATAACGATGCTCGTCGCGCGACGAGAACTGCAGGTTGCCGTTCAGGTACAGCCGCATGTCGTCGTGCCACTGCGTGAGCACGATGCGCTGGTACGGCGTCGTTTCCGAATAGATCGTCTCGTCGCCGTACACGCCGTGTTCGGCCCAGTGCGTGATGCGGTCCGACAGCACGAAGCCGGCGACGAGCAGCCCGATCACGAGCGACGCGCGCATCAGCTTGCCGCGCACGTTGCGGATCTCGTCGCGGAACAGGTGCGTCGTCCACAGCGCGACGAAGGCGTTCAGGAGCCCGAACAGGAAGCTGGTGCGCAGCAGGCCGAGGCGCGGCGCGAGCACGAGCGGGAAGATCAGCGACACGGCGAGCGAGCCGAGATAGTCGAAGGTCAGCACTTCGCTGACGGTATGGCGGAATGCCTGGCGACGCTGCTGGAACGCACGCATCACGAGCGGGATCTCCATCCCGATCAGCAGGCCGAGCGCGAGCACCCATGCGTAAAGCGCCGCGCGGAACGGCGCGGCGAGCCAGGCGAACACCGCGAACAGCAGCGCGGCCGACACGCCGCCGAGCAGGCCGACCAGCAACTCGATATCGACGAAGCGGTCGAGCACGTCGTCGTCCTCGACGAACTTCGCGAGCCACGAGCCGATCCCCATCGCGAACAGGTAGCTGCCGATCACCGACGAGAACTGCAGGATCGAATCGCCGAGCAGGTAGCTCGATAGTGCGCTGCTGATCAGTTCGTAGCCGAGCCCGCACGACGCGAGCACGAGAATCGACAGGACGAGCGCACGCTTATGCAGCATGGCGCATCCGTTGTGCAGTGTTCGGCAATGTGGATATACTGGCGCGGAATTTTGTCCGGTGGCCCCGCGCGGGCCGGCCGGCGACGGGGCGGCGAACCGAGCACAAAATCCGAGGGAAAGAATGAATAGTGCCTATCTCTATGCGGTTCATTTACTGTCGGCGTTCGTGCTGCTTCTTGTGTTCGCGGCAGTGTACCTGAAGGTCACCCCGTTCGACGAACTGGCGCTGATCCGCGACGGCAACGCGGCCGCGACGCTGTCGTTCGGCGGTGCGCTGATCGGCTTCTGCCTGACGCTCGCGTCCAGCATCGCGCACAATTCCACATTCGGCGAAGTCGTGATCTGGGCCGTCGGCGCGATGGTCGTGCAGCTGATCACCTATGCGGCGCTGACGCGCCTGATGCCCGGCATGAATCATGCGATCGAGGATCGCAACGTCGCGATGGGCGGCCTGATGGGCACCGCGTCGCTCGTCGTCGGCATCATCAATGCCGCCTGCCTGACCTGACGCGCCACGCGTTTCGAGGAGACCGACATGAGTCTGGGATCGTTTATCCGCAAGCAGTTCATCGACGTCCTGCAATGGACGGAAGACACCGACGGCGTGCTGGCTTGGCGCTACCCGATGGAAGACCAGGAAATCCAGTACGGCGGCAAGCTGACCGTGCGCGAAACGCAGGTCGCGATCTTCGTCAACGAAGGCAAGGTGGCCGACGTGTTCCAGCCGGGGCTGTACACGCTGGAAACGAATACGCTGCCGGTGCTCACGTACCTGAAGAACTGGGACAAACTCTTTCAGTCGCCTTTCAAGTCGGACGTCTATTTTTTCAGCACGCGGCTGCAGCTCGGCCGCCGCTGGGGTACCGCGCAGCCGGTGACGATCCGCGACCGCGAATTCGGCTTCGTGCAGGTGCGCGCGTTCGGCATCTACTCGTACCGGATCGTCGACGCGGCCGCGTTCTATCGCGAGGTCAGCGGCACGCGCGCGCAGTACACGGTCGACGAGGTCGAACAGCAACTGCGCAACCTCGTCGTGACCGCGATGAGCACGACGTTCGGCTCGGCCGACGTGCCGTTCGTCGACATGGCCGCGAACCAGTCGCTGTTGTCGCAGCGTGTCGCCGACGCGCTGGCACCTGTGTTCACGCGCTACGGTCTCGCGCTCGACGCATTCGCGGTCGAGAGCGTGTCGCTGCCGGCCGAGCTGCAGAAGGCGCTCGACCTGCGGATCGGCGCGGGGATGGCCGGCGATCTCGCGCGCGCCACGCAATACCAGACCGCGCAGGCGATTCCGCTCGCCGCGCAGAACCCGGGCGGCCTCGCGGGCGTCGGCGCGGGGCTCGCCGCGGGCGCGGCGATCGGGCAGGCGATGGCCGGACAGATCGCGGGCGCCGCGCAACCGGCGCCGGCCGCACCGCCCGCGGCCACTGCAGCGCCGGTGGCGGCCGCGCCGGCGGAAGGCACCGACTACGTGCAGCGGCTCGAACAGCTGAAGGCGCTGTTCGACAAGGGCCTCGTGACCGAAGACGAATATTCGCGCGCGAAGGCCGAGATCCTCGCAAAGCTCACCCGGTAAGCGTCGCGCATGTTCAGTACCTCGTGCCCCCAGTGCGGCGCGCCGGTCGAGTTTCGCTCGGCGGCGGCGGTGATGGCCGTCTGCGCGTTCTGCCGCAGCACGCTGCTCAAGCGCGGGACCGACGTCGAGCGGATCGGCGAACTGGCCACGGTGCTCGACGATGCGTCGCCGATCCAGATCGGCACGGCCGGGCGCTACGGCAAGCGCACGTTCACGGTGCTCGGGCGCATCCAGATGACCTACGACGCCGGCGTGTGGAGCGAGTGGTATGTCGTGTTCGACGACGGCACGTTCGGCTGGCTGTCGGATGCGTCGGGCCAGTACGCGGTGACGGTGCGCGAGCCCGACGATGCGTCCGGCGGCGCGTGGCCCGCGTTCGGCACACTGGAGCCGGGCATGCGGATCGACCACGGCGGCCGCGCGTTTCTCGTGTCCGACGTGCGTACCGCGCGCTGCACGGGCGGCGACGGCGAGCTGCCGTTCCGCGTCGATGCCGGCTGGGAGGCGCGCGTCGTCGACCTGCGGACCGGCAACGCATTCGCGACATACGACTATTCCGACGCCGATTCGATCGGCGGGAGTCCGGCCGTCTATACGGGCGAAGCGCTGGAGTTCGACGCGCTCGCGTTCACCGGGCTGCGCGATACCGACAACGACACGCGCGAGAAGCGCGGTGCGGAGATGGTGCCGTTCGCGTGCCCGAGCTGCGGCGCACCGCTGTCGTATGCGCCGAACCTGGCCGACTACGTGGTGTGCGGCAGTTGCCATGCGGGCGTGCAGTGCACGGCCGAGCAGCAGACCGTGTTCGCGGCGCAGCGCAAGCTCGAAGCGGTGAAGGGGGCGCTGGAACTCGGCGCGATCGGCACGTTCGACGGCGTGAAGTACACGGTGATCGGGATGATGCGTTGCCGCGTGCCGGGCGACGAAGAGACGTGGGACGAATACCTGCTGCTGAACCCGAAGCGCGGTTTCCTGTGGCTCGTGCAGAGCGAAGGGCGCTGGGAGCGTGTGCAGGTGCTCGACCAGTGGCCGACGATCGGCAGCGAGTCCGACGTGGCCGACGGCGGCAAGACCTACCGCCTGCGTGAGGAATACGACTCGGAGGTCGTCTATGTGGTCGGCGCGTTCAACTGGCGCGTGCAGGTCGGCGATCGCACGTCGATCATCGACTATGGCTGGCAGAAGGACAAGCTGACGCGCGAGCGCAGCGACGCGGAGATCGTCTGGTCGCGCGCGCGGCCGCTGTCGGGCAGCACGCTCGCCGAACGCTTCGGCACGCCGGCGCTTGCGACGGCCGCGGCTGCGGCGGCAACGGGTGCCACCGCGTCGACCGGCCTGTTCGGCCGGAAAGGCCCGCACAGTTTCGCGCCGCTGCCGCTCGTGTTCAGCGCGCTGCTCGTGATCCTGAACATGGGCTCGCTGTTCTCGTTCAGCGGCCGCTCCGTTTACGTGCTGGTCGGCCTGCTGGTGCTGTGGCTGCCTGAATGGCTGTGGAAGAGCTTCGCGTCGGACGGGGGCAGCGCGTGATCCGGTACATCCTCTACGGTGTCTACGGCCTGATCGTCGTCACGCTGTTCAGCTGCGCGTCGATCGGCGGCAGCGGTTCGGGCGGCGGTGGCTGGGGCAGTTCGTCGGCCCGCAGCGGCTACTCGTCGTACGGGTCGCACAAATGACCGCGCGCGACGGGATCGCGCCGCCGCGCGCGACGTTCGGCTCGCACGTGCTGGCCGACCTGGCAGGCATCGACGCGGCGTTGCTGCGCGACGCCGCACGGCTCGAGACGCTGCTCACCGAAGCGGCGCGGCAGGCGGGCGCGCGCGTGATCGGCGCGCATTTCCATCATTTCGGCGGCGAGCATGGCGTGACGGGTGTCGTGCTGCTCGCCGAATCGCACATCACGATCCATACGTGGCCCGAGCATCGCTTCGCGGCCGTCGACGCGTTCATGTGCGGTGCGGCGCGTGCGGCCGAGGCGGTCGATGCGATTGCCGCTGCGCTCGGCACGCAGGCGCAAGTCCGGCAGCAGGTTGCGCGCGGCGGTGCGGCGACGTGAGCGGTCGTTCGACTCTCGTTGCCGAAATGCAAAACAGCATCCGATTCTTAGCGTTGCTCGGCTGGGCACTGCTCGCCGGCCATGCTGCCGCCGATGTGCAGCCGAAGGCGCCCAGTCCGGTCGTGATGGTGCACTTCGATTACGACGAGAAGGACACGGCGCGCCTTCATGCGCTGGAGCGACGGCTGGGTCGCGCGGTGAAGCGGGCCGGGGCCGGCGAACTGGGCGAGACCGAGCTGCATCGCGACGGCAACGACGGGTATCTGTACCTGTACGGCGCCAGCGCCGACCGGTTGTATGCGGTGGCGCGCCCGATCCTGAAATCGTCAGGATGGCTGACCGGCATGGAGGTGACGTTGCGCCGCGACGCCGGTGCGCAGACGTTCCCGTTGCGCCGCGACGGCGCCCGTTAGTGCGTAGATGATCCGGGCGGCGCGGCGGGTGCCGCGGCCGTCGCGAATCGGGGCGGAAAAGGTGATTTCATCACGGCCGACGTTGGCGACATGCCGCCGGGACGTCATCGAGATGACGCATCGCTGCCCGGCGCGTCGTATCCGGGAGGCCGGACACCGTGACGCTCCGGCCGCTAACGATCGAACCGGAACGTCGACACACTGTGCAGCGTCGCGTCGTCGGTGCCGACGATTCCCTGCGTCCCCGCGACGGCCGAGCGCTTGCCGTTGCTCAGCACGGCCCAGTAGCATTCGCCGGCTGCCGAGTAAAAGCCGGTTTTCGGATCGCTGATGCGGCACATGATCGTCGCGCTCATGCCGTGCCAGCCGGGACCGGAGATGCGCTCGACTTCCTGCGGGATGCCGGGGCCGTACGACGTCACCCATTTGCCGTCATCCTGCTTCACGAATCCCGCTTCCTTTTCCGCGACCGGCTCCAGCGCGCCGTCGACGATCTCGAACGAGATGAACCTGCTGCTGTAGGTCATGTTGCGGCCGACGATCGCGATGCAATGGTCGCTGCCGCCTTCCGGGCACGGCTTTTTCACCTGCCGGTTCGCGAGGTATTCGAACGAGATGCCGAGCGCCGGGTCGTGGTAGGTCTTCCAGCCCGCGTGTTTCACCTGCTTCAGCGCTGCCGTGCGATCGCGGTACGCGGTGGCGATGCAGGCGGCGTCGGCGCAGGCATCGCGCTGCGTGAGCCATGCGCGTTGCGACCGGATCACGGCCTGCTGGTCGGCGGCGATGCCGACTGCATCGTAGTACGCGTTCGACAATGCGCTGTCGGCCGACATGAGTGCCTCGTCGGCGCAGATCAGGTGCTCGGTGCGCGTCGTCGCACGTGCGCATTGGATGCCGTCGGCATGGGCCGACAACGAGAGGCCGATGGCGGCCAGCGCGAGACCAGGGCGGATGCCGAACACGGACGACTCCTCAACGGGTTCGAGCGGCGGCCGTCATGCCGCCGTCGGGTGACACAACGGCGCACGCGGTTCGCGAAGCGTTGAACCCGTGCGCCATGCAGCGGGATACGACAAGGCGAAATCAGCGATTGATTTCGTCCGCCGAGATCAGCTCGGCCACCAGCACCGGCGCGGGCCCCCGCAGGTAGTACTCGTGCTCGAGCGGCTCACGCAGCTTCATGAACGTTTCCGCACCGACCTGCATCGTTTCGCCCGCATGCATGCGGGCGCCGCTTTCCAGCAGGTAATGCATCACGCTGTTGAAGATGCCCGAATAACGCTCGCCTTCGTGATGACCTTCCGCGAGCGCGGCGAAATCCGGCAGGCCGAACACGTCGGCGCCATAGGTGCGCATCCATACGCCCTGGACGCCTTCGACCTCGTATTTCACGAAGCCGCAGAAGAACAGGTTCAGCGGGATATTTCGCAGCACTTCGAGGCTTTCGTCGCCGAGTTCCTTCGCGTTGAAAACGCCCGCGGGCAGCGACGTGTGCGCGTGCTCGTTCAGCACTGCGAGGCCGTTCTGTTCGGCCAGCGCGCCGGCGACGGCCGCCAGTGCGACGTACTGGTCGAGCGGATTCGTTTCGTGCCCCGCGTAGTAGAGGATCACGTGGCTGCGGCTCGCGCGCACCTGCTGTTTCAGGTCCTGCCCGTAGTGGGCGGGCGCGACGCACGCTTCCAGCGCGTCGGACGGATAGGGCGCGTCGAAGCCGACGAGCCGGACGACGTGGTTGCCCCAGCCGGCGAGCCCGAACACCTGCGAGAGCGTCGGCTCGGTTTCGACGCGCGCCTGCTTCATGCTCGGGTGGTACGCGCGCAGTGCGGCCGTCAGCGCGGCGATATCGACCTGCAGCGGGCCGTCGAAGACGACCGCCACGCTCAGCGGATTCTCGACGTCGGGTGCCGCGGCCAGCGCGACGGGGTTTTCGGGTACTTCCTTGCGGCCAAAGAATCGGGATATCAGGCTCATCGGATTATGTTCGTGTCGAAGCCGTTTCAGGGAGGGGGCCCCGTTCTCTCGGTCGGGGCGCGCCGTCAGGGTGACGGCCGCCCGTAGTTTCCACGGGTTCGGCGAATCTGGCAAATGCGCGGCGAACGCGTGGCGGTGAGGCGACGGCGCGTTCGAATGCGTTCGGCAGGCGGGGGGCAGACGCGCCGGGCCGTGCGGCCCGCGCTCGCCGGTCAGTGCGGCAGCGCTTCCGCTTCGGCCCAGCGCTTGAACGAATCGAGACGCCGGCGCGTCTGCACGAGATAGAACGCGCCGATCAGCGGTTCGAGCAGCCAGCGCAGCCAGGCCGGTTGGGCGCGGAAGTGGTACGTGAATTTCACCTCGGTCGTGCCGGGCGTGTGCTCGGTGAAGTTCCAGCTGCCGCTGAAGCGTTCGAGCACTTTCGGGCCGTCGACCATTTCGACGGCCGCGACCTGCGGCGGTCGGTACGAGATGTAGCGCGACACCATCGTCGCGCCCGACTGGCTACGGCAGAACGCATCGACGCCGACGTCGGCCGTCATGCCGTCGAGCAGATAGGCATCGGTGAGGAAGCTGTCCCACACGAGCCGCCGCGCGTAATCCTGCGACCACGTGAAGAGGCGCCTGCGATCGACGCCGACGGTCCGGCTGACTGAGATCCTCATGATGGCGGGTGCAATGGCGCGGATTGGGATGGAACCGAGTGTAACCCGCCGATTCGGAGCATTTCTTCATACTTCGTCAAGTCGAGCAAGGGCTCGATTGACGCCCTCCGGGATTTCCCCTAGGATTCACACCAACCCTTCGGGAAAGACCCGAAGCGTTTCAATCTCTTGAGGGAGCCTCATGAGTACGCAACAGAACCGGCGCTTCGACGCGCTCGTTTTCATTGGTCGTTTCCAGCCTCCGCATCGTGGTCACCTGAACGTGCTGAAGTCGGCACTGAGTCGGGCCGAGCGCGTGTGCGTGCTGATCGGGTCGACCGACAAGCCCCGCACCATCAAGGATCCGTTCTCGTTCGACGAGCGCCGCCAGATGCTGGCTTCGCTGCTCGACGCGTCCGAGCGCGACCGCGTGACGATCGCGCCGTTGCAGGATTCGACCTACAACGACGGCGACTGGGTGCGCTGGGTGCAGGACGCCGTCGCGTCCGCGCTCGGCGACGTCGCGCAGCGCAAGGTCGGGCTGATCGGTCACGAGAAGGACGCCACATCGTATTACCTGCGGATGTTCCCGCAATGGGAGCTCGTCGACGTCGACGCGACGGAAGACATTTCCGCCACCGAGATCCGCGACCAGTATTTCGCCGAACGTACCAACAGCTTCGTGCAGTGGGCCGTGCCGGAACCCGTGTTCGGCTGGCTCGAGCGTTTCCGCACGCAGCCGGAATTCGCGCAGCTGAAGTCGGAAGCCGAATTCATCGCCGCGTATCGCAAGGCGTGGGCGGCCGCCCCGTATCCGGTCACGTTCGTGACGGTCGACGCGGTGGTCGTGCACTCGGGCCATATCCTGCTGGTGCGCCGCCGCAGCGAACCCGGCCGCGGCCTGTGGGCGCTGCCGGGCGGGTTCGTGAACCAGGACGAGCGGCTCGACGCGGCCTGCATCCGCGAGCTGCGCGAGGAGACCGGCCTGAAGCTGCCGGAGCCCGTGCTGCGCGGCTCGATCAAGGATCGCCAGGTGTTCGATCACCCGACGCGCTCGTTGCGCGGCCGCACGATCACGCACGCGTGCCTGTTCAATTTCCCGACCGGCGAGCTGCCGCGCGTGAAGGGCAGCGACGACGCCGACAAGGCGCGCTGGGTGCCGCTGAACGAATTCGCGCAGATGCGCAACGTGATGTTCGAGGATCACTTCGACATCGCGTACCACTTCCTGGGGAAGCTGTGATCCGCTGATTCCCCGCATTCCGGTCCGCCGCGACAGACGCGGCGGCACTTCAACGGCCTAGAGGAGCTCTAGCCATGCAAAACGATCTCGGCGGCTTTGCCGCGGTTCTTGCCAATCCGATCCTCAACACGGATTCGTACAAGGCTTCCCACTTCCTGCAATATCCGCCCGACGCGCAGGCGATGTTCTCGTACGTCGAATCGCGTGGCGGCCGCTACGACCGCACGGTGTTCTTCGGACTGCAGATGTTGCTGAAGGAATATCTGTGCAAGCCGATCACGCACGCGATGATCGACGAGGCGCGCGATTTCTTCACGGTGCACGGCGAACCCTTCAACGAAGCAGGCTGGCGTTATATCGTCGAACGCTACGACGGTTATCTGCCGGTGAAGATCCGGGCGGTGCCGGAGGGTTCGGTCGTGCCGGTGCACAACGTGCTGATGACGGTCGAATGCGACGACCCGCAGGTGTTCTGGCTCGCGTCGTATCTCGAGACGATGCTGCTGCGCGTCTGGTATCCGGTGACGGTCGCGACGCGCAGCTGGCACCTGCGGCAGACGATCCGCCGCTTCCTCGAAAAGACCGACGACGACCTCGCGCAACTGCCGTTCAAGCTGCACGACTTCGGCGCGCGCGGCGTGTCGAGCGCGGAGTCGGCCGCGATCGGCGGCGCGGCGCACCTCGTGAACTTCATGGGCTCGGACACGGTGCTCGGCGTGCTGGCCGCGAACCGCTTCTATCGCGAGCCGATGGCCGCGTACTCGGTGCCGGCGGCGGAGCACAGCACGATCACGTCGTGGGGGCGCGAAGGCGAGGCCGACGCGTACCGGAACATGATTGCGCGCTTCGGCTTTCCCGGCGCGATCGTGTCGGTCGTGTCGGACTCCTACGATCTGTTCGCCGCACTCGACCTGTGGGGCGGCGAGCTTCGGCAGGCCGTGCTCGATTCGGGCGCGACGCTGGTCGTGCGTCCCGATTCGGGCGACCCCGTGAAGATCGTGCTGCAGACCGTGCGTGCGCTGGACGCGTCGTTCGGCTCGACCGTGAACGGCAAGGGGCGGCGCGTGCTGAACCGCGTGCGCGTGATCCAGGGCGATGGTGTCGACGAGCTGTCGATCGAAGCGATCCTTTCCGCGCTCGACGACGCGGGTTACGCGGCCGGCAATGTGGTGTTCGGCATGGGCGGCGCGCTGCTGCAACAGGTGAACCGCGATACACAGCGCTTTGCGATGAAGTGCTCGGCGATCCGGCGCGGCGGGGAGTGGCACGACGTTCGCAAGGATCCGGTCACCGATCAGGGCAAGCGCTCGAAGAAAGGGCGGCTCACGCTGCTGCGCAATGATCGAACCGGCGAGTATCGGACGACGACGCTACCGGTTGCGTGGGACGACCGGATGCTGGAAGGCGAGTGGGAAGAGGCGCTCGAGACGGTGTTCGATACGGGGCGGCTGCTCGTCGATACGTCGTTTGCCGAGGTGCGGGCGAGGGCGCACGCAGGGGAGGTGTGAGGTAGGCGGAGGAGTGACGCGCGGCGTTCGCGTCACCCCGCCACCTGCGATGTTCGATGGCGGCTTCGTCGAAAGAAGATCGTTATCAACGAATGGCTCTGGATGTCGGCGTGATGCGAGGATCGTCGCAAAGATGCCGGCATCCGTCCGTGCACAGCGGAACCAGGGTCAGTCCGATCTGAAGATAACCCTCGTAGCCGGCGCTGTCTTTCGGATACGGTTTCGAGATCATGTGCGTGTCTGTCCAGATGTTCTCGTCCTTGACGCCGAGCTGGACGAGGTATTCCCTCAGATTGGCCGCTCGACGCAGCGCAAGCACTTGTGGGTCCTTTTCACCGATATACGCGCCGGCAGAGATGATGCCGCGAATGTCCGCATCAGGCCACTGACGGGCACGGATAACCATGTCCGCTATCTTGACTCGATCCTCATTCGGAATGGCGGAAGAGTTGAGCGCGACACTGTCCAGCATGTCTTCGGAAACGGTACATGCCGCGAGCGGCGGCGAAAACGCCAGGCATAACCCGAGCGCGATGCTCGTCAGATGCGCGAGAGACCTCACCACAAGACCCTGTCGTCAAAGAACGAAATATAGCAAGCGAGGCTGTCGGCGTTATTGATTGCCAGATCCCGATGATCCCGCGCCCAGTATTTCAGGCCGGTCCCGAATCCGTAGATTTCGTCATTCGAGTCGAAGGTATCGACGTAGTGCGTGCACTCGTGAATCAAGACCTTCAACTTGCAATTGGAAGAGAGTCGAGCGTCGGGAAGCGTGCAGAAGTGCGGATAGATTGCGATGATTCGCTTGTCTGAATCGGGTTTGCATACGGCGGCATCGGTGATTCCGTTGTCGGGAAACACGGTACACGTGATGTTTCGCTGTTTCTGCTCGTCCCAGCGGATGACATTTTCCGGTTTTAATTCCTGCATGACGCGCAGAAGCTTCGGCAACCCGATCCGTAGGTGATGTCGAATTTCCTCATCGGATCGCCCGAACCAGGTATGGACGCGTTCCTGTTCTCTTTGCTCCCAATGTGCAATACCGTGAATCCGATCCTGAATCAACGAGATCGCCGCGTCACGCAACCGCACGATCAGTTTCCGGAATGCCTTGTTCGGCATGTTCTCGCAGATCGGTGTCGGGTCAAGGTCGACGACATGAACGGATCCTGGCGTCGTGTTCGTGTAGGCGGTTCCAACGAAAACCCATTCGTCGTCTTCGTTTTCGTCGGCATCGTGTGAATTCAGAATCCCGTTCATTGGCTCGATAGATCCCGGTAAAAAAGTTGGAAAACTATCGGTTGTCGGGAGCGCGCTCGTCTATGGGATGAGTACGATTTTGCGACTCATCTACCGCGAGCGCGAACGATGACGCTGCAAGTGAAGGAAAACGCTGATGCCGGAACCATTCGATTACCGCTTGCGCTTCCGCCCGTTCTCACGGCTCGCCGGTCAGCACGCGCCCGTCCGCATCGTCCCGCGCACCCGTGTGCTCCGCCGCCCGCACCGCCTCCATCGCCCGCGCCAGCGCATCGAACACCGCCGGCCCCTTGCAGCGCGACACGTTGAAGCGCATGAACGAGGTCGCGCCGTGCGACGCACTGAACACGTTGCCCGGCGCGAGCACCACATCGTGATCGAGCGCATGGCGTGCGACACGCGCGGCGTCGAGCCCGTCGGGCAACTCCGCCCACACGAACAGGCCGCCGCGCGGCTCCGTCCAGATCCCGAGGCCCGCGCGTGCGAGGCGCCGGATCGTCTCGCCCATTGCATCCGCGAGACGCGCGCGCAGGCTGTCGAGATGGCGCCGGTACGTGCCGTCGACGAGCAGCCGGTGCACGACGTTCGCGCCGATCTGCGCATGGCCGAACGACGTCGCGAGCTTCAGGTCGACGAGCGCATCGATCCATTCCGGGCGCGCGGCGACGTAGCCGCAGCGGACCGCGGCCGACAGCGTCTTCGAGAAGCTGCCGATCGACACGACGCGCGACAGCCCGTCGAAGGCCGCGAGGCGCGGCGCGGGCGTGCTCTCGAAATCCGCGAAGATGTCGTCCTCGACGATCAGCAGGCCGTGCTCGGCCGCGAGCGTCAGCAGGCGGTGTGCGACGGGCGGCGCGAGCGTCGCGCCGGTCGGGTTGTGCAGTGCCGCGTTGGTGATGTACAGGCGCGGCCGGTGCTCGGCCAGCACCTGCTCGAAGCGCGCGAGATCGGGCCCGTTCGGCGTGTACGGCACGCTGACGATCCGCGCGCGATGCGCGCGCAGCAGCGCCTGGAAGTTGAAGTAGCACGGATCGTCGAGCACGACCGTGTCGCCAGGCTCCAGCAGCAGGCGGCACACGAGGTCGAGCGCATGCGTGCCGCCGTCGGTCAGCATGATCTGTGCGGGTTCCGCGTGGACGCCGTGCTGCGCGAGCCGCCAGGCGAGCTGCTGGCGCAGCGCGGGCAGGCCGAGCGGCGTCGCGTAATCGGTCAGCGCGTCGGATTCGTCGCGCGACACGGCGCGCAGCGCGCGGCGCAGGCTCTCGTCCGGCAGCCACGACGGCGGCAGCCATCCGCAGCCGGGCTTCACGGTCGTCGGCGCGGCCTCGAGCGACTGGCGCGACAGCCACAGCGGATCGAGCTCGCGATCGAGACGCGGGCCGAGATCGGCGAGCGCGAGCGGCGGCGCGTGCCCCGACACGTAGAAGCCCGAGCCGCGCCGCGCGACGAGCACGCCTTCGCTCGCGAGCCGCTCGTATGCGTCGACGACGGTCGATTTCGACACGCCCAGCCCGTCGGCCATCATCCGGATCGACGGTACGCGCGCACCGGGCATCAGCGCGCGGCTCGCGATCCGCGCGCGCAAGGTGTCCATCACGGTTTCCACGCGCGTGCGCGACGGCGCGGGCGGAACGGAAAGCGGGGCGGAATGGCTCATCGCGAAGAATGAACTGTACGGACGGTTGTCCAGTACAGTTTGTCGAAATTGTATTGAGCTGTAGCTTACGCGCTTTTCACGGGCGGCGGATCATCGGTGATCCACTTTCCCCGTTCAGGATTTCCCGTGCAAAAGACGACCAACGGATGGCTCAGCGGCCTGCTGGGCGTGATCATCTTCAGTGGCTCGCTGCCCGCGACGCGTATCGCGGTGCAGGGGCTCGACCCGTTGTTCCTCACGTTCGCGCGCGCGACGATCGCCGGCGCGCTCGGCCTGCTGCTGCTCGTCGTGCTGAAGCAGCGGCGGCCGACGCGAGCCGAGGCCGTGTCGCTGGCCATTGTCGCGCTCGGGGTCGTCGTCGGTTTTCCGTTGCTGACGGCGCTCGCGCTGAAGCATGTGACGTCCGCGCACGCGATCGTGTTCGTCGGGCTGCTGCCGCTCGCGACCGCGCTGTTCGGCGTGTGGCGCGGCGGCGAGCGGCCGCGGCTGCCGTTCTGGATCTTCTCGATCGTCGGCAGCGGTGCGGTGGCTGCGTTTGCGTTGCGCAACGGCGGCCAGGCGTCGGTGGTCGGCGATGCGCTGATGCTGGCCTCGATCGTCGCATGCGGGCTGGGCTACGCGGAAGGCGCGCGCCTGTCGCGCCAGCTCGGCGGGTGGCAGGTGATCTCGTGGGCGCTCGTGCTGTCGCTGCCGCTGATGCTGCCGCTCACGTGGCTCACCTCGCCCGCGTCGTTCGACGGCGTCGATGCCGCCGCGCTGTGGGGGCTCGCGTACGTGTCGCTGTTCAGCATGCTGATCGGTTTCGTGTTCTGGTATCGCGGGCTCGCGCTCGGCGGGATCGCGAGCGTCGGCCAGTTGCAGCTGCTGCAGCCGTTCTTCGGCCTGCTGCTGGCGGCCGGGCTGCTGCACGAGACGGTACCGCCGTCGATGGTCGTCGTGACGGTCGTCGTGGTCGGCTGCGTGGCGGGCGCGAAATACTTCTCGAAAGTGGCACCCGTGCGGCGCGCGGGCTGACGCGCGCGCGTGGTGGAGGGAACGGGCGCGACCCGCCGCAGGTCGCGCCCGTTCGCGCTCAATCGTCCGGGGTGCATACGCGCAAGCGGTGGCCGTCCGGGTCGAGCGCGACGAACGTCAGGCCGAACACGGCCGTCATCGGCGCCTGCTCGAACGTCACGCCGAGCGCCTTCCACGCTTCGTACAGGCGCCGCACCTCGTGGTCGTCGTCGACCCTAACGGATCGTGTGGCCGTTCGCGCTCGGCTATTTCAATGACGTGCGCATCCTGGCGGCGTGGTGCGAAGGCCGGAACGATTTCCGGCATTTCCGGACGGATCGCATCGTCGCGCTCGAACGGCTGGACATGCGCTATCCGCGGCGGCGCGCGGCGTTGCTGAAGGCGTGGCGTGCGGCGGGCGCCGACGTGCGCGTGACGGTGAGGTGAGGGGGCGAGATGCGCAGGCCGCGCACCCCGTTCCGTCGTGCCGGCCTTACTCGAACGTTTCGAGGGCGAGCAATTCGTCGATCGTCTGCCGGCGGCGGATCAGCCGCGGCGTGCCGCGATCGACGAGCACTTCCGGCGCGAGCGGCCGGCTGTTGTAGTTCGAGGACATCGACGCGCCGTACGCGCCCGCGTCGTGCAGGAACAGCAGGTCGCCGATCTGCGGCTGCGCGAGCTTGCGGTGCGTGACCACGCCGCCCGCGTCCTGCGTGAACACGTCGCCCGACTCGCACAGCGGCCCCGCGATCGCGAGGTCGACCAGCGGCCGTCCGGCCGGCAGCGCGCCGTCGTGCGCGTGCACCGACACCGCGTGGTAGCTGCCGTACATCGACGGGCGCATCAGGTCGTTGAAGCCCGCGTCGATCAGCACGAAATCGTGCTTCGGCCGGCGGTTGACGGCCTGCACTTCGGTGACGAGCGTGCCGGCTTCGGCGACGAGGAAGCGGCCCGGTTCGATCTCGATGCGCACCGGGTGGCCGAGATGCCGTTCGATCCGCTTGCGCGCGGCGTCCCACTGGCTGAAGTAGTGCCCGACGTCGACGCGCGGCTCGCCGTCGCGATACGGGATCGACAGGCCGCCGCCGGCCGAGATCGCGTCGATGTCATGGCCGAGCGACGTGACGAGGTCGACCATCGCATCGCATACCTGCGACAGGTGGCCGTAGTCGACGCCCGACCCGATATGCATGTGGATGCCGACCAGCTTCAGCCCGTACTGGCGCACGATCTCGATCGCGCGCGGCACGTCGTCGATCCAGATGCCGTGCTTGCTCTGCGGGCCGCCGGTGTTGGTCTTGTTGCTGTGGCCGTGGCCGAAACCGGGGTTGACGCGCAGCCACACGCGGTGGCCGGGCGCATGCTCGCCGATGCGCGCGAGCATGTCGAGCGAACCGGCGTTGACGGTCACGCCGTGCTTCAGCACCGCCGCGAGCGTCGGGCGGTCGATCAGGTCGGCCGTGAACACGACGCCTTCCGGCTCGCCGGCCGGGCTGAACCCGGCCGCGAGGCTGCGCTCGATCTCGCCGAGCGACACGGCATCGACGCACGCGCCTTCCTCGCGCATCAGCTTCAGGATATGGACGTTCGAGTTGGCCTTCTGCGCATAGCGGATCACGTCGAACTGACGCAGTTGGGCGATGCGGTCGCGGATGACGTCGGCGTCGTACACCCACAGCGGGGTGCCGTATTGCTGCGCGAGCGTCGCGAGCTGGCGGGAATCGAGGGACATGGCGGATGAATCGGGTCGAATGAACGGATAACGTGAATGATGCGCCTGTTTATCTATGCAGTAAAATGCCTATTTATCGAAATTCGATTCATATTTGATATAGAAGATCATGCTCACGCACCGCCATATCGAGGTCTTTCGCGCGCTGATGGTCACCGGCAGCACGACGCGCGCGGCCGAGATGCTCTATACGTCGCAACCGACGATCAGCCGCGAGCTCGCGCGCATGGAGCAGGTCGTCGGCTTCGCGCTGTTCGAGCGCGCGCACGGCCGGTTGCGGCCGACGATGGCCGCGCTCACGCTGTTCGACGACGTGCGGCTCGCGTATGTGGGGCTTGAACGCGTCGCGGCCACGGCCGCGCGCCTGCGCGAGTTTCGCGACGGTCAACTGTCGGTGATCGCGCTGCCGGCGTTCTCGCACGCGATCCTCCCCGGCGCGGCGCGCCGGTTTCGCGACGCCCATGCGGGCGTCAGCCTGTCGGTCGAAACGCAGGAATCGCCGATGCTCGAAGAGTGGCTGACCGCGCAGCGTTACGACCTCGGGCTGACCGAGCACGACGTCGCGCCGGCCGGCACCGTGCTCACGCCGTTGCTCGAAGTCGACGAAGTATGCGTGCTGCCCGACGGCCATCCGCTGCTCGCGCAGGATGCGATCGATCTGCCGGATCTCGCCGATCGCCCGTTCGTGAGCCTGTCGCTGAACGATCCGTATCGCATCCTGATCGACGAGGCGTTTGCGCAGCTCGGCGTGGCGCCGCGCTCGGTCGTCGACACGCCGTCGGCCGTGTCGGTGTGCGCGTTCGTGCGGCAGGGGCTCGGCGTCGCGATCGTCAATCCGCTGACCGCGCTCGATTTCGTCGGGCGCGATCTGCACGTGCGGCCGCTCACACGGTCGTTTCCGTACCGCGTCAGCGTGATCGTGCCCGAGCACCGGCCGAAAAACCTGCTCGTCGACGCGTTCACCGATGCGCTGCGCGGCGAGGCGAAGGCGATCCGCCGCCGGTTGGCCGCGGTCCTCGGCTGACGCGGCCGTATGATGGGCGTTTCGCCGCCAACGCCGTTTTTTCGTCTTTTCCGGAACCGCTCATGACCACCGATGTTTCCGCTTTCCTCGAGCAACCGATTCTCACCGGCGAACGCGTCGAACTGCGGCCGCTCGAACGATCCGATCGGCAGGCGCTGCTGGACGCTGCCGCGGACGGCCTGTTGTGGAACCTGAAGGTCACGGTCGTGCCGGGTCCGGACACGATCGACGCCTACATCGACACGGCATTGCAGGGGCGTTCGGCCGGCACCGTGATGCCGTTCACGATCGTCGATCGCGCGTCCGGCCGTGCGATCGGCAGCACGCGTTTCTGGAAGATCGATCGCAAGAACCGCAAGCTCGAGATCGGCCATACGTGGCTGAGCGAATCGGCGCAGCGCACGCGTGCGAACACCGAAGCGAAATCGTTGCTGCTGGGTTATGCGTTCGACGTGCTGCAATGCGTGCGCGTGCAGTTCACGACCGACGAGCTGAACGAGAAATCGCGCGCGGCGATCCTGCGGCTCGGTGCGAAGCAGGAAGGCATCGTGCGGCACGAACGGATCATGCCGGATGGCCGCAAGCGCAATTCGGTACGCTTCAGCATCATCGACGACGAATGGCCGGAGGTGAGGGCGCGGTTGATGGCGAAGCTCGCGACATAACCTGTCACGTAAGACGCCTGGCGTGCGTCGCGTCGCCGGAGGGGGGCGACGCGACGACAGGGGAAGAACCCGTGCGCCGCGCACGGCGCGCGGCGCGGCGGCGCGTTACTGCGCCGATGCGAGGTGGTGGCGCTCCGCGAGCTTCTGCGCGTCGGCGTAATGCTTCTGCAGGATCGGCAGCGACTGGCGTGCGACTTCCTTCAGCTTCGTGTCGCGGCCCGATGCGATTTCGGCCTGGAAGGCCGAGATGGCCTTCTGCTGGCCGGCGAGCGCGACCTGCTCGATGTACGCCTTGTCGAACTCGGCGCCGCGCAGGGTCTTGATGCTGTTCAGCACGGCCGTGTCGGGGTCGTTGGCGGGCACGTCGACGCCGCGCGGGCTGGCTGCGCGCATCGCCTGGATGATCTTTTCATCGTCGGCCGACACGCGTTGCGCGAACGCCTTGACCTGGCTGTCCGACGTGCGCGAATCGGCGATGCGCGCCGCGTCGTGCTGCGTCGACACCGTTTTCGTGCCGTCGGTGATGAATGCCTGGTCGGCTTCGTGGATGCGCGTCGCAGCGGCGGCCGGTGCGGCCGGTGCAGCCGGTGCCGGTTGTGCGGTTTGCGCGGTCGCCGTCACGGCGACGAGAAGCAGGCCAGCGGCAGACAAAGCAAGGCGCGAGACGTGGGGAAAGCGGTTCATGGGGACCTCCTTTCAATCGGGGCTCTGGTTGAAAAACGGATCGGGTGATCCGTTGCTGTGCGAGAGACCGGGCGCGCCCGGGCCGGATTCGACCGCCGCTCTGCCGCGGCGCCGGTCGAAGTGTTTCCCGGCCCGACTGATTCTAGGAGGGCGATCCGGTAGCAGGTGCAACCGCGCTGTGGTTTGTGTAACGGTTGGTAAGACGAATCGATGAGCATGCGTGTCGGCAGGTATTGCGTACCTGTCGCGTGCGTGGCGGCGGCAATTTTTGCGCGCATGCGGCGTGCGGGATGCACGTGGGTGTCATCTGGCAGTCATCGTCACGCCGCGGTGACGTGCGCGTCGAGCGTCGACGCTGGCCGGCTCGCGATGCGCGCGAACGCGTCACACGCGGTCGAGCAATGCGTCGAGACGCGGCAGCAACGGCGTCGCGCAATGTGCCTGCAACGCGTCCGGCGCGGTGTAGCCCCACGCGACCCCCTGGAATGCGATGCGCGCGCGTCGTGCCGCGTCGGCGTCGCGGATTTCATCGCCCACGTACAGCACTTCGTCGTTGCGCAGGCCGGCTTCGTGAACGAGTGCGCGCAGGCGACGTGCCTTGCCGAACAGCGGAATGCCGCACGCGAAATGTTCGACGCGGCTGCTGGCGTGCGGGCCGAGCCGGTCGCGCACGATCTCCTCGGTGTTCGACGTGGCGATCGCGATGCGGATGCCGCGCGCGGCGAGCGCGTCGAACGTTTCGCCGACGCCGGGGAACAACGCCACTTGCGCGACGCGCGGCCGCATCAGGCGACGCATGTCGATCGTCACGCGCGGCACTTTCCACATCGGCACGTCGAGCGCGCGAATGATGTCGCGCGCCGACATCCCGCGCAGTGCCGGGCGCAGCTCGGGCGTGGCGTCGCGAAAGCCGTGCATGCGCGACGCTTCCGACAGCGCCGCGAGAAAACTGTCGAGCGAATCGGCGAGCGTGCCGTCGAAGTCGAATGCGATGAGGCGGTAGGGCATGAAGCAGCGTGGCGGGTTATCGGGCAGACGACATTGTCACCGAATCGGGGCCCGTCGCCCGCACGGTCGGTTGCGCCCGCGGCGAAACGAGAGGGTCGAGCCGCTGCTTCGCGTCGTCCGGATGATCGGTGCTGTCCCTTGTCCCTCGCCGCGCTGCGCGGTATCGTCGACGCTTCGCTTTCCACCACCCCGACCGGAGACCGACGTGCCTGCTGCCACCCCCGCCACGCTGAGATTTTCCACCGACAAACGCGAACTCGACGTCGACGCGATCTTCGACTTCCTGCATCGCGACGCGTACTGGTCGCAGGGTATTCCGCGCGACGTGGTGGAGAAGGCGATCGAGGGTTCCCTGTGCTTCGGCGCGTATATCGGCGACCGGCTCGTCGGCTTCGCGCGCCTTGTGACCGATCACGCGACGTTCGCGTACCTGTGCGACGTGTTCGTGTTGCCGGCCGAACGCGGCAACGGCTACGGCCGCGCGCTGATCGACCACGTGTTCGCGCAGGAGATGGTGCAGGGCCTGCGCCGCATCATGCTCGTGACGTCCGATGCGCACGAGCTGTACCGGCCGGTCGGCTTCGGGCCGTGCGCGAACCCCGAGCGGGTGATGGAGATCCGCCGCCCGGACATCTACGCGAAACGCTGACGCGCGGCGCAGCGCATACAATACGCGCTTTCCGTTTTTGCCGAAGAGAAACCCATCATGACCGAACAGGAAGCCGAACAGCTCGCGACGCATCGCCATTACAAGGGCGGGCTGTATCGCTACATCGGCGTTGCCCGCCATTCCGAAACCGAGGAATCGGTGGTCGTGTACGAACACCTGTGGCCGCATGCGCGCGGGTTGTGGGTGCGGCCGGAAGCGATGTTCAACGGGAACCTCGAAGACGGCACGCCGCGTTTCCGCAAGCTGCGCGACTGATCCTCGGCCGGCCGCGTAAGCCGGCCTTGCGGGCCGGCTGCGCGAGCCGAATGTCGAGCCGAATGTGCGGGTATCAGTCGCCGGCCAGCGCCCTCACCAGTTCCGGCGGTGCGTGCCGGGTCGTGACTTCCGGCGTGCCGTGCCATGCCGCGAGTTTCTTCACCGCCTTCGCGACATCGGCGGCGAGCCCCGTGCCGAACCGCACGCCCGGCTCGACATGCACGGCCTTCAGTTCGAACGTGCGGAGCGTGCGATGCGCCTTCGCGTCGACGCGCCCGACCAGCCGGCCGCGATGCAGCACCGGCAGGCAGAAATAGCCATAACGCCGCTTGTGCTCGGGCGTATAGCATTCGATCGTGTAATCGAAACCGAATAGCGTCGATGCACGCCGCCGGTCCCATACGACCGGGTCGAACGGCGACAGCAGCGTCGTGACCGTCGAGCGCAGCGTGTCGGCCTCGGCGGCCGGCAGCAACGCTTCGAGCGAGCGATGCACGTAGGCCGGCTCCTTCCAGTCGTCGATCGCCACCGGGATCAGGTCGCCCGCGTCGGCGAGCTGCTCGAGCTCCGCGCGGTACGAGCGGCGCGGCAGCCGGTAGTAGTCGGCCACCCAGTCCGCGCGCACGACGCCGAGTGCACGGCACGTGTAGTCGAGCAGCGCGGGCAGCACGGCTTCGCGCGGCGGCAGGTCGCGCGTGTCGTCCCAGTCGGGCAGCACGCGCTCGCGCACGTCGTACACGCGCTGGAAATTGCGGCGTTCCGACACCATCAGGTCGCCCGTCGTGAACAGCACTTCCAGGTGGCGCTTCTCGGGCTTGCGATCCCACCAGCCGTTGCCCTTCACGCCATCCTCGCGGACGAAATCCGCCGACTTCACCGGGCCTTCTTCGCGAATCCGCGCGAGCAGCCGCTCGATCTCGGGACGATTCTGTTCATGCCATTCGGCCGCATATTTCCAGCCCATCCCCGACGGATCGAGCATCTTGTAGCGCATCAGGCCGAACTGCTCGACCGGCAGGAAGCACGCTTCGTGCGACCAGTATTCGAACAGGCGCGCCTCAGCGAGATGCTCGTCGAGCCACTGCGGCGAGAAATCGCCGAGACGGCTGAACAGCACGAGATACGGGCTGCGCGCGACGACGTGGATGGTGTCGATCTGCAACTGCGCCATCCGGCGGATCGTGTCGAGCACGTCGGCTTTGGTCGCCTTGCGGCGGGGCGGTGTCAGCAGGCCCTGCGCGGCGAGATGCAGGGCGCGGGCGGCGGCGGGCGAGAGCGTAAGCATCGGAGGGGCGGCCGGGAGTGATGGTCGGGAACCACTTTAGCGCGAAAGCGGCGCGCGCGTGCGACGTGCCGATGCAACGTGTCTGACAATGGTTGACAGATACGTTTCGCAAGTTTCCCTATAGTGCAGTCCATGGCGCGACGAAATGTGCGCGCAACGATTCCGCTTCCGACGCACATATGTCCATGGCACGCAGGAAGCGAATCCGGGATTCTCAACCCCCATCGGGAGACCCGGAGCCCTGAGCGGACATCCATGCGGCTGTGCACCGGCCCCGTGTGGATGTCCGCTGATTTTTTTGTTTTTTCCGGTTTTCGTCCGTTGCCGCGCAGGTCATGCCGCGGCGCTCGTCTCTCCGGGCCGCAGCGCGCGGGACAGGTCGTAGTGCTTCGCCGCGCCGTAACGCGGCGAGCCGAAGTGCCAGTCGTAGTTGCCGCGAATATACGAGTGGGCCTCGTCGAGCAGGCGCAGCGACGCGCGATCGTCGGTGCGCGTACGCACCTTTTTTTCCAGATCGAGATAGCGCGCGAGATAGCCGTTGTGGATGTCCGCCGCCGCGTCGAGCGCGGCTTGCGGCGCGAGCCCGTGTTCGTGCATCAGGACGCAGACGAGATTGCTGCTCGATTCGCCCGCCTCCTTCGGATACGAAAAGATGTCGTTGCACAGGCAGAGGATCAGGCCGGACAGCTTGCGCAGGCGCTCGACTTCTTCGTCGGCGTAGAACGCGGCGGGCGCTTCGTAGCCCCCGGCGATGTCGATCAGCGCGAACGCGCCTTCGCCGCATCCGTTGTAGGTGCGACCGGAGAGATACTCGGCCTCGCCGGGCACGACGTCGGTCGCGAACCGGCCGGCTTCCCACAGCGTCGAGAACAGGAACGTCATCATCCCTGCCACCCAGCGTGCGTACTGCACGCGCGTGGACGCGGCCGCGATGCGCGCGCACACGTCCTGCGTCGCCCGTTGCAGGGCGGGCAGGAACGCGGCCATGTGCGGCAGGCGCGCCGCCAGCGCGGCGCGCAGCGGCGCTGGATCGCGGCCGGTCGGATCGGCGATCATTTCGTACAGCCACAGGTAGAGTGCACCGAGGTCGCCCGGAGCGCGCGCGACGCCGTGCAGGCTGCACAGGCCGTCGTCGATCGCGAAGATCCAGCCGTACGCGCGGGTCGTCGTGCACAGGCCGTCGAAGGTTGCGTGCGCATAGACGCGGGAGCAGTATTCGCCGATCTTGCCGTGACGGATGCCGTTGGCCCAGCGCGGATCGTCGAGCAAGCCATGGCCGTTCATCCACGCGAGCAGGTCGGCTTCGGCGCGGTCGGCGTCGGGATGCACGGGCGTGTCGAACGGGTGGAACAGGTGCGGAAGCACGAGTGCGGGCGCGGCGGCTTCGGCGGCAACGGTTTCGACGGTGGACATGGCGTACCTCGCGGATGGCGGGTGGCAACAGGTGTCGTGAAGGCAGTCCGGCCTACTTGCCGAACCGGCGCGCGCGCTTGCCGTACGCATCGATGGCCTGTTCGAAATCGTCGCGTCCGAAATCGGGCCAGCACGTCGGCGTGAAATAGAACTCGGAGAAAGCGGTTTGCCACAGCATGAAATTCGACAGGCGCTGCTCGCCCGACGTGCGGATCACGAGGTCCGGCTCCGGCTGGCCGGCCGTGTAGAGCCGGCTCGCGATCAACTCCGGGCTGAGCTGCGCGAGCAACTGATCGACGGTGCCGGCCGCGACGTGTTCCGCGATCAGCGAGCGGACGGCGTGCAGCAGGTCGAGGCGGCCGCTGTAGGCGACGGCGATGTTCACGTCGAGTCCGTGCGCGTGGGCCGTGCGTTGCTGCGCGGCGCCGATGCGGTCGGCCGTGGCGGGCGGCAACTGCGTCAGGTCGCCGATCACGTGGAGCCGCCAGCGGCCGCTGGCGGCGAGCTCGTCGAAGACGTCGGCGATCACCGCGAGCAGGCCGCGCAATTCCGCGGCGTCGCGCTGGAGATTTTCGGTGGACAGCGGCCACAGTGTCACGAACGGGATCCCGGCCTCTTCGCACCACGACAGCAGCGCATGCACGTTGCGCCCGCCGGCCCGATAGCCGTCGGCGGCCGGCAGGCCGAGGCGGTCCGCCCAGCGCCGGTTGCCGTCGAGAATGACGGCGAGATGCGTGGGCAATGGCGGCCGGGCCGTATCCGATACGGCGGGCGAGTCGATGGCGAATGTTTCCGGCGCGCGCAGAATCAGCTCTTGAGTCATGGAGACTCCTTCGAGGCGAGGAAGCGATCGAAACGTGAAACAGCGGGTGGGATCGTCGTGGCGACTGCTGCAATCCGGCGTGGAGATCATGTTCGCGCCAATGCGAGCGATCATTATTGATCAATGAATTTCGGATTTTCAAGTCATTCGTATGCACGATATCGGGGCGCGCCGATGCAAGCGACCGCGCCGGCATTACGCGGCGCCGGCAGATCCCGGGCGCGACGATAGGCAGTCGATTTTCGGCGCGATGCCATTTCGACGCACGGATTCAACGAGCGCTTTTCGTGTGTTTCGCACGATTGAATAAATCGTGGAATTGGAAAATAAAAGCGATGCAATACGCGGGCGCTCGATTGCGGCGGAAACGATTCCGCCGCGTCGGCCGTCGGTTGCTTATTGCCGCTTGCCGCGCGCGACTTCGTCGCCGGCGCCGGGCGGCAGCCGCCGCGTGATCGGAATCGATGCGAACGAGCACAGCCCGACCACGACGAACGCGGGCCAGAAATCCGACCACACCATCTTCTGATGACCCTGCAGCCAGTGCGAAACGTGCAGCACGAGGCCGGCCACCGTCACGCCGAGACCGAGCGACATCTGCTGCACGACGCTGCCGAGGCTGGTCGCGCGGCCCGCGTCGCGCGGCGAGATGTCCGCATAGATCATCGAGTTCAGGCTCGTGAACTGCAGCGCGGGGAAGATGCCGCCGACGAGCACGATCAGCCAGATCGCCCAGGTCGCCATGCCGGGATGGAACACGCCGTACGCGGCGATCGCGAGCCCCGCGAATGCCGCGTTGTAGATCAGTACCGTGCGGAAGCCGAAGCGGCGCAGCGTGTGGGTGGCCGTCGAGCGGCTCATCGCGCCGCCGAACGCGGACGCGCACGTGATGAGCCCCGAATGGAACGCGCTCATGCCGAGCCCTTCCTGCAGCGCGAGCGGCAGCAGGAACGGCACCGCGCCGAGGCCGATGCGGAACAGCGACCCGCCGACGACGCTCGCGTGATACGTCGGGATCTTGAGGAAGCTGAGGTCGAGCACCGGGCGTTCCTTGCGGCGCGCGTACGGCACGTAGAGCGCGAGCAGGACGGTGCCGGTCACGCACATGGCGAGGGCGTTCGAGCGTGACGTGAGTGCACCGTCGATCAGCGTGAGGCCCATCAGCAGCAGTGCGGCGCCGCTGGCCGACAGCAGGAATCCGAACCAGTCGAGCGGGCCCGGGTCGGGCTCGTGCGTGTTCGCGATGTGCTTGCTCGCGAGGTAGATCCCGTAGATGCCGATCGGCACGTTGATGAAGAAGATCATCCGCCAGTGCAGGTAGGTCGTGATGAAGCCGCCGACGAGCGGCCCGACCGTGGGCCCGAACAGCGCGGGAATCGCGAGGTAGTTCATCGCGCGCACGAGATCCGAGCGCGGCACGGCGCGGAAAATGATGATGCGGCCGACGGGCACCATCATCGCGCCGCCGACGCCCTGGATGAAGCGCGCGAACGTGAGCACGCCGAGGGAATTGGATGCCGCGCACATCAGCGAGCCGACGACGAAGATGCCGATCGCGGTGCGGAACACGGAGCGCGCGCTGAAGCGGTCGGCCAGCCAGCCGCAGATCGGAATGAACACGCCGAGCCCGACCACGTAGGCCGTGATCGCGATGTTCAACGTGACGGGGTTGTGCCCGAAGTCCCTCGCCATCGCGGGCAGGGCGGTGACGATGATGTTCGCGTCGACGCTTTCCATGAACAACGCACAGGCAACGATGAGCGGTGCTAGAAAGACGGGCGACATGGGCTGGGCGCGCGGTAAAGACGCCATTATGCCCACAATGTGACCATTGAGTCACGTATGACAACAGATGTTCCGCATAGTGCAACAGTCGTTCTTTTAGCGGGCGGCGCGGAAAGAACGACTGCGCAAACGCCGAGCATGCCTGCGCGAGCCGCGCGAATCGAAACTTGCTTGATGTGCACGTTTCGTGCGACAGTCAGGCCCACTCGCAACACAAAACGACGCGCATCGATCGAGGGCCATCGAGACGAGCGCGCGCGCGAACGAGACCTCGTGCCGACCCACTCACCATCGAAAGGAGGGGACACGTCATGACGTCACGTCGTGCCGCATCGATTGCATCTCGCATCTCAACGCGCATCCCAACCCGCGTCTCAACCCGCTTTCCGCTTCATCGCTCACCGCCGCTCGGGCGCCCCGCGCCGCGTCTTCGCTGGGCCGCCGCACTAGCCGTCGCGTATCTCGCCGTTGCCGGCTGCGCCGCGCAGGCCGACAACGCGAACCGGGCCGCCGCGCAGGCGGTCGATCAGTCGGCGGCGCCCGCGACGGCCGCGGTTGCCGGCCCCGCGTCGGGCACGCTGCTGCCGCCGCCGAGCCAGCTCTACGGCGACCTGTTCGTCGCGGTGCAGACCGCGCAGATCTATTCCGACCAGAAGACCTTCGTCGACGCGACGCCCGACAGCGATCCCGCGACGATCGTGCAGTTGTATCAGCAACAGAAATCGCAGCCGGGCTTCTCGCTGAAGGCGTTCGTCGGCCAGCATTTCACGCCGCCCCCGGAAGGCGGCGTCACGCCGCCGCCGAACCAGACGCTGCGCCAGCACATCGACTGGCTGTGGCCGCAGCTCACGCGCACGAGCACGACGGTGCCGCCCTACAGTTCGCTGATTCCGCTGCCGAAGCCGTATGTCGTGCCGGGCGGCCGCTTCCGCGAAGGCTACTACTGGGATACCTATTTCACGATGCTCGGGCTGCAGGTGTCGGGCCGCGAGGATCTCGTCGACGACATGCTCGACAACTTCGCCCATCTGATCGACACGATCGGGCACATCCCGAACGGCAACCGCACGTACTACGCGAGCCGCTCGCAGCCGCCGTTCTTCGCCTATATGGTCACGCTTGCCGCACAGGCCGAAGGCGACAAGGTCTACCAGAAATATCTGCCGGAACTGCGCAAGGAGTACGCGTACTGGATGCAGGGCGAAACCACGACGCCGCGCGGGCAGGCCGCGCGCAATGTGGTCGCGATGCCCGACGGCGCGGTGCTGAACCGCTACTGGGATGCGAGCGATACGCCGCGCGACGAGTCGTATCTCGAGGACGTGACGACCGCGAAGTCGGCGCCGGGGCGTCCGGCGAACGAGGTGTACCGCGACCTGCGCGCGGGCGCCGAAAGCGGCTGGGACTACAGCTCGCGCTGGTTCGGCGACGGCAAGACGCTCGCGACGATCCGCACGACGTCGATCGTGCCGGTCGACCTGAACAGCCTGATGTTCCATCTCGAGACGACGATCGTGAAGGGCTGCGCGCTTACGCGCGACGTGGCCTGCGTGACCGATTTTTCCGGGCGCGCGGCGCGGCGTGCGGCCGCGATCAACCGCTATCTGTGGAACCGTCGCGGCTACTACGGCGACTACGACTGGCAGTTGCGCAAGCCGCGCGACGCCGTGACGGCCGCCGCGCTGTATCCGTTGTTCGCGGGCGTTGCGTGGCCCGAGCGCGCGAAGGCGACCGCGCGCGAGGTGCGCAAGACGCTGCTGCAGCCGGGCGGCCTCGCGACGACCACCGAGAACACGGGGCAGCAGTGGGACGCGCCGAACGGCTGGGCGCCGTTGCAGTGGATCGCGATCGACGGGCTGCGGCGCTACGGCGAACCGGCGCTCGCGAAGGACATCGGCACGCGTTTCCTGTCCGACGTGAAGCACGTGTATGCGACCGAAGGCAAGCTCGTCGAGAAATACGTGGTCGAAGGCGCCGGCACGGGCGGCGGCGGGGGCGGCGAATATCCGCTGCAGGACGGCTTCGGCTGGACCAACGGCGTCACGCTGAAACTGCTCGGGCTGTACGGCGAGTGACGCGCGGCACGGGCCGCGCGCTTGCCCCGCGAGAGAACGCACGGGCCGGACTGTCGCGTGAGCGGCCGTCCGGCCCGTGTCTGCATCCGGCGTGCGTCAGAACACGATCGTCGTGCGCACGCCGACCACCGTTTCGTCCCCGATGCGCGCACCGGCCGCGTTCGGGTTCGGGATGCCGCCGCCCGGACGGAAGAAGTGCTGCAGGTCGGCCTGCAATTGCCACCACGGCGTGACCTGGTACTGGTAGGTCGCCTCGACGACCGTTTCCGCGCGGCGTACCGGATAGCCGGGTGTCGTGTATGCGCCGGTGTCGCCGTCGAGGCCGCGCGCATGCGAGCCGATCTTCGTGTAGCCGACCGCGAGACCCGCGACGTCGTTGTCGCGCCCCTTGAACGGCGCCTTCAGCGTCACGCCTGCATTGGCGGCGAAATCGACGGTATTGCGATCGCCCGGCGCGCCCATCACGCGCGCGAACACGCCCACCGAGCGCGGGCTGTCCGGCGACGGCCGCCACACCATCTGGTCCGCGACCGCATAAAAACTGTAGTTGCCGCGATGCGTGGCCGGCATGCCGTTGCTCGCCGGATTCGCGAGCGACAGGCCGTCGGTGCCGTAGCGCGGATCGTTCGCATGCTGCGACTGATACCAGAAGCCGAGCTTGTACGTGCCCGGCAGGCCGGCCGGCTGCGGCGCCTTCGGATCGGCGGGCGGCGCGTTCAGCGCATACTGGACTTCGCCGATCACGAACGCGCCGCTGCGCAGGTTGAAGTTGGTGCCGTGCGCGTTCAGTACCTGCGCATCGCCGTCGGTGCGGCCGGCCGGGTTGCCGTCGAACACGCCGACCATCGCGGTCCACGCATCGGCGGGCTTCACGCGCAGCCGCACGCCGAGCGACGACATCGGATACGCGGGGCCGCCGGCCGGCAGATCGGTCGACGGCAGCACGGGCCAGCCGAACGTGGCGTTCATGAAGGCCGACGCGTTCTGGCTCACCATGAATTCCTGGTCGACGCTCTGCTGGCCGACCTTCACGTCGACCTTGTCGTCGAGCAGCGACTGCTGGTACCAGAGCTCCCACAGGCGCGTGGTCGAATTCGCCTCGATGCCGGTCGCGGTCTGCAGCGTCTGCAGATAGCGCTGCGTGAGGTTGGTGCCGTGAATCTGCAGCGCCGACACGTTGAACGTGCCGCCCGGCAGGCCGATCGCCTTACCGGTGTCGACGTCGAAGCCGAACTGCGTGAGCCCCTGGTAGGCGCCGCCGCGACCCGTGCCGCCCGACGTGTTGTACAGGTACTCGCTGGTCTCCTGCAGGTTCAGCGTGATGCCGTGATCGCCCAGCACGTCGCGCAGGCCGCTCATGTTGCCGAGCAGGTTCGAGCGCTCCCGGAAGCTGGTGGGCGCGGCTGCCTGTTGTGCGGGAGCGGCGGCGTCGCCGGCGCCGGCCGCCGGTTCGGCCGAGGCGGGCAGCGACGATTGCGCGAACGCGGGCGCGGCGGCGAGCGACAGCAGCAGCGCGGCGAGCGCATCGAGGCGGAGCATGCGCGGGACGGGTTCGAGGTAGTTCTTCATGTGGGTTCCGTCGGTGGTTTGATTAGTTTGGCTGAAGAAACGAAAACGTGGTGCGGAGAGCTTTACGCGGCGGTACATGGCACATGCCACCGCCGCGCGGGGCGGGGCTTACGGCAGCCAGCCGCCGATACGCCACACCTGCGCGAAGCCGAGGCGCGGCGCGGCCGAGCACAGCAGCGCGACGAGCGCGACCGCGGCCGCCATCACGGCGAACAGCAGGCAGTCGAGCGGGCGGGGCGCTGCCGGCACGTGGGCGAGCGCCGAGCTGCGCCAGTTGCCGAGCGCATGGGCGAGCGGCGAGAGGCCGGAAACGAACGAGCGGTCGCATGCGACATGCACGATGCGCTTGAGCCTGACCGCGAGCGATTGAAGAAACATGACGCTGCCTCCGTCCGGTCCGGCGAAGGCCGGACGACGTGATCGAGCGCGGGCGCGTGACGCGGCCTGCGATCGGAGGGTGGAACGTAACGGAGCGTGCAACGGACGAACCGGCGATGGCCGGCCCGGAAGGAAGCGCGCTAACCCGACGAATGCGAGCTAGCGGCGTAAGACATGCGTCTGGCTGCTATCTCGCGATGGCTTGGCCGGCCTGGACCGGCGTCGAACTGCAACTAGAGCATGTGTCCACGGAGGGACTCCTGTGATGAATTGCGGCGGATTGTATTCGCGTCGTTTGCTGCAGTGCAAGTAAAAAACGCATGAAAGGCGCCGTGTGTGGCGGATGCATCGCCGTGGAGCGCGAGGGTGCGAGGCCGCCACGACGAGGCGACGGCCGGGTGCCGCGCCGTTGTTCGCACACATCGGATGGTGACCGTGACATGACGCGCTGAAAGGTTTCGGCACGTCGTTTCAAGGGCAATTCTTTCAGTGCCGCGAAGGCGGAAATTTATTTCGGGAAATGGGGTTTGGCGGGGTTGACTTCACTTTCGGGCCGTCCATAGAATCCGGCATCTTCACTCTTGGGGCCGCCGCCTTGGACGCCTGCAGTAGTCGATCTTCGAACGAAATTTCCGCCTGAGCGACCGACGTCCGCGCCTCATCGAAGCCGCCGTTTGTCCCCCGGGCAAACGGTGCGCGCAGCAGTATTCCGCAGCAAATTCCTACGTGCACCCTGATTCGCGCCGGTTAGCGTGATGCGTTTTCGCATGCGCCGTCCGGTTTCACCGCCGCCCGGCAGGCGGCCGCGTTCGCGCACGCCTTTCCCCGGCGCGCGAATGCCGGCCCGCACGCCTGACGGCGGTCAACCGTGTTCTCCGGAACACCGCACAGGAGCCGCCATGAACGACAGTGACAGTTGTCCCTTACGCCCGTTGCACGCACAGACCCTTTTGAACCCGGGTCGCAGGGACAATCCGGCCGACTAGCCTGACACGCCGTTCAGGCGCCGGACTGGCCCCGCGCCCACCACGCGGCCGGCACGCTCGCCGTCGCCGCACGGAGCCAGACCATGAACTTCGGCCTTCTGCTGTCGAATCTCCCGCACGTCACGGAATCGCGCAACCACTACGACGCGATGCTGATGCTCGACGCCCGTCCGCGAGTGTTCTCCCGCCTGTTGAACCGGCTGAAATCGCTGATCCGCTGAAAGAAGCGCCGAGCGCGCCTCGGCATGCGCACGCGCGGCCGCCATCGGGCGGTCGCCCCGCGCGCATCCCAAGGTCGCACGCTCACCAGATAACCATTAGCCGTACGGAACACATCATGTCCACGCCATCCAACGTTTCTCCACCGATCGCCGTCGAACGCGCCGCCGTGCTCGACGAGGCCCACCTTGGCGACATCCGCGGTGCGCTCGGTACGATCGCGCATCACGACACCGGCACGCGCGGCTCGTGGTGGGCGCGCCTGCGCACGCTGCTCGCGATCATCGGCCCGGGCCTCATCGTGATGGTGGGCGACAACGACGCCGGCGCATTCGGTACCTACACGCAGGCCGGCCAGAACTACGGCACGACGCTGCTGTGGACGCTGCTGCTGCTCGTGCCCGTGCTGTACGTGAACCAGGAAATGGTGCTGCGCCTCGGCGCGGTGACGGGTGTCGGCCACGCACGGCTGATCTTCGAGCGCTTCGGCAAGTTCTGGGGCGCGTTCAGCGTGATCGACCTGTTCCTGCTCAATGCGCTCACCATCGTCACCGAGTTCATCGGCATCACGTTCGTGCTGGATTTCTTCGGGCTACCGAAGGTCGCGGGCGTGTGCGTGGCCGCGGCGCTGACCATGGCCGCGGTGAGTACCGGGGATTTCAGGCGATTCGAGCGGTTCGCGATCGGGCTGTGCGTGCTGAGCCTGCTGCTCGTGCCGGTGCTCGTGTCGATCCATCCGCCCGTCGCGCAGATGACGCGCGATTTCTTCGTGCCGAACTGGCCCGCGCACGCGAAGCTGTCGGACGTGATGCTGCTCGTGATCGGCATCGTCGGCACGACCGTCGCGCCGTGGCAGCTGTTCTTCCAGCAGAGCTATGTGATCGACAAGCGCATCACGCCGCGCTTCATGAAGTATGAAAAGGCCGACCTGTGGATCGGCATCGCGTTCGTGCTGATCGGTGCGGTCGCCATGATCGGTTTCAGCGCCGCGCTGTTCAACGGGCATCCGGAAGCCGGCAACTTCGCCGACGCGGGCGGCATCATCGCGGGCCTCGAGAAGTATGCCGGCCGCACGAGCGCAACGCTGTTCGCGGTGGCGCTGCTCGACGCGTGCATCATCGGCGCGGCGGCCGTGTCGCTGTCAACGGCCTATGCGATCGGCGACGTGTTCAAGATCCGCCACTCGCTGCACCGCGGCGTGTCCGATGCGAAGGGGTTCTATCTCGTGTATTTCGGCATCGTCGCGGCCGCGGCCACGTTGGTGCTGATTCCGGGCAGCCCGCTCGGCCTGCTGACCGAAGCGGTGCAGACGCTCGCGGGCGTGCTGCTGCCGAGCGCGACGGTGTTCCTGCTGGTGCTGTGCAACGACCGCCAGGTGCTCGGCCCGTGGGTCAACTCGACGAAGCTCAACGTGTTCACCGGTGCGGTGATCTGGGTGCTCGTGCTGCTGTCGATCATCCTCACCGCGTCGGTGATGTATCCGGATATCAGCGGCGAAGCGATCGTCGACGTGCTGGTCGGCGGCACCGTGCTCGCGATCACGGGCTATATCGTGACGGTATTGATCCGTCGCAACAAGCGCGTGATCGAACCGGCCATCGATCGCACGTTGCGCGACACGTGGCGCATGCCGCCGCTCGATACGCTCGAGCCGCAGAACATGACGCTGGCGACGCGAATCTGGATGGCCGTGCTGCGCGGCTATCTCGTGATCGCGGTCGGTCTCGTGATCGTCAAGGTGGTGCAGATGACGCTGCTGAAGTAACGCAGGCCGTCTGCCAGGAAGCGGCGCCGCGCCGCAGCCCGCACATGCCGGCCTCCGTGGCCGGCATGTGCGTTTACGCGCTTGCTTGCGGCACGTCGCACGCGCTGCGCGACGGTCAGATCAATTCGAGCTTCGACGTCAGGTACGTGAGCTGGATCCGGTTCGCGACGCCGAAGCGCTTGCGCAGCTTGCGCAGGTGATAGTCGACGTTGTGCGCGCTGGTGTCGAGGCGCCGGCCGATCTCCTTGTCGGATGCGCCTTCGGCGATGCCGAGCAGCAGTTCCTGCTCGAACGGCGTGAGCCCGTTCACCGCGCGCTCGCGCGAGGTCGAGATCAACTGCGGCGACGCGAACTTGTGTACCGACAGCCCGATCGACAGCGCCTGCTCGATCGTCGCCGGCGTGATCCATTCGCGCGTGCGGCGCGGCGCGGTGAAGCTCATGAACGCATGCAGCCGCGTGCCGGGCACGGCCATCGAATACATGATGCCGCTGCACATCCCGTCGTCCTGCATCGTCTGCAGGAAGCCGTCGAGCGCGGCCGGCGTCGCGCGCGGGCCGGCGTCGCGCTCGCGGTGTTCGCGGCGCAACTGCTGCAGGTCCCACACGATCGGCATGTTGCACACGCGTGCGCCGAGCGTGCGCGGATCGACGTCGTGATGGTGGTGGCGCACGTAGTCGCCGCGGTAGGTGGACGGCGTGAATGCTTCGTGCAGGTAGAGACTTTCGACCCGCTCGTGCGCGAATTCGAGCGCGAAGTACGCGAACGTCGAGAAACCCGTCAGGTGCAGCAGGCTTGCGACGATCCGGCTGCGCTCGGCCGTGCTCTGCGCGTGCGCGAGCGTATCGGCCACGCCGAGTTTCGGCGCGTGCGGCTGCGTGACGTCGCCGCGCTTCACGTCGTCGCACCAGACGACCTGTACGGAGCGCTCCCGCAGCGCGTCGGGGCACGCGCTGGGCCCGTGCGACGGGCGGGGAAAGGTTGAGGCGACCGCTTCTTCATGCAATGCAATGTCGGACATGTGCCATCCCTCGGAATCGACGCATCTCGCCTGACGGCGGCCGTATCGTGTACGGCCGTCGCGGCGGTGCGATCGAGCATCGGTGTGATATGCGCGGATCGTCATCCATGACGCAGCGCGGGGGCATTGTACAAAAACGCTTGTGTACGCGTAATATGCCGTAATACTAATGGCGGCGGAAGATTCCTATTCGCACGCAAATAACGAAGACCAGAAAATCCATCGAGACAAGACCAGATCGTGACGGGGCGCAGGTTCACATATTGGGAAAGGGCGGGCTCCTCATGACATACGCTGACGGCGCACCACGCGTCGAATGGTTTTCGCAGGCCGATATCGCAACGGCCGCGGCTTATTCGAATGAATATCAGGCAATCGGGAACGACGTTTTTACCGGCGCGCAAATCGAATTCGGTAAAACCGACCCGGCTTTGGTCGATTTCGCGCAGTGCCATGCGCGCTTGCGGCAAATCGGTTTCAGTACGCTCGGTTACGGCGCTTTCGAAATGATCGGGCGGCGCATCCTGTGCGCGCACCTGCTTCGCGACCTCGCTCCCGCGACGTTCATGCAGCCGTTTTTCGAGGGCATGCTCTACGAGAGCGACCCGCGGTTCGCGCAGGTGCGGCAGAGCGGCTTTCCGGTCGCGTGGCAGCTCGACGAGATCGAGGCGGCCGCGCAGGGCAGCGGCGACCGCAAGATGCTGGCGCTCGCCGGCCATCTGCGTGCGCACGCGATGAACAGCGGCGTACTGTTCGGCCTGTCGGCGCCGCGCCTCGACCTGCGTGTCGCGGTGAACGTGACGTCGGAGACGCACGGCACCGAATGGATCGACGATCGCGTGATCGGCGGCGCGCTGTCGGTCAGCCTCGCGGTGCATCGTGTCGCGCTGCCGTTCCTCGAGGCACGCATCGCGCGCATGCGCGGCTTCGCGCTCGGCGACGAGCAACTACAGGTGCTCGACCGCCTCGTGCACGGTCTGTCCGACCAGGAGATCGCGAGTGCGCTGCGCACGTCGCTGCACAAGGTCGGCCACCATATCCGCTCGCTCGAAAAACTCTTCAACGTGCAGAACCGCGCGCAGCTCGCCTACCTGGCGGCCCGCCGGCTGCCGTCCTGACCCCGCGCATCCGCCGCGTTCGTCCCCGTTTTTACCCCGCGATCGATGACCGTCGGGCCGGCCCGTGCGTGGCCGGCCCGACGGGCTGCTGCGGCCGCGCGCGCCGGCGTGCCGCGCACACGATGCTTGACAGCGGTTTTTTCGAGTGATTGGCGAGTTCACCTATGAATTATTGCTGATTTATTTCTTCGTAATATGGCCCGGTCGTCACGCCGGATGGCGGGCCGCGAGGTTGCGCCGTGCGTGACGGAACTGGTCAACAGGGGCAGACAAATCAATGTGCGGAATCGACGGCTTTTTGAATAGCGTCGCCTGCGATGAGGAGACAGCGCGCGGCACGCTCGCGCGCATGACGGCGAGCCTTGCGCATCGCGGGCCGGACGGGCAGGGGATCTGGGTCGACCCGGAGGCCGGCATCGCGCTCGGCCACCGGCGGCTCGCGATCGTCGACCTGTCGGTACACGGCCGACAGCCGATGGCATCCGCGTGCGGTCGCTACGTCATGGTCTTCAACGGCGAAATCTACAACCATCGCGAACTGCGCGCGGAGCTCGAGCGCGCGGGGCGCGCACCGGCGTGGCGCGGCCACTCCGACAGCGAGGTGCTGATCGCGGCGATCGTCGCGTGGGGTGTCGACGCGACGCTGCGGCGCGCGACCGGCATGTTTGCGTTCGCGCTGTGGAATCGGGCATCGCGGGTGCTGACGCTCGCGCGTGACCGGATCGGCGAAAAACCGCTCTATTACGGCCGGATCGGCGACGCGCTCGTGTTCGCGTCCGAACTGAAGGCGCTGCGCGGCTATCCGGGCTTCGACGGCGCGATCGATCGCGATGCGCTGTGCCTGTACCTGCGCCAGTCGAGCGTGCCCGCGCCGCATACGATCTATCGCGGCATCCACAAGCTGCCGCCCGGCACGTATATCCAGTTCGAGCATGCGCGCGACACGCCGCGCCTGCGTGCGTACTGGACGCTCGAACAGGTGATCGAGGACGGTCGCGCGGAGCCGTTCGAGGGCAGTGCCGACGACGCGGTGGGCCAGCTCGACGTGGTCCTGCGCCAGGCCGTCGCGCGGCAGATGGAAGCCGACGTGCCGCTCGGTGCGTTCCTGTCCGGCGGCATCGATTCATCGACGATCGTCGCGCTGATGCAGGCGCAATCGTCGACACCGGTCGATACGTTCACGATCGGCTTCCATGAGGCCGGCTACGACGAGGCCGGTTATGCGAAGGCCGTCGCGCGCCATCTCGGCACGCGCCATACCGAGCTCTACGTCACGGCCGACCATGCGCTCGGCGTCGTGCCGAAGCTGCCGTCGATCTACGACGAGCCGTTTTCCGATGCATCGCAGATCCCGACCTTTCTCGTGTCGGAGCTGACGCGCCGGCACGTGAAGGTGAGCCTGTCCGGCGACGGCGGCGACGAGCTGTTCGGCGGCTACACGCGCTACTTCCTGACGCCGCGCCTGTGGCGCAAGCTGCATCGCGTGCCGGGCGCCGTGCGCGCGCGGATCGCCGCCGCGCTGCATGCGTTGCGGCCCGATCACGCGGATCAGCTTGCGGCCGTCGCGCAGGGGGCGTGGGGCGGCGTGGATGCACGTGAATCGGCGGCGCGCATCGGCGATCGCCTGCACAAGCTCGGCCATGTGATGACCGCCGAGAGCCGCATCGGGCTGTACCGGCTGCTGATGTCGTCGGTGCATCATCCCGAGCGCCTCGCGCTGTCGGGGCAGGAGCCGGCGACGCCGCTCGACACCGTATCCGCATGGCCCGCGCACCTGAGCTTCGCCGAGCAGGCGATGGCGATCGACACGCTCACGTACCTGCCGACCGACATCCTCGCGAAAGTCGATCGCGCGGCGATGGCGGTGAGCCTCGAAACGCGCATGCCGTTCCTCGACCATCACGTCGTCGAATTCGCGTGGCGCGTGCCGGTGCACGTGCGCTTGCCGGAAGGGCAATCGAAGGCGCTGCTGCGCCGGCTGCTCGACCGCTACGTGCCGTCCGCGCTGATCGACCGGCCGAAGCAGGGCTTCTGCGCGCCCGTCGATCACTGGCTGCGCGGCGCGCTGCGCGACTGGGCCGAGGCGCTGCTGCGGCCGTCGCGATTGCGCGAGGAAGGCTATTTCGATGCGGACGCGGTCGAACGTCTGTGGCGGCAGCACGTGACCGGCCGGATGAACTGGCAGCACCAGCTGTGGACGGTGCTGATGTTCCAGGCGTGGCTGGAAGCGCAGCGCGCCGCATGAGGCGGCGCGCTGCGCGTCGTTACTGATCGAGGCAGCGCATGCAGCGCCGCTTCGCGTCGTTCGAGTGCAGGCCGCGACACATCGTCATCACGGGCCGCGCATGGCACGAAGGCGGATCGGCGGAGGCCGCCGGCGAAGCTTGCCGGCGCACGCGATCGGGCGGGGTGGTCGCAGCGGCATCCATCCGTCGCTGGCGCGCGGGCGGCGTGTCGCGACCGGCGCTGCCGTCATCGGGATCGCCCGGCGTCATCGACGCGATGTGAAGCGTGGTGTCGTTTGCCGCGTGCGCAACGGGCGGCGCGGTGCACACGAGTGCGACCAGCGCGGCCAACGCGCAATGGCAGGCGACGGCGGTTCGCGAATCGCGCATCTTCATGATCGTTCCGTTCGTTCCGGGCCGGCGGCGCGGAGGGCGCGCGGCTACCGGGTCGATTGTAGGGACGGCGATGGTCGCGTGTCACGCCGGATTCCGTAGTCGCGGGCATCGGCGGCGGCCCGAGTGGCCGCGATGAAGCGTGATGTCGTGCGGCCGCCGGCGTCCAAAAGCGACCGCCGCCCGGAGGCGGCGGTCGGGTCGCGACTGGCTGGCGGGCCGGGCGGCGTGCGGGCCGCGCCCGACGGGCGTGCCGCGAAGCGCTGCGGATCGGCGCAGCGCGGTGGGGGGAGCTCGCAGGCGAGCCGCATGCATGCGGCTCGCGGGTAAATCGTCAGGCGTAGTCGGCGGCCATCACGGCTTGCGGTGCCGCGCGCAGGATCGGCGCGGCTTCGTGGCGCTCGACGTGCGTCATCGCCGCACCGAACAGCACCAGGCGATAGCCGACCGCATAGATCGGAATGATCCGCAGGTTCTTGTCGTGATCGAGTTGCAGCTTCGAGCGGATACGCGAGATATGGGTGTCGAGCGTGCGCGACGACACACCGAGTTCACGGCCCCACACGGCTTCCTGGATTGCCTGCCGCGGCACGATCTTGTTCATGTTGTCGAGCAGGAATTCGACGACGTCGAATTCACGCGGCGTGACGTCGACGATCTTGTTGTCGATTTCGATCGTGCGGCGCACGAAGTTGATTTTTATGTTGTCGATGTACAGGTATTTGCAATCCATGGTGGCCCTCGCATGTCCATAAAGGAGTGTTTGCGGGTCCTGTGCTGCAACTTCCGGGCCAGGGAAGGGATCGTCATGTCACGACAGGGGGCGGCACCCGAGCGGACGGCGCTGTGGCCTTGAATTTAAAAGAATTTTTAAGGAGTGGCGTGCCGCGGGTAGGGAAAGGGTCCGAGCAAAGGTGAAGGATTGTTACGTAGCATCGGCGGCTGACGTTACGGGCGTTACGTCTGACGTAACGCGGGGGGAGCCGCAGGGGCAACATGCGCGTGATCGGATCGGCAGCAGGGGATTGGAACCCTACATGGAACCCTACATGGAACCCTACATGGAACCCTACATGGAACCCTACATGGATCAATGAAAAATCATTATAAATCAGTAGCATAAGTGACTATAATTACCGACATCAAACCCTACATGAAACCCTACACGGAAGCATGACGACCGTCGCCACCTTTGAGCCGTTGTTTCCCGAAGATCGCGTACTCGATCCGCTGCTTGAGCAGGCCGCCGAACTCGTCGATTCGTCGCAGCAGTTGCTTGCCGTACGCGATACCCCGCTGGCGACTGCGCTCGTGCCGCAACTCCGCGCGATGAATTCGTACTACACGAACAAGATCGAAGGCCAGCACACCACGCCGGCCAAGATCGAGGCGGCGCTGCATCGGGATTATTCGACCGATATCGTCGAACGCCGGAAGCAGCGCTTCGCGGTGGCGCATATCGCGACGGAAACGGCGCTCGAGGAGGAGTGGCGAGCGCTTCCGGTCGCCGCGCTGTTCGAACCGGCGCGAATCGCGACCATTCACGATCGCTTCTTTTCCTGCCTGCATGACGATGAACGATTGACCGGCGACGGGGATATCGTCGTCCCGGGCGAATTTCGTCGATCGGATGTGACGGTGGGGCGTCATCTGGCGCCGGAACCCGAAATGATCGAACCGTTGCTTCAGGCCTGGGCGACCCGTTATGCCCGCATTCGCGCCAAGGAATACCAACTGATCGGCATCGCCTGTTCGCATCATCGTCTCGCGTGGGTGCACCCGTTCATGGACGGCAACGGTCGCGTCGCCCGCTTGCATTCGCATCTCGGATTGCGCGCGGCCGATTTGACCCACGGTCTCTGGTCGCCGCTTCGAGGGCTGGCGCGAGAGCAGGAGCAGTATTACGCCAGGCTGAGCGAAGCCGATCAGACACGGCGCAACGATCTGGACGGCCGGGGCAATCTATCCCAGGAAGGACTGGTCAGGTTTGCGCGTTTTTTTCTCGACTGCTGTCAGGACCAGGTCGGGTTTATGGTGCATATGACCCAGTTCGACGGGGTGACGGGAAGGCTGCTGGATTTGCTGAGATTTCTGGAGGCCAATTCGTGGACGATCCGCTCGGAAAAATCCGTTATCAAAGCGGAAGCCGCGGCGCTCGCGATGGAGTTCGTCGCGCTGCGCCGAACCGTCACGCGCGCGGAATTTGCGCAGATGCTGGGTGTGAGCGACGTATTGGCGCGCAGGATCGTTCGATCGCTGCTGGATTACGGTCTGCTGACTTCGCCTTCGCATCGCGGTGAACTTTCGTTCGGATTGCCGCTGAGCAGCCTCCGGTTTCTGTTTCCGAGGCTTTGGCCGGAAGTCGAGCAGGAGTAAGAGGGCCGACGGGCCGCGCGAGGTCGGGCGGCGTCGGCTCGAACCGGCACGACATTCCCGCGATGCATTGAAAACGCCGGCCGCAGGGCGTCTCCGCCCCGCGGCCGGCGTGTCGCCCCGCCGTCAAGCCTTCGCGCTATCCGCCGAATCGAACGGCAGCACGTAATGCCGCTTGCCCGTTGCCGCGAAGATCGCGTTCGCGACCGCGGGCCCGACCGGCGCGACGCCCGGCTCACCGACCCCGGTCGGCGCTTCGGCCGACGGCACGATATGCACCTCGACCTTCGGCATCTCCGCGATGCGCAGCACGTGGTAGCCGTCGAAGTTGCGCTGTTCGACCTGGCCGTCCTTCAGCGTGATCGCGCTGTGCATCACCGCGCCGAGCCCGAAGCCGATGCCGCCCTCCATCTGCGCGGCGACGATGTCGGGATTGATCGCGATCCCGCAATCGACCGCGCACACCACGCGCTCGACCTTCACCTTGCCGTCCGCGTCGACCGACACCTCGGCCACCTGCGCGACATAGCTCTTGAACGCCTCGGCGACGGCGATCCCGCGCCCGCGGCCCTTCGGCAGCGGCTTGGCCGGATCCCAGCCGGCCTTCTGCGCGGCCAGGTCCAGCACCGCGCGCATGCGCGGCTCCTTCGCGAGCAGGTCGCGGCGGAATGCGTACGGATCCTTGCCCGCCGTGTGCGCGGCTTCGTCGATGAACGCCTCGACGGCATACGCGGTGTGCGAGCTGCCGACCACGCGCCACCACAGCACGGGCAGGCCCACCTTGGTGGTGGTGAGCTCGACCGACACGTTCGGCACCGCGTACGGCAGGTTCGCCGCGCCCTCGACCGAGGTGGCGTCGATGCCGTTCTTGACCATGAACGCTTCGAACGGCGTGCCGGCGAGAATCGACTGGCCGACGATCCGGTGGCGCCAGCCGACCAGCTTGCCGTCCGCGGTCAGCCCCGCGTCGAGCTTGTGGAAGTACATCGGCCGGTAGAAGCCGCCCTGGATGTCGTCCTCGCGCGTCCATTGCAGCTTGACGGGCTTGCCGTCAGCGCCGAGCGCCTTCGCGATCGACACGGCCTCGACCACGTAGTCGGACCACGCGTTCGCGCGCCGGCCGAAGCTGCCGCCCGCGTACAGCGTGTGGATCTGCACCTGTTCGGGCTTCAGGCCGGCCGTCCTGGCCGCGTTGGCCTGGTCGACCGTCTGGAACTGGTCGCCGGCCCAGATTTCGCAGCTGTCCGCCGTCAGCTTGACGACCGCGTCGAGCGGCTCCATCGGCGCGTGCGCGAGATACGGGAATTCGTACGTCGCGCCGATCTTGCGCGCGGCGCCCGAGATCGCCGCATCGGCATCGCCGTCCTTGCGTGCCGACGTGCCCGGCTTGTCGGCGAGCTGCCGGTATTCGCGCATGATCTCGTCCGAGCTGCGCTTTTCGGCGTGCGCTTCGTCCCATTCGACCTTCAGCGCGTCGCGACCCTGTTTCGCGGCCCAGAAGCCGGTTCCGACGACCGCGACGCCGCCCGGCACCTGCACGACCGACACGACACCCGGCACGGCCTTGGCGGCCGTCGCGTCGAACGATTTCACCGTGGCGCCGAAGCGCGGCGGGCGCTGCAGCAGCGCGACCCGCATGCCGGGGAAGGTCGTGTCGAGCGTGAAATGCGCAGTGCCGTTCGATTTCGGCGACGCGTCGACGCGCGGAATCCGCTGGCCGATCAGCTTGAAATCGGCCGGCTGCTTCAGCACGACCTTGTCCGGCACCGGCAGCTTCGACGCATCGGCGACGAGCGTGCCGTACGCGGCCTTCTTGCCGCTCTTCGCGTGCGTGACGACGCCGTTGGCGGTCGTCAGCTCGCCGGCCGGAACCTTCCAGCGGGCCGCTGCGGCCGACACCAGCATCGCACGGGCCTTGCCGCCCGCTTCGCGCAGTTGCTGCCACGAGTTCGCCATCGCCGAGCTGCCGCCCGTGCCCTGCATCGTGCCGAACGCGAGGTTCGCGTAGCGTTTCGCATCGGCCGGCGCGCTTTCGACGCGCACGGTCGACCAGTCGGCGTCGAGCTCCTCGGCGACGATCGTCGCGATGCCCGTATACGCGCCCTGGCCCATTTCGACGTGCTTCGCGATGACCGTGACGGCGCCGTCGGGCGTGATGCGCAGGAACGCATTCGGCGCGAAGTCCGCGGCGGGCGCGGTCGCGGCCAGCGCGCGGCGGCCGAGGCCGGTCCATTCGAAGCCGATGGTCAGGCTGACGGCGGCCGCGGCACCCGCGGCCTTCAGGAACGTGCGGCGCGACGGACGCACCGACCCGGTGTTGTCGAGTTCGATCGTCATGGTCAGGCTCCCAGCGTCGCGGCCGCGTCGTGGATCGCCGCCCGGATGCGGGCGTAGGTCGCACAGCGGCACAGGTTGCCGTTCATCGCGGCGTCGATGTCCGCGTCGGTCGGCTTCGGGTTCTGTTCGAGCAGCGCGGTGGCCGACATGATCTGGCCGGACTGGCAGTAGCCGCACTGCGGCACCTGCAGCTTGACCCAGGCGGCCTGCACGGCCTGCGCGGGCTTGCTCTGCAGTCCTTCGATCGTCGTGATGTGCTTGCCCGCGATACCGGCGAGCGGCAGCACGCACGAGCGGACGGCCTGGCCTTCGAGATGCACGGTGCACGCGCCGCACTGCGCCATGCCGCAGCCGAACTTCGTGCCGGTCAGTCCCGCGTGTTCGCGAATCGCCCAGAGGACGGGCATCGACGGATCGGCGTCGAGCGTGACGTTCTTGCCGTTCAGGACAAAGGAGGTAGGCATTTTGATTGTCTCCGTGGGGAAAACCCGGCATGCGCCCGGTTAGCGGGCAGTGTGCGCGAGGCACCGGCTTTTGCGTCTACCCAATCCTGCAAATTTATTGAACAATCCTGCAAATCCCCGGCAGGCTCCGGGCGGTTTCGCTATGCTCCCGCGACATGAGGAAATCTATCGAGGAAGTGTCATGGACATGACCGATATCGTGACGTCGCGCGAATCCGGGCGGCGCGAGCTGGCGACGCTGATCGGCCGTTTCGCGCCGGCGGACGGCTCGCATTCGACGGCCGTGCCGGGCCTGATGCTGCACCGGCACTCGCGTCCGGTCGATCTCGGCTGCGGCGTGTCGCGGGCCGCGCTCGTGATCGCCGCGCAGGGCGCGAAGCGCGTGATCGTCGCCGGCCAGGCTTACGAGTACGACACGCAGAATTGCCTGATTACATCGATCGACTTGCCGATCCTGTCGCGCGTGACGCACGCGTCGCCGGAAGCGCCTTACCTGTGCCTGTCGCTGACGCTCGATCCGCAGCGCATCGTCGAGCTCGCGGCCGAGATGCGGCTGCCCGAACCCGACGCGGGCCCCGAAGGCGAGGGGATCGCGCTCGCCGAGCTCACGCCGCCGCTGCTCGATGCCGCGCTGCGCCTGACGCGGCTGCTCGATACGCCGGCCGACATTCCGGTCGTCGCGCCGCTGATCGAAAAGGAACTGCTGTACCGGCTGATGACGAGCGGGCAGGGCACGCGGCTGCGGCACATGGCGATCGCGGGCAGCCAGACGCACCGGATCGCGCGCGCGATCGAATGGCTCCGCGATCACTTCGCGGAGCCGATGCGCGTCGAGTCGCTCGCGCAGGCGGTCAACATGAGCGTGTCGTCGCTGCACCACCATTTCAAGCACGTGACGACGCTGAGCCCGCTGCAGTACCAGAAGCAGCTGCGGCTACACGAGGCGCGGCGGCTGTTGCTGCGGCAGGGCGGCGATGTCGGGTCGGTGGCGGCCGTCGTCGGCTACGAAAGCGCGTCGCAGTTCAGCCGCGAATACAGCCGGCTGTTCGGCGCGCCGCCGATGCGCGACGTCGTGCAACTGCGGAAGAAGGAACTGCTCGGCTGACGGCCGGCAGCCGGCGCGCGGCCGGTCGCCGGTCATTTCATCGGGCGACCACCGTCGTCTGCAGGAACGTCGGCGCGATCCGCCAGTCCGGCACGTAATGCGCCGGCCACGCGCCCGGCGTATCGACCGCGTTGAAATACACGACCGCCTTCAGCAGCGGATAGCGCCACAGCGACCGCTGGAGTTCGTCGAGTGCCTCGCGCTTGCGCGAACCGGACCCGTCGACGCCGAGCTCCGTGATCATCACCGGCAGCCCGTAATCGGTCACCCGCTCGTATTTGGTCCGCAGGATGCTCGCGGCGGACGCATGGCCGCCGGCCGGCCAGATCGCGCAGCGCGGGCAGTCGAACACGGACAGGCCGACGGCGTCCACATAACCGCGGCCCGGAAAATAGTCGTCGAGGTTCCGGTTGCCGGCCGGCGACCACACGTAGCGGAGCTGGTCGGTCATCGCGCGGCACGTGGTCACGACGCGCCGGTACGCCTCCACGTAGGCCGGCGCATCGCCGATGGCCCACGGGTAGCGCCCGGTGTCGGCCTCCATCTCGTGGCCCCAGCGCACGAACACGGGGCCCTTCAACGCGGCGAGCGCCGAGCAGGTGGCCGCGATCCGCGTGTCGTAGCGCCCGAGCGCGATATCCGCGAGCAGTGCGCCTGGGCGCGTGTCGCCCGCCGCCCAGGGCTCGACGGTCAGCATCAGCGAGCGGTTCCGTGCCTGGGCGCTCCGGTAGGCTGCATCGATTTCCGCGCGGATGTCGGGCGCGTTCCATGACACGAACACATGGTCGAACGCGAGATTCCGGTCGGCCGCGAGCGTGTTGTCTGGATCGTATGCGCCGAGTTCGGGCTGCTTCACCGGTTCGCCCGGCGCGGGCGCGACCACGGCCGGCAGGCCCGAGCGCCACATCATCGCCTGCCAGCCTTTCGGCGCGCGCAGCCCGATGCCCGCGAGCAGCATCGCGAGCGCGAACACGAACAGCGCGTTGCGCACGGGCAGGCGGCTGAAGAACATCTGCCGGAACGCCGACCATTCGAGCCCTTGCTCCCTGCCGTGATTCACCGCGACGACGGCCGCGATCACGAGATACAGGATGCTCGTCAGCATCGAGAACAGATAGAAGCCCGCGGCATTGCGCGGATTCTCGACCGTGACGACGGGCAGGCTGCAGAACAGCGAGATCAGCAGGTACGGCGCGACCACGCGCAGCGGCGCGTCCTGTTCGATCGTGCCGCCCTTCGGCGTGACCTTGAACGGAAATTCCTTGCCGCGCACGAAGTCGAACACCGCCGACGCGCAGCCGAGCACGACCCACGGCCAGCGCGCGAACACGAACGACAGCCCTTCCCACGACAGCAGCTTCGTATTCAGCGGGCGGCACGACTGGGTCGAATGCGTGGCCCACGTCACGACGCACAGGAGCAGCACGGCCAGCGGCAGCGCGTAGGTGAGGTACGTGAGGTAGTCGACGTGCGCCCACACGCGGCCGGTGAGCAGCGCGACGACCGGAATCACGACGCCGCCGGCCATCGCGAGCGCGCACAGCGGGTACCACAGCTGGCAGAACAGGAACTGCGCCTTCAGCTTCAGCGGCAGCCCCATGAAGTAATGGCGCGTGTAGCGCAGCATGATGATCATCACGCTCTTGGACCACTGGAACTCCTGCGTGGCGAGGTCGCCGAACGTGCGCGGCCCTTCGCCGTTCGCGATCGCGTTCAGCGCGTGCATGCCGCGCCAGCCCTTCGAATTGAAGATCATCGTGGTCGAGTGATCCTCGGCGAGCTCGGGCCCGAGCCCGCCGATCTCGCGCAGCGCACGGCAGCGCACCGCATAGTGCGAGCCGATGCACAGCGGCGCGAGGCCGCCCGCATAACCGGCCTGCATCGTGCCGTGCAGCGGCCCCTCGACGTTCACGCGCCCGCGCGCGCTCCAGCTCCCGGCCGCGTTGCTGTCGCAGATGCTCGGTGCCGACACGTAGCCCACGTTCGGATCGACGAACGGCCGCAGCATCTCCTCGAGATAGGTGCGGGTCGGCACGTGGTCGGCGTCGAGCTGCGACACGAAATCGTAGTTGTCGTAGCCGACCATGTCGTAGAAGTACGCGAGATTGCCTTCCTTGCATTTGGTGCGGCGCGGCCAGCTCGCGCGGTGGTATGCGGCGATGCCGCGCCGCGTCGACACGAATACGCCGTGCTCGCGGCACCAGTCGAGCGTCTCGGGCGACGGGTCCTCATCGGCGAGCCACGTATCGTGCGGGTAGGTCTGGTCGAGCATCGCGAGCAGCGTCGTGCGGACGATGTCGAACGGCTCCGACGGCGCCTTGGTGACGACCATCGCGACGCGCCAGTCGCGCGGCACCGGCAGCGCGGGGTTCGGCACGACCGCCGAGCGGATGATGAAGATGAAGTAGCCCGGAATGAAGGTGGTCCAGAACAGCACGAAGCAGTTGACGCCGAAGCGGAATGCGTCGACGTAGTGCTCGTCGCGCAGCCACCAGCGCCAGAAGATGCCCAGCGCGACGAACCAGCACAGCGCGAGGATGTGGAAGACGATTCTGGTCCCGCTGTCCATCAACGGGACGACGAGCGGGACGTCTGCCTGCTGCGATTCGGTGCGAACGGCTTCGGTGTCGGGTTCGGCGGTATCGGCGGTATCCGGCACGGAGCCGCCCGCAAGCGACGCAACCAGCTTCTTCATGGTGCTCTCCCGTCAAGGTCGGATCATCAGTCTTGAAGCAGGCCGCGTTGCGGCCGGGTGTCCTCGCTGGCGTGCTGTTGTTCCGGTGCCGGGGCCGCCGGCGTGCGCTCGCCGCACGAGCGGCCCACGCGTTCGTAGCGGCGAAAGCCGCTGTCGACGGCCAGCCGTTCGCTGAACAGGTTGCGCATGTCGAGCATCACGGGGTCGGCCATGTGATCCGCGAGGTCGGCGAGATCGAGTGCCTCGAACGCCTTCCATTCGGTCATCACGACGACGGCGTCCGCGCTGCGCACCGCGTCGATCGCGGAGCCCTCCATGAATACCTGCGGCAGCAGCCGCGACGCTTCGTGCGGACGCGCCGGGTCGTATGCGCGGATATGCGCGCCCGCGCCGACGAGCAACTGGATCACGTCGATGCTCGGGCTTTCGCGCACGTCGTCGGTCTGGCCTTTGAACGTGAGGCCGAGCACCGCGATGCGCTTGTCCTTGATCGAGCCGCCGCAGGCCTTCTCGATGCGGCGCAGGATCTGCTCCTTGCGCAGCGCGTTCGATTCGATCGCCGCGCTGACGATGCGCAGCGGCACCGCGTGTTCGGAGGCCGTCGCCTTCAGCGCGCGCGTGTCCTTCGGAAAGCACGAGCCGCCCCAGCCGGGGCCGGCTTTCAGGAACGATGCGCCGATGCGGCGGTCGAGGCCCATTCCGTTCGCGACCAGTTCGACATCGGCGCCGACCGCTTCGCACAGGTCCGAGATCTCGTTGATGTAGCTGATCTTCACCGCGAGGAACGCATTCGCCGCGTATTTCACGAGTTCGGCCGTTTCGATCTCGGTCGCGAGCACGAGGTGGCCCGTCGCTTCGAGGGGCGCGTAGATGGCCTTCATGATCTCGATCGCGCGCGGATGCTCGGCGCCGAACACGACGCGGTCCGGATGCATGAAATCGTCGATCGCCGAGCCTTCGCGCAGGAATTCCGGATTCGATGCGATCGCCGCGTCGACGCCTGCCGGCGCGTGGCGTTCGACGATCTGCTTGACGACCCGGTTGGTGCCGACCGGCACCGTCGACTTCGTGACGACGACCGCGAAACCGGTCAGGTTCGACGCGATCTCGCGCGCGGCTGCCTCGACGTACTGCAGGTCTGCCTGGTCGGTGCCCGGCAGCGTCGGCGTGCCGACCGCGATGAATACCGCGTCGCGATCGCGCACGCTCGCCGCGAGGTCGCTGCTGAAGCGCAGCGTGCCGCGTTCGACGTTGCGTGCGACGAGTGCGTCGAGGCCCGGTTCGTAGATCGGGATGCGGCCTTCGTTCAGCGCGTCGATCTTGCCGCGATTGTTGTCGATGCAGACGACGTCATGCCCGAGATCCGCAAAGCACGCGCCGCTCACCAGCCCGACGTAACCGGTGCCAACGATGGCGATCCGCACATTCATGGTGATTCCCCTGGGTGGCGTTCAAGGAAACTTGCTCACTTGCCGGATTCGACTTGCAGTGCTTTCTGAAACCAGGCCGCGGCGTGTTCGACCATCGGTTCGATCGCGGTGAAACGCGGCCGCCAGCCGAGCACGAGCGCGGCTTTCGTGGCGTCGGCGTACAGCTCGGGCGGGTCGCCCGGGCGGCGCGCGGCCGTCACCGTCGGCACGCGGCGGCCCGTCACGGCTTCGACGGCGCGCAGCGCGTCGAGCACCGACGTCCCTTTGCCGGTGCCGAGATTCAATGCGACGCTGTGGCCGCCGCCGCACAGATAGGCGGTCGCCTGCAGGTGCGCGTCGGCGAGGTCGCTCACGTGCACGTAGTCGCGAATCGCCGAGCCGTCGGGCGTCGGGTAGTCGGTGCCCATCACCTGGAACGCGTCGCCCGTGCCGAGTGCCGCGCGGATCGCGAGCGGCAGCGCGTGCGTTTCCGGTTCGTGGCATTCGCCGATCATGCCGTCAGGGTCCGCGCCTGCCGCGTTGAAGTAGCGCAGCGCGACCCACCTGGTTCCGTACGCGCGCTCGAAATCGGCGGCCATCCGTTCCATCGCGTACTTGGTGAAGCCGTACGGATTGATCGGCCGCAGCGGCGTGCGTTCCGAGATCGGCAGCACGTCCGGAATGCCGTACGTCGCGCATGACGACGACATCACGATCCGTCCGACGCCGGCCGCGCGCATCGCGCTCAGCAGCATGCAGGTGCCCGTGACGTTGACCGTGTAATAGCGCTCGGGCGCGAGCACCGATTCGCCGACGTAGGCGAGCGCGGCGAAATGGATCACGACGTCGGGCCGATGCACGGCGAATGCCTTCGACAGCGCGTCGCGATCGAGAATGTCGGCCGCGACGAGCGGCCCCCACCGAACGGCGTCGCGATGGCCGGTCGACAGATTGTCGTAGGCGACCGGCTCGTGTCCCGCTGCCGCGAGCGCCTTGCAGGTATGGCTGCCGATATAGCCCGCTCCGCCTGTCACGAGCACCTTCATGCCGTGGCCCCGGTCATGCGCAGCACCGGTTCGAGCCACAGTTCCCGGCTGAAATAGTCGACGGTCCGGCGCAGCCCTTCGTCGAGATCGACGGCCGGCCGCCAGCCGAGCTCGGCCGCCGCGATCGAGATGTCGGGCCTGCGCTGGTGCGGATCGTCGATCGGCAGCGGCCGGAACAGGATCTCCGATTTCGAGCCCGTCATCGCGAGCACTTTCTCCGCGAGTTCGAGCATCGTGAATTCGCCGGGGTTGCCGATGTTGACCGGCGTGCCGATGTTGCGCTCGGCACTCATCAGGCAGAAGAAGCCGTCGACGAGATCGGTCGCGAAGCAGAACGAGCGTGTCTGCATGCCGTCGCCGTAGATTTCGAGCGGCGCGCCGTTGAGCGCGCCGACGATGAAGTTCGACACGACGCGGCCGTCGCGCGGCGACATCCGCGGGCCGTAGGTGTTGAAGATGCGCGCGACGCGCACGTCGATGCCGTGCATGCGGTAGTAGTCGTAGCACAGCGCCTCGGCCGCGCGCTTGCCTTCGTCGTAGCACGCGCGCGGGCCGATCGTGTTCACGTTGCCGCGATAGGTTTCCGTCTGCGGATGCACGGCCGGGTCGCCGTAAATCTCGCTGGTCGACGCCTGGAACACGCGCGCGCCCGTCTTGCGCGCGAGCGCGAGGCAGTGGTGCATGCCGAGCACGTTCGTCATCATCGTGTGGACGGGATCGATCTGGTAGGTGGGCGGCGATGCCGCGCACGCGAGATTCCAGATCTCGTTCACCTGCAGTTGCGGCAGGCCGAGCGAGACGTCGCCCTTCACGAACTCGAAGCGGCCGGACGCCTTCAGATCGGCGACGTTGAGCTTGCGTCCCGTCAGCAGGCTGTCGATGCACGTGACGGATGCGCCTTCCATGACCAGGCGCTCGCATACATAGCTGCCGAGAAAGCCGGCGCCGCCGGTGACGAGGACACGCTGCCCGGCGCGCGTCTCGAGCGTGACCCTGTCATTCATGGCTTTCACCTTCGTCGTTCAGCTCGGGGAACCACACGTCGATCAGTTCGACGGCGGCGCGCACGCGTTCCATCCCGCTGCACGGGTGTCGCTTCGGCAAGCGCCGGTTCGCATGTGCGGATGTCGACGAAGCGCCGCGACAGGCGCTCCGGTTTCGCTGACTACCCCGTTGATGCTTGAACGACGCGAGCGTCGATCGATCGGTGGTGATCTTCATCGCCTTTTCCCCGATACGCTGATTGACGAGCAGGCCGCCGTTCGTGATCTTGTGCCACGGCGTGCCGCTCGGTGAGAGTCGGATATCAGGCAATCGGCATGCCATGAACGATGTCGACACGATGCGCACGGGCGCGGCGGCGAGATTGCAGCGTGATATGCGCGCTTCTGTTTCATGCGTGAATCGTGGGGCCAGAAAAGCCCGCAGGCCGATTGCCGGATCGATGCGATTCGATACGACGAAACACGAGATAAATCAGGCTTTTGCGGGATTCGATTCGTCAAGAAGGTGTTGAGCGGGAATGTTTCATCAATGAGAAATGAGCGGATAAAGGACTAAAACGTTTCTCGAACGTGCAGCCCATCTGGAGATCGGGTGATTGAAAGGCTATGGAATGAAAGTGAAAAAATGTTGTGTGGCGTCCGGGCGAGGCCGCGTGTTTTCATTTGTTTTAATTATTACGCCGGTGCGAAAGTTTTAATTTTTACGGTTATTTCGACGCTTGAGTAGAGCGTGATCCTGTCGGTATTTTCACGAATGAATCAAATTCGTTTCGGTCATCCGGAGAAACGCGTGCCGACGGCATGCAGGAGGCTGATGTACCGGGCTCTCCGGGCATTGTGCCGGGCGAATCGATTCTCGTTTGTGATGGCACGGCAGGGGCCGTACGCGCGTCGACCGGCGGTTCGCAAGCCGAAATGCCGGCTCCGCCGGCCCTGCGCGGCCATGCGCTTCTCAAGTTTGAAACACTCGTTCATCTGACCACCCGGCGCACGCCTGCGAGCCGGATTCGTCCGTCAAATCCGGCAGTTGCGTCGCGGCGCCCGACAAGCGCCGGAGGTGTCGAACCGCCATTACGATACATTCCTGAAACAAAAAATGTCGTTCCTGGCGATGCAGGCAGCCGTGGCGGCCGTTTGCCGTGTGCAATCTCCGGTGGAATAACGAGTGGCACGCTGCTTGCGGTACTGGACGCACCGGCGGGCGGTCGACACGAAGCAACGAACAGGTGGGGCGGCCAACTCGTCAATATGCAGTCGGGGAAACGGCGATGAAGACCATAAGCTGTAGGTTGATCGGCGCGTACTTTGCGCATCAGTGGGGTAGTCGGAAAGGCCGGGGTGACGCTCGCGACGCTGTGCCAGCATCGCGGGTTGCGCTGTCCCGGTTTCTTGCCCGCCGCGCGCTTCGCGTGCTGGCGCGGTTGTCGCGCCGCACGGCAGTCGGGCGACAGCGACACTCACTTTCATTCGGTTCATCGGGATGGATCAGGCTGTTCGTGCCGGACAGCGTGATGCCGATTCGTCTTCGGCCGTGCAGGGCCGCTTCGATCGCGCCTGGCCCATGCCGGCGCCGGCCGGATTAGATCGAACGACCGTCGGCCGGATTATCCGGAAGACCTTTCGTCGACAGCTCAGGGAGACGACATGCCACCTGGCTGCAATGCAGGCCCGTTGTCGCCTGAATAAAAGGTGTATTTTTCAACGTCGCTGCATTTGCGGTGGTTAATGTATTCGCGAATTTTCGATTCCGGAATGGAGTGCCGCGTGCCGGCACGCCGACCGGCGGGGTATCGAATATCGCGGGTCGGAAATGTGTCTGCATCTTTCCGGCTTGTCAGGCCGATTGTGTTTTTTTAATAAATCCAATGTTCATAAAAATAATAGAAAACACCTACCAAAAAAATTTGGATAACCAAAAAACACGAGACTAAGCTTCGTCTGGCCAAATTCGCAAAAAACAGAAATTGAAAAGGCAGCATGATTTCTTAATTTGATAGTGATCCTTAATTTCGAGGATTGCTCAAGTCAGGAAGGTTGATGGCGTGCGATCTTCCTGACTCACTCCGTCCACGCCGTTTTGGAGTCGACCATGAAGAAGCTTCTGATTGCAGCAGCAGTTCTGGCGGTTTCGGGTGCAGCGTTCGCAGGTAGCGGCACGGTGTCGAGCAGCAGCTCGTCGAGCGGCGGTTCGACGATGGCAGGCGTTGCCGGCTTCGGCCATTTCACCGCGACCGATTCCGGCTCGGCACTCGGTGCAGCCGGCGCACTTGCCGGTGGCCCGGGCAGCGGTTCGGTCTCGTACACGAACCACACGCAATCGTCGTCGGTTAGCGGTTTCGGCTTCGGTGGCGCACAGGCAGGTGGCACCAGCGGCGCGAATGCCGGCTCGATCGGCTGGACGGTTCACCACTATTAAGCCGCGACGCGTAGCGTTCGTCATTGGCTGGCGGTACGGATGCCGGGTTCCGCTCGATGGGGGTAGACCCGGCTCCGCCACCGCCGAACTTACTCACAGCAAGGAATTGCTATGAAAGCCAAAGTCATTTTCGCGACAGCGCTCACCGTCATATCGTCGGCTGCATTGGCAGCGGGTTCCTCCACGACCAACCAGACACAGTCCGTTGCGGCGGGTGTTTCCGGTTCGGTTCTGGTCGGCTCTGGCAGCTATACCAGCAATTCGACTTCGACGGCGGGCGCGAACGCGGGCAGTACGGTGACACCCGCTGGTTCCGCCGGCACGGCATCCGCCTTCCACAACACGACCTCGACGGCCAGCGGTTCGGGCACGAACGGGGGCGCGTTCGCGGCAGGCGGCGGTATCGGTGCCGCAGGCTCGTACGGTGGAAACAGCAAAACGAACGAGAACGCGAATGCGCTGTCGGGAGGGGTGAGTGCCACGATCGTGCTGGGCGCAAACCACTACACGGCCAGCAGCGCGAACGACCAGGGCAATGCCAACGCGGGTGCCGCTGGGCTGACCGGCAGTGCTGGGTCAGGCGCGATCACGGGTTCGAATCACTACAACTCGTCGACCGTGTGGAGTACCGGTTCGGCCGGCTCGCCGTCCGCATCGGGCGGAAGCAACGCCAGTTCAAGTGCGACCGGAAGCAGTCATTAGTCAGGTGTGGGGGGGACCAGTTTCCCAGCGACGCTGGTCTCTTTTGCCCACATTGTTGTCACGTAAGGAGTTGGCATGAAGCAGAAACTGATTGCCGCCGCTCTGATGCTCGCGTCTCTGACGGCGTATGGCGCTGACCGTATTGCCAACGACGTGCAATCGAATTTGCAGACGTCAAACAACCCTGACCAGACAACCAAACCGTCAGAACAACAAACGCTTTCTTCGGGCAGTGCCATCGGCGGACCAGACGCTCAGCAGTGGCAGGGCATGTCGGCCGGCTCGTGGTCCCAGCTGGGCAACGGCTGGAAGCAGTTCGGGGAAGCAGGCAAAGCTGAAGGGAATCAGGGGAATTAGTACGGTTGCCTGGGTGGGAGGTAAAACCTCGTCCGGAGAGTGAAATGAACAGCAACAGGATCAAGGTGGCATGCGCTGCGATGTTCGCGATGACCACGATCGGCGCCCAAGCGCAAACCGCCGATTCGACTTCGAGCGCGCAGTCGTCGACGTCGTCGACGGCAGTCAGCCAGGGCGGCGGCTCGAGCATGAACACGAACACCACGAGCTCGCGCGGCGGCAACGCCACCAGCTCCAGCGGGGTTCGCAGCAGCGGCAATTCGAGCGTGAACGTGAACGTGACGATGCCGTCCAGCACGAGCGGCGGCACGAACGTGACGCCGCAGTCGCTGCAGTCATCCGGCGCGCCCGGCACCAACCCGTACAACACCCAGTCGTCGGAAAACGTCAACTACTCCGGCACGCAGACGATCAAGACGAACCCCGCGATCCAGGCGCCGGGCCTCACGACCACGCTGTCCGATACCTGCATGGGATCGGTGAGCGTCGGCGTGTCGTTCCCGGGGTTCGGCGCGACGGGCGGCACGACGCTGGTCGACCAGGCCTGCGTGCGGCGTCTCGATGCGCGTGAATTCCGTGCGATGGGCCTGACCGACGTGGCGCTCGCGCTGCTCTGCCAGAGCGACGCGAACCGGCGTGCGGTGGAAGCGACCGGGCATCTGTGCCCGGGCACGACGACGCCGCTCGCACGTTCGAACGTGGCGCCGAGCGTGGAAGCGACGGTCGCCGACGACGTGAAGTATCGCGATCCGATCGTGCGTGACCGCATGGGCTTGCCGCCGCTGGGCGCAGCCGCGCCGGCACCGGCGCAGGTCCGCCCGGTGGCGACGACCTCGGTGCAGGCGGCGCCCGTGTCGGTGCCGGTACCCGTGCCCGTGCCGTCGATCGCGCCGGTTGCCGCCGCGCCGGCCGTTGCCGCACCGGCTGTTGCTGCCGTAGCCCCTGCCGTTGCCAAACCCGCCATTGCAGCCGCGGCACCGGCCGTCGCCGCAGCGCCTGCGGTGGCTGCCGCACCCGCTGTCGCGGCCGCACCCGCAGCCTCGGTCGTACCGGCGGCCGCGATCGCCGCCGTGCCGGCTGCCGCCGTGCTCGCCGCGCCGGCCGTTGCGGAAAAGGCATCGCCGGTACCTGCCGCGCCAGTCGCCGACACGAAGGCCCCCGAACCCGTGCAGCCCGTCGCCGACAAGGCACCGGAGCCCGCGCCGGCGGTCGCCGACAAGGCACCGGAGCCCGCGCCGGCGGTTGCCGACAAGGCGCCCGAACCCGCACCGGCAATCGCCGACAAGGCCCCCGAGCCTGTGCAGCCCGTCGCCGACAAGGCACCGGAGCCGATGCCGGCCGCGACCGACAACGCAGCGCAGGCCGCTGCCGCGCCGGCTGCGGACACGACGCCGGCCGCTGCCGTCGTCGCGGCGCCCGCAGCCGAGGCCGCGATGCCCGCACCGGCAGCCGATGCGAAGGCCGCCGAACCGGCTCCGGTCGCCGCGGAAGCGCCCGCACCGGAACCCGCGCAGCCTGCAGCCGCCGCGGCCGCAGCGCCTGCCGACATGCCGGCAGCCGATGCGAAGGTGCCGGACCAGGCAGCCGCGCAGCCCGCCGAGATGCCGGCGTTGTCCGATCCGGCGCAAGGATTGCCGGCGGCTCCGGTCGACCAGCAGGCCGCCCCGGCTGTACCGGTCTTGCCGGCTCCGGCCGTCATCTCGACGAGCACGTCGTCGTAAGCACGCGGGTCTGGCTCCCGTGCGCCGGAATGGTGGCGCACGGGAACCGTCCGGACCCGATGCCCGACGGTCGTTTCCTGTTTGACGGGTGTTGGTCCCATCCCCGAGGTCAACACCTCTTTTTGCCTGACGAGGATGCAAGGAGGCCTCAATCATGAGGATCTTTTTGGTCGCTCTGTTGTTGTACAGCGCACAAGCCGCAGCACAGGCGGTATTTCAGAACCCGGCGGTCTTCGTGATCCTGGGCGAGCAGACGGCGGCAAACGCCGCGAGCGTCGCGCAGGCGCTGACGACGCTCGGTCGCGCCGACAACACGGCGTGCGCGCCGATGATGATGATCGGCGATCCGCAGATGATCTACATGATGCCGGAGGAGGGTCACGCGCCGTCGTGGCAATCGCCGGTGTACGGCCGTGGCGCGCCGTTCGAGGCGCAGAGGGGGCCGACGCCGACCGGCAAGACGGTCGGCGCGATGCAGCATGCCGAGGACATGCAGACGCAGCCATGGAGCGACGGCAGCGCGATCACGCAGAAGATCGCAGGCGATGCGAGCGTGACGGCGGCGGACCAGGTGAGCGGCTGGCAGCGCAACGGGCTCAGCTCGATCGAGACGGCCCGTGCGACGGAAGTGACGGTGAACGGCAAGACCTACCGGGCCTATCGTGACGACCTCAACGGTGCCGCGAAGCCGGTCGTCGAGCCGCAGATCTACACGCAGCGCGTCGTTTTCTGCCGATAACGAACGTCAATCCGAGAACGGCCCGGCGCCGTGTCGCGGGACCACGGTGCCCCGCTCCACGCGATCCGGCAACGGCCGTTTCGACAACCAACCCAAGCGACGAGGCCATCGTGAACCATTGCTGCCAGATCAGGGTGTCGGGCCCGCAGGATCTCGAACGCGATGCGGGGACGGCGCCGTTCATTGCCGTCCGGCGCAACCATGTCGTGCCGTCGCGGCCGCTCGTCTACCTGTCGCAGCAGCACGACACCGCGCTCGTCGATTGTCTCGCGTCGCGCGGCTGGGACGTGTGGCGCGCGAAAACCGTTGCGGACGCACTGAATCTCGTCAGGGCGAACCGTCTGCATGCGGGCATCGTCGATTTCGGCAGCTTCGCGTCGCCCGACGTCACGTCGTTCGAGGCGCTGCTGCGCGACCCGCGCGTCGGCTGGCTCGCGTTCGCCGACGACGAGCGGCTGCGGGATATTTCCATCGCGCGCCTGATTCGCCACTGCTGTTTCGATTACGTGCGCAACGCGACTGCGTACACGACGATCGGCTATCTGGTCGGCCACGCGTACGGGATGCTGAGGCTCGCGGACGGCAGCCCGGACGCCGATGCGGCGCCCCCCGGCGGCACGATGATCGGCTCGTGCGACGCGATGCGCCGGCTGTTCGCGACGATCCGCAAGGTCGCGAATACGGAGGCGACCGTTTTCATCGCCGGTGAGTCCGGCACCGGCAAGGAGCTGACGGCGGCGGCGATTCACCAGCAGTCGTCGCGCGCCGACGCGCCGTTCGTCGCCGTGAACTGCGCGGCCATTCCGTCGACGCTGCTGCAGGCCGAACTGTTCGGCCACGAGCGCGGCGCGTTCACGGGCGCGCACCAGCGCAAGATCGGCCGTATCGAGGCGGCGCACGGCGGTACGCTGTTTCTCGATGAAATCGGCGACATGCCGTTCGAGAGCCAGGCGAGCCTGCTGCGTTTCCTGCAGGAAGGCACGATCGAGCGCCTCGGCGGGCACGCGTCGATTCCGGTGGACGTGCGGATCGTGTCGGCGACCCACGTCGATCTCGAGGCCGCGATGCAGGCGGGGCGGTTCCGTGCCGACCTGTACTACCGCCTGTGCGTGCTGCGCATCGACGAACCGCCGCTGCGCGTGCGCGGCCGCGACATCATGCTGCTCGCCGACCATGTGCTGCGGCGCTATCGCGGCGACAATGCGCAACGGATTCGCGGCTTCATGCCGAGCGCGGTCGAAGCGATCCACAACTATCCGTGGCCGGGCAACGTGCGCGAGCTGATCAACCGGATCCGGCTCGCGGTCGTGATGACGAACGGCCCGATGATCTCGGCCGCCGATCTCGAGCTGCACCAGTACACGTCGCGGCAGCCGCCGACGCTCGCCGAAACGCGCCGGCGCGCCGAGCGGCGCGCGATCGAGGAAACGCTGATGCGCCACCGCCACCAGCATGCCGATGTGGCGGCCGAGCTGGGCATCTCGCGCGCGACGCTGTATCGGCTGATGACCGCGCACGGGCTGCACGGCTGACGCGCCGCGGCGCGCAGCCGCTCAAGACCGCGCGACGTCGGCCGTTAAGACATGAAACGGCCCGTCCGGACCGCCGCGCGGCGATGCGCGCGCGGCCGGCATGCGGCGCATCACGCTTATCCGAGGTTACCGTGGCAGAGTGCAGTCACTGCGGCAGGACGTTCCTGGTCGGCGGGCGGTCGATCGACGGCCGCCGCTATTGCCGTCCGGCGTGCGCCCGGGCGCATTCGATCGTCGTCGAGGCGGAGCGGGTGCCCGACGCAAAGGTCTGGGAGTACGTACACGACTGGCGTTACGGGCCGTGCCCGATCTGCCGTCGCGACGACCGGCCGGTCGATGTCCATGCGTCGCATCGCGTCGTGTCGCTGCTGTTCGTCACGCGCTGGGCGACACGGCGCCACGTATGCTGCCGGCGTTGCGGCCGCAGGAAGCAGGCGGTCGCGTTGCTGGCGTCGGCCGCGTTCGGCTGGTGGGGGCTGCCGTGGGGCCTCGTGCTGACGCCGATCCAGCTCGCGCGCAACGCGCTCGGGCTGGCCGCGCGCGATCCGCAGGTCGCGACGCGGCAGTTCGAGCAGCTCGTGCGGCGCAAGCTGGCGGCGCGCCGGCTGCAGCGCGCGCGGCAGGGCGCCGGCGCCTGAGCGTGCGGCGCGGCGTGCCGCGCGATCAGGAGGCCGGCCGCTCGAAGCCCGAGGCGACCCAGCGCTCGGCACCGGCCTTGTTGAGCTTGAAACCGGCCGACACCTTGGCTTCGGCCAGCAGCTCGCCATACGGATCGAATGCCTTGAGCTGCGCGTACGGCTCGAATTCGTCCGGCACGATGTCGAGCGTCACCGACACATCCTGGCCGTCCTCGCCCTGAACCGTCACTTCCTTGTGCAGCATCGCGCGCCGCTGCTGCTCGTGGCGCATCAGCACCTCGCTCGCGGTCTTCACGAGCGTGCGGAACGCGTTCGCGTCCATCGGCTTGGGGTTCTTCTTGTCGCGGCCCATGGTCCACGGCCCGACGAGCGCGGGCTCGGACTCGCCGTCCTTGATCATTTCGACGGCCCAGCCGTCGTCGTCTTCGTTCTTGATGATGCGGGCCGTCCAGCCGTTGTCGCGCCAGAGGCCGTCTTCGTGGATGGAGGTGTCGTCGGATTGCAGGTCGGATTCGGTCATGAGGAAAGCGGGGCGGGGCCACCGGAGTACGGGCGCGGGCACGGGGCGGTGGCGCGCGGCCGGCATCGGCGCGTCGCTCGCCGCCGGCGGCCCGGCGCGGCATGCAAAGGCGTCGATTTTACCTGCTGGCCGGCCGGATGGCCCGTGTGGCCCGCCACGCCGGCCATCCGGCCGATGTTCCGAGGTGCCGGCCGCTCCGGGACGGCCGCTCGAACCGGCGCAAATATCAAACTCGTATTACGTCCCTGACGACCAATCCCGTTACCGTCCGATATCCCGTCCGCGTGCGGCTTCATAGAATCGGTGTGCAGGCTAAAAATAGCCTGAACGTCCGATCAACGCCAAACCGGCCGTGCGCGCTCCGCGTCGCGCGGCCGATGAACCACCGGGAACCACGCATGAGGAAATTCAACGTTCGCATCGTCTTCGCGTACGACTGGCCGTTGACGCTGGCCGGCATCGAGCAGGTCGCAGGCAGCGCCTGCGCGATCGAGCTCGTCGCGGTATGCCGGAATGTGGCCGAGCTGGCCGCGTCGCTCGGCGGCGTCGACTGCGATGTCGTGCTGGTCGACTATGCGATCCGCGGGGACGCGCAGATGGACGGCCTCGGGCTGCTCGACTGGCTGCGGCGCACGCGTCCGAACGTCGGGGTCGTCGTGCTGGTCGCGAACGAGAATCCGCTGATCGTCGGGTCGATCCTCGCGATCGGCGGCGTGAGCGTCGTCAGCAAGTTCGACGAGGTCGGCCATATCGTCACGGCCATTCATTCGAGCTACAGCGGCGGGCATTACCTGTCGCCGCTCGTCAGGCGCGCGGTCGATGCGGCCGGCGAGCGCGGCGAGGCGCCCGTGAAGCTGTCGGCGCGCGAAATCGAGGTCATTCGCCTGTATCTGTCCGGGGTGCCGATCAAGACGATCGCGCAGCGTCTGAGCAAGGGCAAGCAGACGGTCAGTGCGCAGAAGATCAGCGCGATGAAGAAGCTCGGCGTGAACAACGACGTCGAGCTGGTCCGGCGGGCGGCGGGGCTGGGGCTCGGCACCGGTGCGGCCGCGCCGCGGCCCGGCGACGCGGCGTGAGCCCGCGTGCGCCGGACGGCCGCCGTCAGGCCGGCAACGCAAACCGCGTCACGGCGTCCCGCAGCGCCTCGGCCTGATCGCGCAGCGAATGCGCGGCGGCCGCCGCTTCTTCGACGAGCGCCGCGTTCTGCTGCGTGACCTGGTCCATCTCGCCCACCGCGCGATTGACCTGCTCGATGCCGGCGCTCTGTTCGCGCGACGCATGGCTGATCTCGTCGAGGATCTCGTTCACGCGCCGCACCGACTGCACGATCTCGGCCATCGTCTCGCCCGCGTGCGTGACGAGCGCCGCGCCTTGCTCGACGGTCTCGTTCGACGACACGATCAGCGACTTGATTTCCTTCGCCGCCGTCGCCGAGCGTTGCGCGAGCGAGCGCACTTCGGCCGCGACCACCGCGAAGCCGCGGCCCTGTTCGCCCGCGCGCGCGGCTTCGACGGCCGCATTCAGCGCGAGGATGTTGGTCTGGAACGCGATCCCGTCGATCACGCCGATGATGTCGCCGATCTTGTGCGAGCGGTCGGTGATCTCGTTCATCGTGCGCACGACGTCGTCGACCACCGCGCTGCCGCGCGTCGCGACCTGCGCGGCCTGGCCGGCGAGCGACGCGGCCTGGGCGGCGCTGTCCGCGTTCTGCTTCACGTTCGCGGTCATCTGGTCCATGCTCGACGCGGTCTGCACGAGCGCGGCCGCCTGTTCCTCGGTGCGCTGCGACAGGTCCGTGTTGCCCGACGCGATCTCGCTTGCGCCGACGTTGATGTTCTCGGTACCCATCCGCACGCGCGACACCATGTCGATCAGCCCGCCTTGCATCGTGTGCAGCGCGTGCAGCAGGCTGCCGCGATCGTCGTGCTTCACGGCGACGTGCGCGGTCAGGTCGCCCTGCGCGATGCGCTGCGCGGCGTCGAGTGCCACTTCCAGCTCGCCGCCGAGGTTCGCGCGCACGCTTTTCAGCACCAGCACCATCACGGCGGTCGCGATCCCGCCGAGCACGGTCGTCATCGCGAGCCAGCGGCCGACGCTTTCGAGCACGGCGGTGCGCACGTCGTTCATGTACATGCCGGTCACGATGTACCAGTCCCAGGGTGCGAAGCGCTGCACGGCGCTGGTTTTCTCCTGCGGCTTGTCGGCGCCCGGCTTCGGCCACAGATACTCGACGAAGCCCTTGCCGCCTTCGAGGTTGCCGGCCTTCACGATCTCGACGAACAGGTGCTTGCCGTTCGGGTCGGTGAAATTCGACACGTCCTTGCCGTTGAGGTCGGCCTTGATCGGATGCATCACGATCACGGGCTTCGAGTCGTTGACGGAGATGTAGCCGTCGGCGCCGGAACGCATCGCGGCGATCGCCTCGAGTGCCTTCTGCTTCGCGTCGGCTTCCGGCAGCGCGTTCTGCTGCGACAGCTTGTAGTAATGATCGGTCACGCTCGCGGCCTGCGCGACCAGCGACGCGAGCTGGTCGCGGCGGTCCGCGATCATCGATGCGCGCGTCTGCCAGGCCCCGAGCCCGGCGATCACGAGCAGGCCGAGCCAGAGGATGACGATCATCGAGGCGAGTTTCTGATTCAGGGAAAGGTTGCGCATGGTGTGTGGTCGGTCAGTCGTGAAAGCTCGCCGGGGCGGCGTGACGGGATAAGTATCTTGACGGCGCCCGACGTGCGTTGCCGTAGGCGGGTTATCCCTAGGAGCCCGGCGCCGTCGCCGATGCCGTCGACACCGACAAGGGCATCTATGCATATGCATAACGGGCGTCGCTATACTGTCGGGGCGTTTGAATGCGCGCCGCGCGCGCGGCGCGGCGGCGAATGAAACCGAAAGGAGGCAACGATGCGAATTCTGGTGGTGGGGGCCGGCGCGGTCGGCGGATACTTCGGCGGCCGGCTGGCCGCGGCGGGGCGCGACGTGACGTTCCTGGTGCGCGACGGCCGCGCGGCCGCGCTGGCGCGCGACGGGCTGCTGATCCGCAGCCCGCGCGGCGACCTGACGCTCGCGAACGTGCAGACCGTGCGCGCGGGCGACGCGGGTGCCGGTGTCGCGCCGTTCGACCTCGTGCTGCTGAGCTGCAAGGCGTACAGCCTCGACGACGCGATTGAGTCGTTCGCGCCGTTCGTCGGCCCGCAGACGCTGATCCTGCCCATGCTCAACGGGATGCGCCATCTCGACGTGCTGCGCGAGCGGTTCGGCGCCGCGCAGGTGCTCGGCGGGCTGTGCGTGATCGCGGCGACGCTCGATCGCGAGCAGCGCATCGTGCACCTCAACGACACGCACGGGGTCACGTTCGGCGAACTCGCGGGCGGCGAATCGCCGCGTGTGCGCGCGGTGGCCGAGGTGCTCGGCGGCGCGGGTTTCGATGCGACGCTCAGTGACGACGTGGCCGCGCGGATGTGGGAAAAATGGGTGTTCCTCGCGACGCTCGCCGCGAGCACGTCGCTGTTCCGCGCCTCGGTCGGCGACATTCTCGCCGCGCCGGACGGCCGCTGCCTGCTCGAGACGATGCTCGGCGAATGCAGTGCGATTGCCGAGCACAACGGCCACCGGCCCGATCCGGCCGCCATCGAGCGGATGCAGCGGATGGTGCTGACGCCGTCGCCGCTGACCGCGTCGATGCTGCGCGACGTCGAAAACCATGCGCGCGTCGAAGCCGATCACGTGATCGGCGACCTGCTCGCGCGCCGCGACCCGCAGGCGGCCGATGCGCTGTCGCTGCTGCGGATCGCGTACAACCACCTGAAGGCGTACGAAGCGCGTACCGCGCGCGAGCACGCGGCCGCGTAAGCGCCGGGCGGGCGGCCGTCAGGCCGTTCCGCACTGCACAAATTTGCCATCCGGCGCCATTTGCGGCCGGAATGGGCAAAAAAGTATCGAAAATCAGGCGTAAAGTTGGTGGAGCCGCGCGCTCGATCGACCTACATTGCTTCCCATGCGACCGGTCGCGTCGCCGCGTGAAATACGCGGCGCACGCGCAAAACGAACCGGCCGGCGAGACACGGGAATGGAGACGCCCACATGATGCACCCCGATCTGGAAGTGGTCGAAGTGCGACGCGACGAGTCGTTCAAGGTCTGGTCGCACGGTTATCCGTATCGCACGATCCGCTGGCACTTCCATCCCGAATTCGAGTTGCACCTGATCGTCGCGACGCGCGGCAAGTATTTCGTCGGCGACCACATCGGCTCGTTCGGCCCCGGCCATCTCGTGCTGCTCGGCCCGAACCTGCCGCACAACTGGGTCAGCGACATGGCCGAAGGCGAAACCGTCGAACGCCGCAATCTCGTGATCCAGTTCGAACCGGCGTTCGTGCGCCGCTGCATGGACGCGTTCCCCGAATGCCGCGACGCGCAGGCGTTGCTCGACGATGCGCGGCGCGGGGTCGGCTTCGACGCGGCGACCAGCGCCGCGATCGCGCCGCTGTTCGACGAGCTGCTGGCCGCGCGCGGCATGCGCCGCATCGCGCTGTTCATGACGATCCTCGAACGGCTGTGCGGGGCGGCCGAACGCACGCTGCTCGCGAGCCCCGCGTACGACCAGGCCGATGTCACGCCGACGCGGCTCAGCCATGCGCTGTCGTACATCGGCAAGAACCTCGCGTCCGAGCTGCGCGAATCCGATCTCGCGCAACTGACCGGGCAGAGCGTCAGCGCGTTCTCGCGCGCGTTTCATCGCCAGACGGGCATGCCGTTCGTCCAGTACGTGAATCGTCTGCGGATTGAATCCGCGTGCCAGCTGCTGCTCGCCGACGACGCGAACATCACCGATATCTGCTTCCAGGCCGGCTTCAACAACGTGTCGAACTTCAACCGCCAGTTCCGCGCGGTGAAGGGGATGGCGCCGTCCGAATTCCGCGCACTGCAGCGCCTGAACGCGCGCAGCCGCGAACTGGCGCTGCACGCGGCGCCCACCGGCAATCCGCTGCCGCCGCGCGTCGTGACGCCCGGCGCGCCCGAACTCGCTCCGCAGCCCGGATGATCGCGGGGCCGCCGCCGGCCCGAGTTTTCCACGCCGTTTCACCCAGCCGATCGCGCCGCCCGCGTCGCGAGGGGCTTGCTCACCCACGAAAAAGCCTTATACAACCGGAGACACCGTCATGACGCCTGCATCGCCCGCCTCATCCCCCCGTCGCGCCGCCCGCCTGGCGGCGGTTGCCGCGTTCGCCGCCGCGGCCTGGCTGCCCGCCGCCGTGCAGGCCGCACCGCTGCGGATCGGCATGACGTTCCAGGAGCTCAACAACCCGTATTTCGTGACGATGCAGAAGGCGCTGAACGACGCGGCCGCGTCGATCGGCGCGCAGGTCGTCGTCACCGACGCGCATCACGACGTCAGCAAGCAGGTGAGCGACGTCGAGGACATGCTGCAGAAGAAGATCGACATCCTGCTCGTGAACCCGACCGATTCGACCGGCATCCAGTCGGCGATCACGCAGGCGAAGAAGGCCGGCGCGGTGGTCGTGGCCGTCGATGCGAACGCGAACGGCCCGGTCGATTCGTTCGTCGGCTCGAAGAACTACGACGCGGGCGTGATGTCGTGCGACTACCTCGCGAAAGCGATCGGCGGCAGCGGCGAGGTGGCGATCCTCGACGGCATTCCGGTCGTGCCGATTCTCGAACGCGTGCGCGGTTGCAAGGCGGGCCTCGCGAAATACCCGAACGTGAAGCTGGTCGACACGCAGAACGGCAAGCAGGAGCGTGCGACCGCGCTGTCGGTGACCGAGAACCTGATCTCCGCGCACCCGAAGCTGAAGGGCGTCTTCAGCGTGAACGACGGCGGCGCGATGGGCGCGCTCGCCGCGATCGAGAGCTCGGGCAAGGACATCAAGCTGACGAGCGTCGACGGCGCGCCCGAGGCGATCGCCGCGATCCAGAAGCCGAATTCGAAGTTCATCGAAACGACCGCGCAGTTCCCGGCCGACCAGGTGCGTATCGCGCTCGGCATCGCGATTGCGCGCAAGTGGGGCGCGACGGTGCCGAAGGCGATCCCGGTCGACGTGAAGGTGGTCGACCGCGGCAACGCGAAGGGCTTCAGCTGGTGAACGACGTGCAATGCGACTCGAAGGGCGGCGGCACGGCCGGCGCCTTTCGCACGGAGAAACCGATGGACACGATACTCCGGCTCAGCGACATCGCGAAAAGCTTTCCGGGCGTGAAGGCGCTGTCCGGCATTCATCTCGAGATCGCACGCGGCGAGATTCACGCGCTGCTCGGCGAGAACGGCGCGGGCAAGTCGACACTGATGAAGATCCTGTGCGGCATTCATCGGCCGGATACCGGCACGATCGAGATCGACGGCGAGGTGCGTCGTTTCGCGGACTATCGCGACGCGGTCGCGGCGGGTGTCGGCATCGTGTTCCAGGAATTCAGCCTGATCCCGCATCTCGATGCCGTCGACAACCTGTTCCTCGGCCGCGAGCTGCGCAACCGCTGGGGCGCACGCGACCGCAAGCGGATGCGTCGCGCGGCGGCCGGCATCTTCGCGCGGCTCGGCGTCGCGATCGATCTCGATGCGCCGATCCGTGCGCTGTCGGTCGCGCAGCAGCAGTTCGTCGAGATCGGCAAGGCGCTGTCGCTCGACGCGCGCATCCTGATCCTCGACGAACCGACCGCCACGCTCACGCCGGCCGAGGCCGGGCATCTGTTCGCGATCATGCGCGAGCTGAAGCGGCAGGGCGTCGCGATGATCTTCATCTCGCATCATCTCGAGGAAATCTTCGCGGTGTGCGACCGCATCACGGTGCTGCGCGACGGCCAGTACGTTGCGACGACCGACGTCGCGAGCACCGACGTCGAGCAGCTGGTGCGGATGATGGTCGGGCGGCGGATCGAGAGCAGTTTTCCGCCGAAGCCGGCGCGCGCGGCGGATGCGCCGCGGGTACTGGAGGTCGATGCGCTGCAGATCGAGCGCGACGGCCCCGTGAACCGCTTCGCGCTGCATGCGGGCGAGATTCTCGGCTTCGCCGGGCTGGTCGGCTCGGGCCGCACCGAAACCGCGCTCGCGGTGATCGGCGCGACGCGTGCGCATCGCAAGGACGTGCGCGTGCGCGGCACGGCGGCGACGCTCGCCGATCCGGCCGACGCGTTGCGCGCGGGCATCGGCATCCTGCCGGAAAGCCGCAAGACGGAAGGGCTCGTCACGTCGTTCTCGATTCGCGACAACATCTCGCTGAACAACCTCGGCAAGTACCGGTCGATGCGCTGGCTGATCGACCGCCGCGGCGAGGCGCGCGCGACGCACGACGTGATGCGGCGCGTCGGCGTGAAGGCGCCGTCGATCCATGCCGAGGTCGCGACGCTGTCCGGCGGCAACCAGCAGAAGGTCGTGATTGCGCGCTGGCTCAACCATCACACGTCGGTGCTGATCTTCGACGAGCCGACGCGCGGCATCGACGTCGGCGCGAAAGCCGAAATCTACGGGCTGATGCGCGAACTCACCGCGCGCGGCTACGCCATCATCATGATCTCGTCCGAGCTGCCGGAGATCGTCGGCATGTGCGATCGCGTCGCCGTGTTCCGGCAGGGGCGCATCGAGGCGACGCTCGAAGGCGACGAGATCGATCCCGACACGGTCATGACCTATGCCACGGCCGGCACGCGAGGAGCGACCCATGAACCTGCCTGATTCTTCTTCCACGCCTTCCCCGACCCTCGCGGCTGCCGCCGGAAACGGCGACGCACCGCCGCCGCGCGCGATGTGGGCGCAGTTGCGACGCTCGACGCTGTTCTATCCGCTCGTCGGCCTGATCGTCGTGTGCATCGCGATGATGATCGCGAGCCCGAGCTTCCTGTCCGCCGCGAACCTGGAGAACGTGCTGCGCCAGGTGTCGATCAACGCGATCATCGCGGTGGGCATGACCTGCGTGATCCTGACCGGCGGGATCGACCTGTCGGTCGGCTCGGTGATGGCGCTGTCGGGCACGCTCGCGGCCGGGCTGATGGTCGCCGGCGTGAACGCGGTGGCCGCGCTCGCGATCGGCATCGCGGTCGGCCTCGGGTTCGGCTTCCTGAACGGCCTGTTCGTCGCGTTCGCGGGGATGCCGCCGATCATCGTCACGCTCGCGACGATGGGCATCGCGCGCGGCCTGGCACTGATCTACACGGGCGGCTATCCGATCGACGGGCTGCCCGACTGGGTCGCGTTCTTCGGCAGCGGCAAGGTGTTCGGCATCCAGGCGCCGGTACTGATCATGCTGGCGGTCTATGCAATCGCGTGGCTGCTGCTCGACCGGATGCCGTTCGGCCGCTACGTGTATGCGATCGGCGGCAACGAGCAGGCGACGCGGCTCACCGGCGTGCGCGTGGCGCGCGTGAAGCTGATCGTCTACACGCTCGCCGGGCTCACGTCGGCACTCGCCGCGATCGTGCTGACCGGGCGGCTGATGAGCGGGCAGCCGAATGCCGGCGTGGGCTTCGAGCTCGACGCGATCGCGGCCGTCGTGATGGGCGGCACGTCGATCTCGGGCGGGCGCGGCGCGATCCTCGGCACGCTGGTCGGCGCGCTGCTGCTCGGCGTGCTCAACAACGGGCTGAACATGATCGGCGTGAACCCGTATGTGCAGAACGTGATCAAGGGCGGAATCATCCTGCTCGCGATCTACATCAGCCGCGAACGGTCGCGGTAACGCATCTTCCGTCAGACATCCGAATCATCACTGAAAGAGACTACCCATGACGACACCCGAAGCCCCGCCGCGGATGACCGCGGTCGTTTGCCACGGCCCCGAGGACTACCGCGTCGAACAGGTCGCGAAGCCGCGCCCCGGCACGAACGAACTCGTGATCCGCATCACCGCGTGCGGCATCTGCGCAAGCGACTGTAAGTGCTATACGGGCGCGAAGATGTTCTGGGGCGGCCCGAACCCGTGGGTCAAGGCGCCCGTGATTCCCGGCCACGAATTTTTCGGCCATGTCGAAGCGCTCGGCGACGGCGCGGCCGAGCACTTCGGCGTGACGGTGGGCGATCGCGTGATCGCCGAGCAGATCGTGCCGTGCGGCAAGTGCCGTTATTGCCGGTCGGGCCAGTACTGGATGTGCGAAGTGCACAACATCTTCGGCTTCCAGCGCGAGGTGGCCGACGGCGGAATGGCCGAATACATGCGCATTCCGCCCACCGCGATCGTCCACAAGATCCCGCTCGGCGTGTCGCTCGAAGACGCCGCGATCATCGAGCCGCTGTCGTGCGCGATCCATACGGTGAACCGCGGCGACCTGCAGCTCGACGATGTGGTCGTGATCGCCGGAGCGGGCCCGCTCGGGCTGATGATGACGCAGGTCGCGCACCTGAAGACGCCGAAGAAACTCGTCGTGATCGACCTGATCGACGAGCGGCTCGAACTCGCGCGGCAGTACGGCGCCGACGTGACGATCAACCCGACGCGCGACGATGCACGCGAGATCGTCCGGTCGCTCACCGACGGCTACGGCTGCGACGTCTATGTCGAGACGACCGGCGCGCCGGTCGGCGTGAGCCAGGGGCTCGACCTGATCCGCAAGCTCGGCCGCTTCGTCGAATTCAGCGTGTTCGGCGAGGATGCGACCGTCGACTGGTCGATCATCGGCGACCGCAAGGAGCTCGACGTGCGCGGCGCGCACCTGGGGCCATACTGCTACCCGGTCGCGATCGACCTGCTCGCGCGCGGACTCGTCACGTCGAAAGGCATCGTCACGCACGACTTCGCGCTCGAGGAGTGGGACGACGCGATCCGCGTCGCGAAATCGCCCGAATCGATCAAGGTGCTGCTGAAGCCGGCCCGCTGACGGCCGGCGTGCGCCTCACCGGAGACATCATGGAATACGTCATAGGCGTGGACATCGGCACGCAGAGCACCAAGGCGCTGCTCGTCGACCGGCACGGCACGATCGTCGCGCGGCGCTCGGCCGGCTACCAGCCCGATACGCCGCGCCCGCTGTGGGCCGAGCAATGGCCGCAGGTGTGGTTCGACGCCGTGCTCGAATGCATCGCCGGCTGCGTGAGCGATGCGCGCGCGCAGGGTGTGCCGGCCGACGCGATCCGCGCGGTGTGCGTGGGCAGCCTGTACGGCGGCTCGGGCATTCCGGTCGACAGCGACATGCGGCCGGTCCATCCGTGCCTGATCTGGATGGACCGGCGTGCGACCGCGGAAGTCGACTGGATCAATGCGAACGTGAACGTCGAGCGGCTGCGCGTGATCACGGGCAACGGCGTCGACAGCTATTACGGCTTCACGAAGATGCTGTGGCTGCGCGACCAGCGGCCGGACGTGTGGGCGAACGTGCGCTACTTCCTGCCGCCGAACGCCTACGTGATCTACCTGCTGACCGGCGAGGTTGCAGTCGATCACAGCTCGGCCGGCAACATCGGCGGCGTGTACGACGTCGCGCGCCGCGAATGGTCCGACGATGCGCTCGACATGCTCGGCATCCCGGCGACGATGATGCCCGAGCGGCTCGTCGAATCGACGGACGTCGTCGGCGGCCTGCTGTCGCAATGGACGGAGCAGCTCGGGCTGCCGGCCGGCACGCCCGTCGTCGCGGGCGGCGTCGATGCGGCCGTCGCGACCTTCGCGGCCGGCGCGACGCGCGCGGGGCAGCATGTCGCGATGATCGGCACCAGCATGTGCTGGGGTTACGTGAGCCGGCACGTCGATGCGCGGCACGGGCTCGTCAGCATGCCGCACGTGTTCGACGGGCAGCGCGACCTGTACGTGTTCGGCGGCGCGATCACGGCAGGCGCGTCGGTCGCGTGGTTTCGCGACCAGTTCTGTCACGCGGAGATCGATGCGGCACGCCTGCTGCCGCACGGCGATCCGCACGTGTTGCTCGAGGAGGCGGCCGAAAGCGTGCCGCCGGGCGCCGATGGCGTGCTGTTCCTGCCGTACCTGATGGGCGAACGCAGCCCGGTGTGGGACGCGAAGGCGAGCGGCGCATTCGTCGGGCTGAGTCTCGCGCACACGCGCGCGCACCTGTATCGCGCGGTGCTCGAAGGTGTCGCGTTCGCGTTGCGGCACAACATCGAGGCCGGCCGACTCGGCGCGGCCTCGCTCGACGACCGGCTGATCGTCGTGGGCGGGGCCGCGCATTCGGCGCTGTGGATGCAGATCATCGCGGACGTGACGGGCTTCCCGGTGTGGACGATCGAGCAGGACGTCGAAGCCGCGATGGGGGCGGCCCTGCTCGCGGGAGTCGGGGTGGGGCTCGTGTCGCACGAGGATGCACAAGGCGGATGGGTCACGCTCGTCGAGCGCGCGCGGCCCGATGCCGAACGCGCGGCAGCCTATACGGCGCGCTTTGCGCTCTATACGGCGCTGTATCCGGCGCTCGAACCGATCATGCACGGGTTGCACACGCCATCATGAAAAGTCGATTCGATTTCGGCGGTTCGCGGGTGCTCGTCACGGGCGCGTCGAGCGGGATCGGGCGCGCGTGCGCGGTCGCGCTGGCGCGGGCGGGCGCGCAGGTCGTCGCGGCGGGGCGCGACATGGCCGCGCTCGACGCGCTGGCCGGCGAGGCTGCGTGCGAGACGTTGCGCGTCGATGTCGGTGGCGACGAGCACGCGATCGACGCGGCGCTTGCCGCGCACGACGCGTTCGACGGCCTCGTGAATTGCGCGGGGATCGCGTCGCTCGAATCGGCGCTCGACGTGAGCGCCGCGCATTTCGATCGCGTGATGGCGGTCAACGCGCGCGGCGCGGCGCTCGTCGCACGGGCCGTCGCGCGGAAGATGATCGCGCGCGACGGACGTGGCGCAGCGCAGGCGCGGGGCAGCATCGTCAACGTATCGAGCCAGGCCGCGCTCGTCGGCCTGCCCGCGCATCTGGGCTATTGCGCGTCGAAGGCGGCGATGGACGCGATCACGCGCGTGCTGTGCATCGAACTCGGGCCGCACGGCATTCGTGTGAACAGTGTGAACCCGACAGTCACCCTCACGCCGATGGCGCAGTTCGCGTGGAGCGATCCGGAAAAGCGTGCGCCGATGCTGGCCGCGATTCCGCTCGGCCGATTCGCGGAGCCGGACGAGGTCGTCGAGCCGATCCTGTTCCTGCTGAGCGATGCGGCATCGATGGTCAGCGGCGTATCGCTGCCGATCGACGGCGGGTACACGGCGCGTTAGGCAACGTCGTGCGCGGGCGCCGCATGACCGGAACCCGTGGCGAATGCACGGCGAATGTGCGGCGCGGCCGCCCGGCGGCTAGACCGGATCCTTGCTCGGCGGTCCGTCCGGTTGTTGCGGGTTGTCGTGATGGCCGGGCGGCGACGACAGCGGGTCGTCTTCCGGGTCGCGGTTCGGGTCGGCCGGTGGCTCGGGCGTCGGGGTCGTGTGATCGGTCATGGAGAACTCGCGCAGTGCGTGACGGCGGTGGCGCGGCGGAGGCGCCTCGTCTTCGTTATAGGCAATCGGCCGTGCATTTGCAGCGGGATTGTCGCGGTGGGGCGCCTTTCGTCAGGGCAATCCGCGCGGGCGCGGTTTTCGTGCCGACACCTGCTGCGCGGGAGCGGGCCATGCGCCGCTCCGCGTGCGGGGCGGGATCGGCGTCAGCGCAAATCCGCGGGTGTATCGACGTCGCGCACGATGCCCGGATCGTCGACGTCGAGCAGCCTGACCGGTGCACTGGCGAACAGCGCGCGGGCGCCGGTGTCGCCGTCGAGGGCGGCGAGCGCATCGAAGTGGTGCGCGGCGAACCCGACCGGATGGCCGCGCGCGCCGCGATGCGCGGGTGCGACGATCGACGCGTCGTCGGCGTCGAGTGCGCGTGTGACGCTTTCGTAGGTGGACGCCGCGATCCACGGCATGTCGCCGAGCGCGACGAGCCAGCCGTTCGCGTCGGGCGTCGCGCGTACGCCGGCCGCGAGGCTCGCGCCCATGCCGCGCACCGCGTCGGGTGCGTAGACGACATGGCAGCCGGCTTCGTTCAGCAGCATTGCGAGTTTTTCGGCACCGGGACGCACGACGGCGATCACGTCGGCCGTGGCCGCCGCGAGACGGCGGGCGGCCGCGACCGCAACCGGCGTGCCGTCGGGAAGCAGCGCGAGCAGCTTGCTGTGCAGGCCGCTCGGGTCGAAGCGTTGACCGAGGCCGCCGGCGAGGAGGACGCCGGTGGCGAGTGACGCATAGGACATCGGCGCGGGGGAGAGTGATGCAGGTGCTGCGATTGTGCGGGAGCGGGCAGGGATCGACAAGTGAGGATGTTACCGGGGCGGGTTCGTTTCGTCGGAAAGAACGTCAGCGCGCGGCTTCGTCGAGCATGCTTTCCTCGACGGGACCGTAAATTGCGTGCGACTGGCTGTGCATGACGGCCCAATAGCGGTCGCCGAATGACCAATGCCACCATTCCGACGGGTAATTGGTGAAGCCGGCGCCCGTCAGCGCGGCGATCAGCACCTGGCGGTGGCGGGCGGCGGCCCGGCTGATGAACGGGTTGTGCGTATAACACGCGCCGGACGATTCCTGGTCGGTTGCGTCGAGCACGCAGCCCATGTCGAGCTCGACGCCATCCGTCGAGATCAGTGTCAGGTCGACGGCCGCGCCCGTCGGATGGGCGGCGACTTCCGGCGGCGCGACGTAGTGGCTCGTCAGCGCGACCAATGTGTCTTCGTCCGGCAGCGGGTTCAGCGTCCGGCGCAGGTGCGCGAGATGCCGGGTGAAATAGTGGCGCTGCAGCGCCAGCGGACGATAGCCTTCCTTGACGTACAGGCGCAGGCCGTCGGGCAGCGCATGCGCGGCGGCGATCAGCCGTTGCGCCACACCGTGGCGCACTTTCAGGAAATGCCGGCTCGGGTGTGCGGTGTCGTCGCGGCCGGGATCGACGGCGATGCGGTCATGAAAACCGGCGAGATCGACAAACCCTTCGTGCGACTCCAGCAGGGCGATCGACCGGACAGCGGGATCGGAGAGCGATATCACGATAGCGGACGGAATGGCGCGATGACGGTTGCGGGCCATGAGCCGGCGCCGAGGCTGGCCGGCCGAGGTCGTTTTTGTCAGACGATTCGCCAATATGCCGGAGTCCGGCGGAGGATGCGCGGCGGTTCGGCCCGCGGGCAGGCGACGCTCACCAGAGCGTCTTGACGTGCGCGTAAGCGCGGATTTTTTCGTCGCGCGTGACGAGCGGCGCGCCGAGCCGTCGAGCGGTCGCGACGATCATGCGATCGGCCGGATCCTTGTGGAACGTGCCGGGGAGGTTGGTGGATTTCGCGGCGATGTCGGCGTCGACGGGCACGAAGCGCATCCCGTCGATTTGCGCGACGGTGGCGAGCCATGCTTCGACATCCATCGTCAGTGCGAGGCGGTCGTTGCGCACCAGCATCGCAATCTCCCACGCGGAGATCGCGGACGCGGCGAGCGCGCCTTCGCTGCGGGCGCGATCGATCGCGCTTCTCGCCTTCTTGCTGAGCGACGGGTCGCCCGCCACCCACCATACCAATGCATGTGTATCCAGCACGATCACCGCGACGCCTCCCAATCATCTTCCGCAATCGGATCGAGAGGATTGTCATAGCGCATGACCGAGCCGCGCAATATGTCCAACGGCTGAGCTTCGCGTGCGTGATACGGCCGGATCTCGAGCGTCGGCTTGCCGTGATCGGTGACGATCAGGCTTTCGCCCGACGCCTCGACGAGCCGGAAGTACTCGAGTGCGCGAGCCTTGAATTCGGATTTCGATACGGGAGCGTGCGGCATCATGATATGAGCATGGTCATTTGACGATGGTCATTTTAGTCATGGAGTCTGACGCAGCGCAAGCGCCGGGGGCAGCATTACCCGTTCGCGTTACGCATCCGCCCACTTCCTCAACAGGTTGTGATAAATCCCCGTCAACGCAATGACCATCGGGTCCTTCGCGCCTTTCTCGGCGGACAGCGCCTGAATCTGCGTATCGAGCTGGAACAGCAGCGTGCGGTCGCCGTCGTCGCGCACCATGCTCTGGATCCAGAAGAACGACGCGACGCGCTCGCCTCGCGTGACGGGCGTCACATGATGCAGGCTCGACGCGGGATACAGCACGAGATCGCCTGCCGGCAGCTTCGCGCGATGGGTGCCGTACGTATCCTCGACACACAGCTCGCCGCCGTCGTACGCATCGGGTTCCTCGAGAAACAGTGTCGCCGACAGGTCGCTGCGCACGCGGAAATCCGTGCCGCGCAGCAGCCGGATCGCGTTGTCGACGTGCGTGCCGAACGTCTCGCCGCCTTCGTAGCGATTGAACAGCGGCGGAAACACCTTGAGCGGCAGCGCTGCCGAAAAGAACAGCGGGTGGCGCGCGAGCGCGTCCTGGATCGCGTCGCCCACCGCACGTGCGGCGGGCGAGCCTTCCGGTAATTGCCGGTTGCGTTTCGCGAGCGCCGACTGCGTGCCGGACGTCGCGTTCCCGTCGATCCATTCGGCCGCATCGAGGTGGTCGCGGCATTGCGCGACCTGCGCCTTGGTCAACACACTGGGGATATGAAGCATCATGTTGCGGATTCCATGACGTGCGGCGCCAGTTGCATTGCCGCCGCACGAAATGCGTCGATCGGCGACGACGCGAGATACGCGCGCATCTTCGCGACGAACGCGGGGGTAGCGGTGGCCGGCACGTGCGCGAGCCAGCCGAGCGCCTCGTCGACGCGCCCGCGCTCGGCAAGCAGCCGCGCATAGTTGAACTGACCGCGGAAGTCGCCGGCGACGGCGGCGCGGCGATAGTGGTCGAACGCGGCGTCGGGGTCGGCCGGTACGACCCAGCCGTCCTCGTAGAAGCCGCCGATCAGGTTGATCGATTTCGCATGGCCGAGCGCGGCCGCGCGGCGGAACCAGTCGAGTGCGTCGGCGCGGTTCTCGTCGACGCCGTTGCCGAGCGCGAGCGCCGTCGCGTAGTTGTACATGCCCCAGTCGAGCCCCGCCTGAGCGGCGAGCCGGTACCAGTACACGGCGACCGGCGCGCACGCGGCCGTGCCCCAGCCGAACTCGTAACAGCGGCCGAGCATGTTCATCGCCATCGCGTGGCCGGCCCGCGCCGCGTGCCGGAACCAGTTGAACGCGGCCGCCGGGTCGCGCGCGACGCCATGCCCGTCGAGCAGATACTGCCCGTAGACGGCCTGCGCATCGACGATGCCGTTGTCGGCCGCCGCCGCGACCCACGCGGCGGCGCGCTCGGGCGGCCCGGCCAGGATGTCGGCGAACTCGCGCGGCGATACCGACGCGAGCGCCTTCAGCGACACGGCCTCCATCGATCAGTAGCGCGCGTTCAGCGTGACGAACGCCGAGCGGCCCGGGGCGATCGACGCGTAGTGTGCCGGGTACGCCTGGTCGAAGTAGGTGCGGTTGAACAGGTTGTTCACGTTCAGCTGCAGGTCGAGCTTCTTGTTGATCCGGTACTGCGCCATTGCATCGAAGCGCCAGTACGACGGCACCGCTCGCAGGTTCGCGGGATCGCCGAACACTTCCGACATGTAGAACGCGCCGCCGCCGACCGTGAACTTCGGCGTCACGTCGTAGTTCGACCACATCGTGAGGCTGTGCTTCGGCGTGTTCGGGAAGCGGTTGCCGTTGTTCGCCGCGTCCTTGCCGTTGTCGCGCAGCGCGCTCTTCATGTACGTATAGCCGCCGAACACCTGCCACTGTTTCGTGATCTGGCCGGCGACGCCGAGTTCGAGGCCCTGAACGCGCTTGTTGCCGACCATCGCGTACTGGTTGTTCGGCAGCGTCACGCGTGCGTTCGTCGTGTCGATCTGGAACAGCGCGGCGGTGAGTGACAGCTTGTCGTTCAGCACGTTCCACTTGGTGCCGAGCTCGATGCTGCGGTTCTTCTCGGGCGCCATCTGGTCGGCGTTCGGGCCGACGCCGCCGCGGCCCGGCGTGAGCGACTGCGTTTCGCTGCCTTCGCCGAGCAGCATGCCGGCCGGCGTCGACGACGTCGCGTACGACGCGTAGATGCTGCCGTTCTGCGCGGGCTTGAACACGAGGCCGGCCTGCCAGTTCACGAGCGTGTCGTCGCGCGTATAGGTTTTGCCGCCGTTGGCCTTGGTGTCGGTGAAGCGGGTCGAGTAGTCGTCGACGCGCACGCCGGCGTTGACCTGCCAGCGCGGCGTGATCTCGATCGTGTCGAAGCCGTAGATCGACTTCGTCGTGGTGCGTGCATGCGCGTAGTCGTTGTTGCGCGTGATCGAACCGGCCCACGGGTCGTTCGGGTTCGGCGACCACAGGCTCGTGCAGTTGTAGCCCGATGCGGCGCCGATGCCGTTCTGGCAGACCTTGCCGGTGTCGGTCGCGACCTTGTATGAATCGCGCTTGCCCCATTCGCGCGTCAGCTCGATGCCGGTCGTGAAGCTGTGCTTGAACGGACCGGTGCGGAACTCGCCGAACAGCTCGGTCAGGTTCGCCAGGCTGTTGATCGAGCTGTCGCGGTTGTTGTTGCGGCGCCAGACCTTGCCGTTCACCACGTTGCCCTGGCTGTCGTCCGGCTGGGTCCAGATGTAGTCCTGCGTCGATTCCGTGTAACGCGTGGTGTTGCGGATCGTCAGCGCCGACGTGATGTCGTGCTCGATCTTGATCGTGCTGATGTCCGACGTGGTCTTGCGGAAGTCGCGGTCGATCAGCCCGTAGAAGTTGTGGCGGTCGACGGGGGTCGGATAGATCGTGCCGACGTTTGCCGGTTTGTTCGACGCCGTATAGAAATACGGGATGCCGCCGTCGGGCATGTCGTCGGTCGACAGGTGGTAGTAGCTCGCGGTTACGCGCGTCGGCGTGCCGAGGCCGAACGCGATCGACGGCGCGACGCCCCAGCGCTCGTTGTTGACCGCGTCGCGGCCGGCGACGTCGTTGTTGTGGCTCATCAGGTTCAGGCGGAACGCGGCGTGATCGGCGAACTGCCAGTTGCCGTCGGCCGTGAAGCGGCGATAGCGGTCGGTGCCGAGGCCCGCGCTCGCGGCGGCGGTGGTGCCGAGGTGCGGGGCCTTCGTGATCAGGTTGATGCTGCCGCCCGCGCCGCCGCGGCCGCCGTATGCGCCGTCGGAACCCTTGGTGATCTCGATGCGCTCGGTATTGAAGATCTCGCGCGTCGTGGCGCCCGTGTCGCGCATGCCGTCGACGAACATGCTGCCCTGCGTGTCGTAGCCGCGGATGAACGGACGGTCGCCGAGCGGGTTGCCGCCTTCGCCGGCGCCGAACGTGATGCCGGGCACGGTGCGCAGCGCTTCCGTCAGCGTCGACGCGCCGCTGTTCTGGATCAGCTCCTGCGGGATCACGGTGACGGATTTCGGCGTGTCGACGAGCGGCGCGGTGAATTTCACGGAAGCCGAGAAATCGGCCTTGTAGCTGTGCTCGGCCTTGCCCTGCACCTCGATCGGCGCGAGATGGCCTTCGGTGCCGGCCGGGGCGGGCGGCGGCGTGCCGTCCGCCGCGAATGCCGGGCTGGCGGCGAGCACGCTGCACAGGGTGGTGAATTTGCCGAGCTTCAGCTCGTCGGGACGTGACTTCATGGTGCGCTTCGACCTCGCGGTGTGGCCCCGGGGCGGTGCGCTGCGGAAATGTGCACGCCGCCGGGAATTATTACGATTTGTTTTCAGGCGGCATTCTATGTAATTTCATCGCGAATGAGAAGCGTTCTTGTTCTCGTTTGTTAGGGAATTGTTGACGAATGTGACGGGGTCGTTGCGGAGGGAAGATTGGCCGAATGACCAGATAGGAAGGGCTTGTCGGGCCGGTTAGAGTCGCAGTGTCGCGATTCACTTGGTATGACAGCAAAATGCTAATATGACTGCATTGAAAGCAATCTTGATGAGGCGCACCATGCCGGTGATCACCGTCCGAAATCTGTCCGATGAAGTGCATCGAGCACTTCGCATTCGCGCGGCCCAACATGGGCGCAGCACCGAAGCCGAGGTGCGCGACATTCTCGAACAGGCCGTTCTTCCGGGCGGGCGGCTCAAGCTGGGAACGATGCTGGCGGCAATCGGGCAGGAGGCCGGCGGATTCGATTTCGACGCCCAGCGCGACAAGACGCCTGCCGATCCGATGAGCTTCGAATGATCCTTGTTGATACGAATGTCATTTCCGAACCGCTACGACGCGAGCCGAACGCGGCCGTGATCGAGTGGCTCGATGCCCAGAATGTCGAAACCTTGTTTCTGGCTGCGATCAGTCTCGCGGAAATACGATTGGGCGTGGCTGTATTGCCGGAAGGACGCCGGCGAGAGTGGCTGCATCAGAGCATCGAGCAGCGCGTGCTGCCGTTGTTTCGCGGACGAATCCTGCCATTCGACGATGCTGCGAGCAAAGCGTATGCGAGCCTTCGCGCACGCGCTCGTGCCGCAGGTGTCGCAATTGCACCTTCCGATGGTTTTATCGCCGGCACGGCCGAAGCGAACGGCCTGATCGTCGCCACGCGCGACGTCACGCCGTTCGAGGCAATGGGAATTCGCGTAATCGACCCGTGGGCGCGCTAGCGAGCCCACGGCTGCCGGCCCCGCAGGCTGCCCCGCAATTGAAAAACGCGCCGTGCGATGCGGCGCGTTCTGCTTCAGGCGGGCGCGCCGCCAACCCGAAACGACGGCAGGCGGGCGTGAGACCCTGGATACGGTTCAATCGACACCGTGAAACACCGCGTCCTCCGGCCCGAGGTATGCCGGCGGGCGCCACGTCGCGTCGCGCATCGAATGCTGGACGAGGTTCTCGACGCCGAGCAGCACCGCGAAGATCGCCATCCGCACCGGAATGCCATTGTCGGTCTGACGGAAGATCGCGAGGCGCGGGTCGCGGTTCAGGTCGACCGACAGGTCGTTCGCGCCGGGCCGGCTGTCGCGCGGCAGCGGGTGCATGATCAGCGTGTCGGGCTTGCACACCGTATCGACGAGCGCCTGGTTGATCTGGAAATCCGGCGTGTAGCCTTCGAACGACTCGTCGGTGAAGCGCTCCTTCTGGATCCGCGTCGCGTAGACGACGTCCGCGCCGCGCAGCCCGGCCGCGAGGTCGGTCGTCTGCTCGATCACGTGGCCGTTCGTCGCGATCTGGTCGACGATGTAGGCCGGCATCTCGAGCGTCGGCGGCGACACGAGCGTGAACTTCAGCCCGCGGTACAGCGCGAGCAGCTTGACGAGCGAGTGCACGGTGCGGCCGTACTTGAGGTCGCCGACCAGCGCGATGTGCGCGCCGTCGACGATCTTGCCGAGCCGCGAGAACTCGCGCTGGATCGTATAGAGATCGAGCAGCGCCTGACTCGGGTGCTCGCCGGGGCCGTCGCCGCCGTTGATCACGGGCAGGTTGGTCGCGCGCGCGAACTCGGCCACCGAGCCTTTCTCCGGGTGGCGGATCACGAGCGCATCGACGTAGCCGGCCATCACGCGGCTCGTGTCGTAGATCGATTCACCCTTGGCCATCGACGAGAACGTGAAACCCGTCGTGTCGCACACCGAGCCGCCGAGCCGGCAGAAGGCGGCGCCGAACGACACGCGCGTACGCGTGCTGGCTTCGAAGAACAGGTTGCCGAGCACGGCGCCTTCCAGGACGCGCGAAATCTTGTGGCGGCGTGCGATCGGCTGCATCACGTCGGCCACGCGAAACAGCGCCTCGACCGATTCCCGCGAGAACTGGTCGACCGACAGCAGCTGCGGCTTGCCTTCGAAAAAGAACTGCTTGGCGAGCCCTTGATTATCTACGCTTTGCGTATAGCCGCCGCCTTCCGGTGCCGAGCGCTCGACGATTTCCGACACGAAGCGCTCGACGATCTCGGGCATCCCGCGCGATTCCTGCGAATCGTCGGGCAGCAGCCAGGTGTCCAGCGCGCGCCGGCTGACGCCGATGCGATTGGCGAACGCTTCGCGGGTCATGTTGAGGCGGCGCATCGCGTCGCGGAGGAAGGCTTGCTGGGGAACGGTCATCGGCGGCTCCTGGCGGAAAATATACGCGGTGCGTATATTAGTTCCTGGCGCGTTGAAGTCAAGGAAAATCTGCGCGAACCGGCTGTGTGGCCCATGTGACATGCGGCGGGTTCGTAGTGGCGCGTCGCGGCCGTCTCCGTATAATCAGGTCAGGCCCCGTGCCCGGCGTCTTGCCGGGCACGGGGCCGCATACGATTCGCCCGTCGGGCTTGTTGATTCGAAGGAGAATGAGAATGACGCGTACGATTGCTGCAATGCTGCTGGTGGTGACCGCCGCGCTCGCCGGTTGCAACACGGTCGCCGGCGTGGGCCAGGATATTTCGAAGGGCGGCCAGGCGATCAGCGATACGGCTGAAAAGGCCAAGTAAGCCGGCCGGTTTCGGAATGCAGAAAGCGCCGGGCCGTCCCGCGATTGCGGGGCGGCCCGGCGCTTTTTTTCGGCCCGTGACGACGCCGGCGACGCCGGCGGCGTCACGCGTGTTCGACGAACGCGTAGCGGCCTTCGACCTTGCGCGGCGTGAACCAGCCGTAGTCGGGGAACATCCGGTTGCGTACGTACCAGACGTAGCCCACCAGCAACGCGGTGATCACGAGACTCGGCAGCGCGGTCGACGGATCGCGTCCGAGCTCGGCGATGGTCTTCGGCAACTGCAGCAGCGACAGCAGGATGAACGCGTGATAGGCGCCGACGCGATGGGTCGCGAAGCCCCAGATGAACAGCAGCGACAGCGGCACGGTCAACGTCAGGAACACGGCCACGAGGCCGGTGCCGGCGCCGCTTGCGAAGAAGTAATACGCGAGCACGAGGCTGATCGCCAGCTGGGCGATACCGAGCGCGACCAGGATCCGGACGTGCACCTTGTTCTTGCGGCAGCGCTCGGGGTCGGGGCGCGATGCGATCAGGTGCGCGAGCACGCGATCCTTGAGCCCCTGTCCGGACAGTTCGGCCAGTGCGTCGGCCTTCCTCGTTCCCGCGGAGAGCAGCACCGCGATTCTTGTTTTGGCTTCCTTCCTGTTCATTGCGTGTCGGATTGTTGTTCGATGGTTGTCAAAGGGGCCGGCCACGCGAATATTGCATCTTGCGGGGTGGTGCGCAATCGATTTGCGGCACGCGGACACATTCCTACAGTGGCCGGGGGCGCGGGCCACGACGATGTGACGGGAGGAAGTGGCCGCCGCTGCCGCAATCCCGCGATGACCGCCGTCAGTCGGCGGCGGTTTGAGCGGGGGTGGGCGCGGGGCTGGCTGGCCGGGCATCGTGCGTGTCGGCGAGCCGCTCGCGCCGCCGCGTCGCGCCGACGAGCATGCCCGCGACGACGAGCGCGATGCCGGCGACCCGCGTGACGTTCAACGTTTCACCGAACAGCGCGACCGCGAACAGCACGGCCGAGACCGGCGCGACCGCCGTGAACAGCGCGGCCTCGGTTCCGCTGGTGCGCGCCGAACCCGCGTACCAGCACAGGTAGCCGAGCACGGTCGGCACCAGCGCGTAGTAGGCGATTGCCGACACGGCGCCGACAGTCCAGCCGTCTGCGACCGCGTGCCATTCGAATACAGCCGGCACGAGCGCGAGGACGAAGCCGAGGCCCGACATCGCGGTGGACAGCGCGAGCGGCGGCAGCGGCGCGGCAAGGCGCCGGTTGAGCAGGATGAATACGGCTTCGCATGCGACGGCGGCCAGCACCAGTGCATCGCCGGCAAGCGTCCGGAGCGACGGCAGCGCGTGGCCGGGGGCGAACGTGACGAACAGCACGCCGGCCGTGGCGAGCGCGGCGGCCGCCCAGTCGCGCGGCGTCTGCCGCTCGCGCAGCACGACGGCCGCGATCAGCGTCGACATCGCGGGCAGCGTGCCGAGCATCACGCCAGCGTCGAGCGGCGACGACAGCTTCGTGCCGCTGATCAGCAGCACCGTATAACCGACGCCGCCCGCCGCAGCCTGGATGACGAGCAACACGGCGTCGCGGGTGGAAATGCGTGGCCAGCGCATTCGCTGCGCGCGCATCAGCGCGAGCAGCAGCGGTGTCGCGATCAGGAAGCGCAGCGCGGTGGCCGTGAACGGCGGCAGGCCGCCTGCCGCGAGACGGCTCGCGATGACGGTGCTGCCGACGCCCGCCATCGCGGCGGCGAGATAGAGATAGCCGATCAGTCGTGTCTTCATGCGCCGCATCGTCGCGTGTGGCGGCGTCGCGCGTCTTGAACGAAATTGCAGCGGGTGCGGGAGTGTCGAGGGCCGTGCGTAGGGCGTTGCGCGCGTGCGTTCGCGCAGACTGCTGCCGAAGCCGAAGCCGAAGCCGAAGCCGAAGCCGAAGCCGAAGCCGAAGCCGAAGTCGAAGTCGAAGTCGAAGTCGAAGTCGAAGTCGAAGCCCAAGCCCAAGCCCAAGCCGCGTCAGCCGTCGTCGACGTCGGGGCCCGCCTTCGATCGCCTTGCGACCGATCGCGTTGCGCGGGGACGCAGGGCATCAACCGGCCTGCGTAAACCTCCCCGGCGTGATCCCGAACTGGCGCGCGAACGCACGCGTCAGGTGGCTCTGATCGGCAAAGCCGGCTTCGGCCGCGGCATCGGCGATCGGCAGGCCGCTGGCGAGCAGCGCGCGTGCCAGCCGCGCACGCGACTGGATCAGGTAGGCGTGCGGTGTGATGCCGAGTTCGCGGGCAAACCCGCGCAGCAGCTGGAAGCGGCTCACGCCGCTCAGGCCGGCCAGCTCGGCGAGCGAAACGGGGGTGGCCGGTGCCGCGTCGAGCCGCTCCCGCGCGATGCGGATCGCCGGTGCAACGCCCGCCGTCGGCAGCGTGCGGTTCGCGTGCCGGGCGAGCAGCCCGGCGACGAGCATCACGAGTGCCTCGTCGCGGGCAAGCGGCCGGGATTCCCCCGCGACGATGCGCGCATGGAGCCGGCCGACGGCGGCCGTGAGCCGCGCGTCGCGCACCGCCGGATGCGCCAGCTCGATGCCGCCGAGGCCTTCTTCCGCCGCGACGCCCGCGACCAGCGCGGGCGCGAGGTACAGCATCCGCCAGCGCCGGCCCGTGCCGGCCTCGATCGGCGAACCGTCATGCATCTCGCCCGGGTTGACCATGATCGCGTCGCCGGCCAGGGCGTCGACCTGCCCGCGGCCGCTCCACGACCGGTGCGCGCCGCTGACGATCACGCCGACCCCGAATTCGTCGTGCGCGTGGCGCGGAAACGCGCGGTCGGATTCGAGGCTGATTGCCTCGATGCCTTCGCCGGTCCGTCGGTAGTGGGTGACGCGGTGCATGTGCGCTCCTCGCGCCGGTCGCGGCGCGGATTTCGTGCACTTTAGCGCGTTCCGGCGCCGCGCGCCCTTCATCCTTTTGGCCGATACCGCGCATCGCGCGCAGCCCGCACCATGTGCACATGAGCAGCGTACACGGCCCGCCGGGCCTGAAGCTGCGCGGGAGACGGCAGGTGGAACGACAGGATCCGGTATTCATTCAGGTTGGCGCGCTCGCGGACGGCTTCGCGCCGGAAGCGAACATCCTCGCATCCTCCGATGCGCTCGCCGGGCATACGCTGACGCTCGGCGACGCGTCGGGGGCATGGCGGGTCTATATGTTCGAGCCGGGCGCGCTGCAGTGGCGCGACGCGGCGACCGACACGGGCGGCCGAGAGCCGTGCCGCGTGACGCGGTTGCGCAACGGGCTGTACTTCGTCGACTACATCGATTCGGCCGCCCGCGCGACGTCGGTCAGTCTCGTGATCGATCTCGACAACGGTGTATGGACGTCGGTTGTCGGCACGCTGCCGACCGAAGCCGACACGCGTATCGATGCATTCACGCGGGTTGCGCGCGGGCTGCCGCTGACGGGCGTCGAGGCCGGTTTCCGGCACGGCACGCTCGGCGGCCATACGCAGCCGGGGCCGCTGCACGGGCCCACGCGCGAGCTGATCGGCAAGCGGACGATGTACCGCTACAGCCCGACCGAATGCTACGAGCACATCTACCTGAACGAGAACTTCTACGCGTGGCAGTGCCTGAAGGGTGTCGAAGGCGGGCTGGCCGATGTCGACCGCTGCCATTACTTCAGGATTGCAGAGGAGCTGTATCTGTTCGTGTGGCGCGAAAAGGTGGTGCCGACGCTCGGCGTCGTGCTGATCGACCTCGCGCAGCGCAAGACAGACGGCAAGATCTTCGGCTACCAGGGCGGCGATTTCGGCACGCTGTCGAACTTCCCGATCGGCGCGCATGCGCAGGTGCTGAACGACACCGTGCATCCGCTCGACGGCGGGGCGCAGCGATGAACGCCGTGCCCGGCAGCGGCCGCCTGCGGGCGGATTTCAGCGGGCGCGTCGTGCTCGTCACGGGCGCCGCGCAGGGGATCGGCGCGGCGATCGCGCGCCGTTTCGCGGAGTCCGACGCATTCGTCGCGCTCGCCGACCTGAACGGCGAGGCCGCCGCCGCGCAGGCCGACGCGCTCGCGAGCACGGGCGGCGAGGCGCGCGCCTATCGGGTGGATGCGGCCAGCCGCGACCAACTGGGTGCGCTGGTCGCGGCAGTCGAGCGCGATGGCGGCCGGCTCGATGTCGTCGTCCACAATGCCGCGTATTTTCCGCTGACGCCGTTCACGCAGATCGACGAGCCGACGCTCGACCGGACGCTGTCGGTCAACCTGTCGGCGCTGTTCTGGCTCGCACAGGCCGCGTTGCCGGCCTTCGGGCGCGCGGGGGCGGGGCGGCTGCTCGTCACGTCGTCGGTGACGGGGCCGCGCGTCGTGTATCCGGGGCTCGCGCATTACGCGGCGTCGAAGGCCGGCGTGAACGGCTTCATTCGCGCGGCGGCGCTGGAGCTCGCACGCCACAACGTGACGGTGAATGGTGTCGAACCGGGAATGATCCGCACGCCGGCGGCAGGCAATCTTGGCGATGCGTCGGTTGCCGCGCAGATCGCGCGCGACATTCCGCTTGCGCGGATGGGCGAGCCGGAAGATGTCGCGAACGCGATGCTGTTTCTCGCGTCGGCCGATGCCGCGTACATCACGGGGCAGACGATCGTCGTCGATGGTGGTGCGACTTTGCCCGAGAGCGGAGCGGTGCTGGGCGGCGAGTGACGGCTGGCCGGGTAACGCGCCGCGCAACGGGGCGGCTCCGGCGGCCTGCCGCGCGTTCACGCAGCAGGCTCGGCATGTTCCGTCGGGGGCATCTTCGCGAGCGTCAGTCCGGCATGCCGTCATGGTCCCCGAGCGGCCTGGCGGGCCAGTCCACCCAGCGGTCCGCGCGGGTAAGCTCGTACGCCTCGTTCTTCGGGTAGCGGATGCGGTTGTCGTCGCGCGGGCGTTCGCCGATCACCATCAGCCTGACCTCGTCCTTCGTGTTGTTGATGAAGGTGTGACAGATGCCGGTGCCCGCCGGAAACGCGACGGAATCACCTTCGGCAACGGGGTGTAGCACGCCGTCGATCCAGACATCGGGCTTGCCCTCGAGCACGTACACAAACTCCTGCTCGGTGCTTTCGGCATGCGGATATGACGTCCGCCGACCCGGCAGGAGCCTCACGTGATGAATGCCGATACGGGTGATGCCGAGTTCGGCGGAAAGCGGTGCGTCCAGCGCCATCGGCTCGGTGTCGCCGCGATAGCAATGCGCTTCCGGTTCTTCGAGCTCGGTCCAGTGCTTGATGAAATCGGGGCGGGTCATTGGGTGCTCTCCTTTCGGGGGATGTCGACTGCGGCGATTCACGCGCCGGCGTCGGCAGCGGTTTGCGCTTCATCTCGGCGAATGGACCTCCGCCGATAACTTGCCGGCCGATGCGAAACGACGGTTGCGCGTCGCGGCTGCCGGGCGGCGGGATGTGTGGCCCGGATGTCGCCGGCGAAGCGATCGGCGACATCCACGGTATTTTGCGACGAACCTGTTTGCATTGTGGAAATGACGTGCGAGACGCGCGCATGCCTCCCGCCGCGTACCGCCGCGACTATAGCCAGCCGTCGCGGATGAACTCGACGATCGAATAGCGGCGGTGCTCGAGATCGTGCTGCCGGACGGCATCGACGATGCGCGATACGCCATCCGCGTAGGGCGTATCGCCCACCACGCGCGATTCGAACTGCAGGCTGCACGCACCGTCGTCGATGCGTATCCGGTGAATCGCGTGGCGGCCGAGCTGATCGTCGGCGACGGCGAATTCGCTGCGCTGCACGTCCGGGTCGCGCACGGAGCGGATGTCTTCCGGCGGCACGCAGAGCGACTGGCCGATCCCGACGGCCGTGCCCGGGACGGACGTCTTGCCGGCCTGGTGCGACTCCGTCAGGCTGATCCGGCAGTCGTGAAACAGGTGACCGCTGGTTTCCAGCATGCTCATGAACTTGAGCATCAGGATGTTCGTGTTCGGACACAGCACGACCGGGAAAGCGTACGCGCCGGTTTCGAGCACGGAGCCGGTGGACAGCTCGACGAGCGGCGACGCGGTGGCCTCGCAGAACGCGATGACGTCAGGGAGTTCGCGGCCGGAACCGGCATGCACGACGATCGAGCGGGCGTCGACATGCCGGGCGTCGCTACGCTGCGCATCGTTGTGCGTGCTGTCCGACCACGCGATCACGCGACAGGTTGCGGGGTCGAGCCGGTGCGCGCCGAGCAGTTCGCTGGCCAGCTTGCCGGTTCCTACGACGAGTACTTGCATGGCATTGACGGGTTGAGGTTCGGAATTCGTTCAGGGTGGGAAATGGCGCCGGCCGTCGGGTGGCCCGGCACGGTCGCGGCGCGTGCCGCAGCAGCGGCCTCGCGCATTATGCCCGGCCGTCTGCGTGCGCGCCCGCCGGGCCGCGCAGGCCGCGCACGCGGCGTGCGGTGCGTCAGCTCGCCGACACCGTCGGCAGCCACGCGTTCGCCGCATTCTGCGTGGCGAGCTGTTTCGCGATCGAGCGCGCGAGTCGATCCGTATCGGACGCCACCGTGTCGTGCTTCGCTTCCGACACGCCATGCAGGCCGGCGCCGACCGCTGCCTGCGTGCGGGCCGCCGGCGCGGCGGTCATGGCGGTAGTCGCGGTCGATGCGCAGCCGCTCATCGCGTGCACCATGCGTCGAACCTCGACTACCTGGATGCGAACTACGGCGGCGTGCTGATCGTGTTCGACCGGCTGTTCGGTACCTATGTCGCCGAGCGCGTTGACGAGCCGTGCCGTTTCGGCCTCGTCACGCCGACCCGTTCGCGCAATCCGTTCGTCGTCGAACTCGAACACTGGGCGAGCCTCGCCCGCGACGTCGCGACGGCCCGCGACGTGTGGACGGCGATCCGCTTCGTGCTGCTGCCGCCGGGCTGGCGCCCGGACAACCAGGGCGAAACGACGGAGGAACTGCGCCGCCGCAGCCTCGTCGCCGTGCGCACGGATGCGTGAACGCGCTACGCTGTGTCGAATTGCCGGCCGCGCATGCGTGCCGCGGCCGGCATGACCCATGCAATACGCATCATCAAGCAACCCTCGATCCAGGAGAAAACATCGATGGAACACGATTTCAAAGGCAAGGCAGTCGCGATCACCGGCGGATTCGGCCATCTGGGCATCGCGACGGCCGCGTGGCTCGGCGCGCGCGGCGCACGCGTCGCGCTGATCGGCCGCGGCGCGGCCCCGGCGGCAGAGGCACTGCCCGGCGTGCCGGCCGACGCGCTGCGCATCGGCGGCATCGATCTGGTCGATCCGCAGGCCGCCGCGCGGGCGCTCGATACCGTGCAGCGCGAATTCGGCCGGGTCGACGCGCTGCTGAACATCGCGGGCGCGTTCGTGTGGCAGACGATCGCCGACGGCGACGCCGCGACGTGGGACCGCATGTACGAACTGAACGTGAAGACCGCGCTGAACGCATCGAAGGCCGCGCTGCCGCACCTGCTGGCGAGCCCGGCCGGGCGCATCGTCAACATCGGCGCGGGCGCGGCGTTCAAGGCCGGCGCGGGAATGGGCGCCTATGCGGCCGCGAAGGCCGGCGTCGCGCGGCTCACCGAGGCGCTGGCGGCCGAACTGCTCGACCGTGGCGTGACGGTGAACGCGATCCTGCCGAGCATCATCGATACGCCGCCGAACCGCGCGGACATGCCGGACGCGGATTTCACGCGCTGGGTGCGGCCGGAACAGATCGCGGCGACGATCGGGTTCCTGCTGTCGGCCGACGCGCAGGCGATCACCGGCGCGTCGATCCCGGTGACCGGCCGCGTCGCGTAGTCCGGCGGGCACGGGCTCGGGCTCGCGCGGCGGCCGGCCGTGCGTACAATGGCGCACCGGACACACGCGAGCCCAGCCCGAGACCATGCATCAGCCCCATATCCTGATCGTCGAAGATGAAGTGGCGATCGCGGACACGATCGTCTACGCCCTCGGCACCGACGGCATGCAGACCGTCCACTGCACCCTCGGGCAGGCGGCGCTCGACCGCCTGCGCGATGCGCGCTTCGACCTCGTCGTGCTCGACGTCGGCCTGCCGGACCTCAGCGGCTTCGAGGTATGCCGGCGGCTGCGCACGTTCTCCGACGTGCCGGTGATCTTCCTCACGGCGCGGCACGACGAAATCGACCGGATCGTCGGGCTCGAGATCGGTGCCGACGATTACGTGGTCAAGCCGTTTTCGCCACGCGAGCTGGCGGCCCGGGTGCGCGTGATCCTGCGGCGTTTCCACCGGGCGGCCGCCCCCGAATCGATACCCGCGCCCGCGCCGGCACCCGCCGCGACGACCGCGCCGGGCTTCACGGTCGATACCGATGGCGCGCGCGTGTCGTGGCTCGGCCACGCACTGGATCTCACGCGCTACGAATTCGGGCTGCTGGCGCTGCTGGTCCGGCATCCCGGGCGCATCTATTCGCGCGAGCAGCTGATGGATCTCGTGTGGCACGAGGCCTTCGATTCGGCCGACCGCACGGTCGACACGCACATCAAGACGCTGCGCGCCAAGCTGCGCGCGATCGACCCCGAGCGCGACCCGATCCGCACCCATCGCGGGATGGGTTATTCGCTGCAACCGTAACGACCGGCACCGCCCATGCATATCGGCCTGCGCATCTTCTTCGGCTTTTTCCTGATCGTCGGGCTGGCCGCGCTGATCACGCTGCGCGTGTTCGTGCAGGAGGTGAAGCCCGGCGTGCGCGAGGCGATGGAGGACACCCTCGTCGATACCGCGCAAGTGTTCGCGACGCTGGCCGCCGACGACATGGCCAGCGGCCATATCGCCGACGGCGCTTTCGCGCGGCAGCTCGCGCAACTTCACGAACGCCCGGTCAGCGCGAACGTGTGGGGCGTGCAGAAGAACGTGATCGGCTACCGCCTCTACATCACCGACGCGCACGGCATCGTGCGCTACGACTCGACCGGCCGCGCGCTCGGGCAGGACTATTCGCGCTGGAACGACGTCTACCGGACGCTGCGCGGCGAATACGGCGCGCGCAGCACGCGCAGCGATCCGAACGACGACAGCAGCACCGTGATGCACGTGGCGGCACCGATCCGGCGCGGCAACGAGATCATCGGCGTGCTGACGATCGCGAAGCCGAACCAGACGGTCGCGCCGTTCATCGCGCGCAGCCAGCGCAAGATCATGCTGTACGGCGCGCTGCTGATGGGCGGCGCGATCCTGATCGGCGCCGCGTGCACCTGGTGGCTGGTGGTCGGGCTGCGTCGCCTGCAGCGCTATGCGCGCGCGATTGCGGCGGGCGAGCGGGCCGACATGCCGCTGCAGGGCGCGAGCGAGCTGGCCGAGCTCGGGCGCGCGGTGGAAAGCATGCATCAGCGGCTCGAGGACCGGCAGTACGTCGAGACCTACATCCACACGCTCACGCACGAGATGAAAAGCCCGCTGGCGGCGATCAGCGGTGCAGCCGAACTGTTGCAGGAAGACATGCCGGTTGCGAACCGCCGGCGCTTCACCGAGAACATCCGCCGCCAGGCCGGCCGCCTCGAACAGATGATCCGCAAGCTGCTCGCGCTCGCCGAAGTCGAACAGAAGCAGCGGCTGTCGGTGCGCGAACCGGTCGCGCTGCGGCCGGTGCTCGAACAGCTCGTCGACGATATCGAGCCGCGCGCGCGGCAGCGCGGCGTGAACCTGGCGATCGACGCGAACGACGCGGCCGACCCGGCGGTCGTCGAAGGCGATCCGTTCCTGCTGCGCCAGGCGCTCGGCAACCTGCTCGACAACGCGCTGGATTTCGCGCCGCGGGGCAGCACGATCCGCATCGCGCTCGAACGGCAGCCGGCGGGCAGGGCGCACGTCGCGATCGTGCGCGTCGCCGATGACGGCCCCGGTGTGCCCGACTACGCACTGGCGCGCGTGTTCGAGCGCTTCTATTCGCTGCCGCGCCCCGACGGGCAAGATCGCAGCACGGGCCTCGGGCTGTGTTTCGTCCGCGAGGTCGCGATGCTGCACCGCGGCCAGGTCGCGCTCGCGAACCGCGACGAAGGCGGCGCGTGCGCGACGCTCACGCTGCCGTCGTCGGCCTGACCGCGCTTCACGTTCGCCCCACATTCGGCCCACATTCGCTTCACACCGGCTTCAATCGCCCTTCACCGGGCCGGCGCATGCTGGCGGTACCTTTTACTCCGGTACCTGTCGGCCATGAATCGAGTCCTGTTGTTCAAATTCGCGATCACCGCGTTGCTTGCGCTGCTGATCCTGATCCCGCTGCAGATGGTGCAAAGCATCGTGCACGAACGCTCCGCGTATCGCATGGATGCGCTGCAGAGCATCTGGTCGAGCTATGCGGGGCCGCAGACGGTGTCGGGGCCGGTGCTCGTCGTGCCTTACACGGAAGTCACGCGCGTGCGCGACGAGACGCCCGCCGGCGGCGCGACGAAGACGAGCCTGAGAAGCGAGACGAAGCGCCTGCTCGTGTTTCCGAAGACGCTGAACGTCGACGGCACGCTGACGACCAGCGTCCGCTATCGAGGTATCCACAAGGCGCTGGTGTACGAACTGACGAGCCGGCTGACCGGCACGCTGGCGTTGCCGGACCTGAAGAAGCTGCCGCAGGCGGACGGCCACGTGAGCTTCAAGGTCGACAACGCCTATGTCGCGATCGGCATCGGCGACATTCGCGGGCTGACCGCGCAACCCGACCTGCGCATCGGCGGCGCGCGTTTCGACGTGGAGCAGGGCACGCGGTTGGACAGCCTGCGCCAGGGTGTGCACGCGAACGTCGATCTCGCGGCGCTGGCTGAAGCAGGCGCGGGGGCGGGGGCAGTTGTGCCGTTCAGCATCGACCTGCCGCTGCGGGGCGCGGAGTCCGTCGCGTTCGCGCCGGTGGGCGACCAGAACGATTTCTCGCTGAAGTCGACGTGGCCGCACCCGAGTTTCGACGGCGCGTTCCTGCCGAACAACCGCACGGTCGATGCGCGCGGCTTCACCGGCAACTGGCGCGTGACGTCGTTCAACACGAAGGCGCGCGAGCAGATCGCGACCGGCAACGGGGACAGCGCGATCGAAACGGCGTCGGTGTCGATGATCGAACCCGTGAACGTCTATCTGCAGGCCGAACGCGCAACGAAGTACGGCGCGCTGTTCGTGATGCTCACGTTCGCGAGCTTCTTCATGTACGAGCTCGTGAAGCGGCTGCGCATTCACCCGATCCAGTACACGCTGGTCGGCCTGTCGCTCGCGTTGTTCTTCCTGCTGCTGCTGAGCCTCTCCGAACACATCGCGTTCGCGTATGCGTATCTCGCGGCGAGCGGCGCATGCATCGGGCTGCTCGGCTTCTACCTGTCGTTCGTGCTGCACAGCGTGAAGCGCGGCGCGGTGTTCTCGGCGCTGCTCGCGGTGCTGTACGCGGCGCTCTACGGGCTGCTGCTGTCGGAAGACAACGCGCTGATGCTCGGTTCGCTGCTGCTGTTCGCGATCCTCGCCGGCATCATGACGCTCACGCGCCGCGTCGACTGGTATTCGCTCGGCGCCGCGTGGCAACCGCTGGCCGACAAGGCGGCCGCGGGCGCCGTGAAGCCGGGCGCGCAGGCGAAGTAGGCACGCGGGTGGCGAGCGCGCCGGTCGGCAATGCGATGGCCGGCGCGTCATCCGGCGCGGGACAGCCGCGCTTCACGCGCGTGGTGCGGGCCGGCGAAAACGCGCGAGCGGAATTTCGGCGACGGCGGTGATCTCGATCAGCAGGTCGGGATGGTAGAGACGTTCGACCTGGACGGTCGTCGTCACCGGATAGGGCGCGGCGAAATACGTGTTGCGGATGTCGCCGGCCTGCATGAAGGCATCGATGTCGGTCGCGTAGTGGACGAGCGAAATCACGTCCTGCATCTGCCCGCCCATCGCGGCGAGCACGGCGCGAATGTTGTCGAGCGTCTGCCGTAGCTGCATGCGCATGTCGCCGTGGCCGACCACCTGGCCGTCGCGGTCGAGCGCCACTTGCCCCTTCAGATGCACGATCCGGCCGTCGCCCTCGATCACGGCCATCGAGAACGCGCCGAACGGCGCCCAGACTTCCGGCGGATTCACTGCTTCGGCCATCACGCGGCTCCTGTGAGGCGGCGGCTGCACGGCTTGCGGCGAGCGGCCGCGCAACGGAGGCGCGCCGTCGACAGCACCGCCCGCTTCGTCGACAATCGCGCCATTATGGATGAACGCGCGGCGACGCATGGGGCGTTGTTCCGCGATCACGACGACACACATGAACGATATCCGCGTCATCAAGGATCGTGCGGCGCTCGACGGCACCGCGTACGTCGAACTCATGGGCGGGCCGTATGCGCGCACCTGCTGGAATGCCGGGTCGCTGTTCTTCGACGAGGAAGTGTTCGGGCTGCTCGAGGCGGCAATCGCGCGGCAGATCCCCGACTACGACCATTACACGTTCAACGCCGTCGGCATGGCCGACTGGCTTGCGATCGTCGCCGAACTGGCCGACACGGGCAGGAGGCTCGGCAACGCCGCGCAGCGCACCGACGCGCTCGACCGGCTCGGTTTCATTTTCAGCGGATCGCGGCAGGCTTTCGTCGCGCGTCTCGACGCAAGCTGCGCCGCGCTGGCCGGCGTGATCGCGGAAGTCGACGCGTGGACGCGCGATGTTCGGCTTCGCCACGACCAGGTGACGATCCTCGGGATGTGACGTGGCGCGTGCCGGGTGTCACCGCCGACAGGCCGGGCGGCATCCACTTATACTCGAGCTTTTCCGCCATTCGATTGTCGCCGTGCCCACGCCTGCCCCCACCGATCCGTCCATCGACGATCCGCGTCCGACCCCGCCCGTACAACCCGAACTGGAAGACTGCTGCAACAGCGGTTGTTCGCCGTGCGTTTTCGACCTGTACGACGAAGCACTGGCGCGCTATCGCGTCGAACTGGCGGAGTGGGAAGCGCGGCACGCGCAGCACAAGCCATGACGACAAGCCCGATGCCGGCGAGCGGTGCGCATTTGCCGCGCGTCTCGAGCCGCGCCGGCAGTGGGCGCCGATCCCGCGTCACGCGCCCGCATGCAGCCGCCGATGCAGCGGCCCGAGCATGGCCGACAGCGCGATGCACGCGAGCAGCACGGCCGTCAGCGCGAACATCGACGTTCTGAAGCCCTGCACATAATCGAGCGCGGCCGGATGCGTGCCGAGCCGGGCGAAGAACACGCCGCCGAGCGTCGCCGCGCCGACGGCCGCGCCGATCTGCAGCATCGCGGTGACCATGCCGGATGCCACGCCCGCGCGGGCGGTATCGACTTCCGCGAGCACGATCCGCACGACCGACGGCAGCACGAGGCCCTGTCCGACACCGATCGCCGCGATCCCCACGTAGAAGCCGGGGCCTGGCGCGGCCGCACCGGCGAGCGCGGCGGCCGTCGCGACGCCGGCCGCGAGCATCGCGAAACCGAGCGTGAGCACGCGATAGCCGCCGAACCGGCCGACGAGCTGCGGCATCAGCAGCGGGCTCGACAGGAAGCCGAGCCCGAGCGGCAGGATCGCGAGCCCCGATGCGAGCGGCGACCAGTTCAGGCAGCCCTGCAGATAGATCCCGTAGCTCAGGAAGAACGCGCTCAGCGTATAGAACAGGAACGCCAGCACGAGCCCGAGTGCGACGACCGGGTTCCGGAACAGGCGCACGTCGAGCAGCGGATCGTGGCCGCCCGCGAGACGGCGCGCCTCGACCGCCAGCAGCGCGCCGAGCATCGGCAGCGCGCCGACGAGGCACGCGACCATCCACAGCGGCCAGCCGGCCTCGCGCCCGTGCGTGAGCGGGTAGACGAGCATCAGCAGGAACAGCGACAGCAGGGCCATGCCGGGCACGTCGATGCGCTGGCCGCGCGGCGGCCGGCTTTCCGGGATGAAGCGCCAGCTGCCGACCAGCGCCAGGATGCCGATCGGCAGATTGACGAGGAAGATCGCGCGCCAGCCGAGCCCGAACGGATGCAGGCTGATCAGCGCACCGCCGCCGAGCTGGCCGATCACGGCCGCGAGGCCGAACACGAAACCGTAGAAGCCCATCACGCGCACCTGCTCCTGCGGGCTGAACACGCTGCGGATCGTCGCGAGCACCTGCGGCGCGAGGATCGCGGCGAACAGGCCCTGCAGCACGCGGCCGCCGACCAGCACCGCGCCGCTGCCGGCGAGCCCGCACAGCGTCGACGCGACGACGAAGCCGGCCATCCCGATCATGAACATGCGCTTGCGGCCGTACAGGTCGCCGAGCCGGCCGCCGGTGATTTGCACGACGGCGTTCGCGCATGCGTACGCCGACACGACGAGCTGCAGCTCGGCCGGGCGCGCGCCGATGCCGTCGCGGATGGCCGGTAGCGCCAGATTCACAATGAAGTAGTCGAGCGGCGGCAAAATCGCGCCAACCAGCAGGACCACCAGCGCCCAGCCGTGGTGGCTGCGCGGTGTCGCCGCGGCTGCCGTGCCGGCCGGGCCGCAGGGGGCAAGGGTGTCGTGGGTCATGGAAACCAGTCCGAAGGAACGAGGGCCGTATCCAGGCCGGACGCGGTGCCGGGGGCGCCGGTTCGGCCGGGGGCGGGCGATTGACCCCCATTCTGGGTGGTGGCAATGAATCGGAAAAGCGGGAATTGGTGGTAGCATCCATCGGGTTATTCGATGGATGGAGAAGGGCGATGCGCGGTTTCGACCTGGATCAGTTGCGTACTTTCGCGGCGGTCGCGGATGCCGGCAGCCTGACGGCCGCCGCGCCGCTGCTGCACCTGTCGCAGTCGACGGTCAGCGAGCAGGTGCGCAAGCTCGAATCGCGTGCCGGCGTGCCGCTGTTCGTGCGCAGCAAGCGCGGCGTCGAGCCGACCCCGGCCGGCTCGCGGCTGCTGCAGCACGCGCGGCGCATCGTCGCGCTGAACGAGGCCGCGTTCGACGAAGTGCGCGGGCAGGCGATCAAGGGCGAGCTGCGCGTCGCGATCACCGATTACTACCGGACGAACGAAGTCGCGGGCCTGCTGGCCCGGCTGCGGGAGTGCTACCCGCAACTGAGCCTGCACGTCAGCGCGATGAAGAGCGCGGACATCGAGGCGGCGCATGCGCGGGGGCAGGTCGATCTCGGCGTGGTGATGAACCTGTCGAGCGGGCCGTTCCGGCCGGCGTCGGCCGATACGCGTTGGGTGCTGCGGCGTGAGCCGCTGTCGTGGGTCGCGTCGCCCGCGCTCGCCGAGCAACTGCCCGAGCCGTTGCCGCTCGTGCTGCTGCCGGACGACTGCATGATGCATCAGGTCGCGGTGCGCGCGCTCGACGAGCGGCATACGCCGTACCGGCTCGTGCACAGCGCGTCGGGGGTCGCGGGGCTGCAGTCGATGCTGGCGGCGGGGCTCGGTGTGGGCTGTCTGTGCGCGTCGGCGATCGGCGAGGGCATGATGCGGCTCGGCGCGAAATACCGTCTGCCGCCGCTGCCTGACGCGGTGTTTTCGCTGACGCCGCCGATGCCGGGCGAACGCGAAACCGTCACGCAGGCGCGCGAGGTGCTGTCGCGGCAATTGCTGATGTAGAACCGTGGAACCGGGCCGCGCGATGCGCGGCGGCGCGTACCTGAGAGGCGCGCCAGGAGAAAAAAATGAACGACGAACTGCAACGCCAGATGGCCGCGAAGCTGCAGGATGCGCTGGAGCGCGTGGTCGACGAACGCTCGCTGATCCACTTCCTGCGCGTGCTCGGCCACGACTGGAACAAGGAGCGGCAGCTCGAGGCCGACCTGCCTGCGTCACCGTATGCGCGCGCCGCGCTCGGCTGGGAGAACCACTCGATCGGCGAGTACCTGGATGCGATGGTCGACTGGGCCGAGGCATCGGAGGAAGGGCTGCGCTACTACGACGTGCCCGACAATCCGTGGCGGCGCATGGCGGATATCCTGTTCGCCGGGAAAAGCTACGAATAGCGCCGGTCGGGCGATTCGTTCGCTTCACGTTCGCTGCTGCGAATCGCTCAACCGCTCAACCGCTCAACCGCTCAACCGCCCAGCCGCCCAGCCGCCCAGCCGCCCAGCCGTCCAGCCGTCCAATCGCCTATTCGGCCGGTTCGCCGTTCACGTACGCACGCAGCCCGTCGGCCAGCGCATCGAACACCGCGCGGCAGCGCGGGCTCGTGCGCAGGTCCTCGTGCATCACGACCCAGGTTTCCAGCTGCATCGCGGGCCCGTCCGGCAGCACGCGCACGAGCCGCGCGTCGCGTTTCGCGAGCCCGGTCTGGCAGAAGCCGATCCCGTAGCCGGCGCGGATCATCGCGAGCTGCGCCAGGTTGCTGTCGGTGCGCAGCGAGAACGCGTCGCGCTTCCACATCGGCATGCCGCGGCCCGCCGAGCGGACGAACGGCGTGACCGTGTCGAAGCCGATCAGCGCGTGATGCGCGAGTTCGTCGATCGTCGCGGGCGCCCCGTTGCGCGCCAGGTAGTCGTCGCGCGCATGCAGCGCGACATCGATTTCGCCGATGCGCCGCGCCACGAGCGCCTCCTGCGCGGGCGGCGCCATCCGGACCGCGATGTCGGCCTCGCGCTTGAGCACGTCCTGGATGCGGTCGGTCGGCACCAGCTCGATGACGAGCCCCGGATGGTTGCGCCGCAATTGCGCGAGAACCGGCGGGAGCACTTCGACGGCGATCACGTCGCTGGCCGAGATCCGCACGATGCCGCGCACGCCGGCGCCGTGGCTCGCGGCCGCCCGCTCGAACGCGGCGGCCGCGCTGCGCAGCGCCTCCGCATGTCCGCGCAGCGCGAGCGCCGCCTCGGTCGGCAGCAGGCCCGACGGCGAGCGCGTGAACAGCGTCTGGCCGAACGCGGCTTCGAGTGCCGCGACGTGGCGGCCGGCCGTCGGCTGCGTGATGCCGAGCGCCCGCGCCGCGCCGGACAGCGAGCCTTCCGTCAGCACGGCCAGGAAGGTGCGGTAGCGTTCCCAGTTCAGATCGGTGGTCATGCATAAATGTATAGCCGATCCATTGGGTTCGGCAATTCCTTGATAGCCTCCGGCGCGCCAGAATGCGTGTCATGACGGTTCATTCAAGGAGAGCGGCAATGACGAACCACGCAGGCGGGACGCAACGGCAGGCACTCGTGCTCGGTGCAAGCGGCGGGATTGGCGGGGAAGTCGCGCGGCAGCTGCGCGATGCGGGCTGGCAGGTGCGCGCGCTGAAGCGCGGGCTCGACGCCGAGGCCGTGGAGCGCGACGGCATCGCATGGATGCGCGGCGACGCGATGGACCGAGACGCGGTCGTCCGGGCCGCGCGCGGGTGCAGCGTGATCGTGCACGCGGTGAATCCGCCCGGCTACCGGAACTGGGCCGGGCAGGTGCTGCCGATGATCGACAACACGATCGCGGCGGCGCGGGCGGAGCAGGCTACCGTCGTGCTGCCGGGCACGGTGTACAACTACGGCGCCGACGCGTTTCCGGTGCTGCACGAAGATGCGCCGCAGCACCCGTCGACGCGCAAGGGCGCGATCCGCGTCGAGCTGGAGCGCCGGCTGCAGGGTGCGGCCGCGCATGGCGTTCGCACGATCATCGTGCGAGCAGGCGATTTCTTCGGGCCGAAGCTCACCGGCAACAGCTGGTTTGCAGCGGGGCTCGTCAAGGCCGGGCAGCCGGTTGCGGCCATCAGCGTGCCGGGGCGGGACGGCGTCGGGCATCAGTGGTCGTATGTACCGGATGCCGCGCGCACGATGGTCGAGCTGATCGAGCGGCGCGACACGCTCGAACCGTTCGCGCGCTTTCACCTCGGCGGGCACTGGGACGCGGACGGCACGCAGATGGCGGAGGCCGTGCGCCGCGTCGCGCAGCGGCACGGGCTGCGTCCGACGATGCGCAAGTTCCCGTGGTGGTTCGTGTGGGTCGCGGCGCCGTTCGTCACGACGCTGCGCGAATTGCTCGAGATGCGCTACCTGTGGCGCGAGCCGATCCGGCTGGACAACACGCGGGTGACCGCGGTGCTCGGCCGCGAGCCGGTCACGCCGCTCGATACCGCGATCGAGGCGACGCTGGCGGGGCTCGGGTGTCTCAAGTGAGCAACGGGGGGGCGCGAACGCAATCGCGTTCTGCTATGATCCGCGCTCCCTTCCTCGACGCTGCTGCAGGAAGGTACCCACGACCGCCGGAATGCCGGAGGTCGCGTCGTACCTTTTTCATTTTCAGCAGCGATGTCTACCTTTCCTCGCTTAAAAAAGGCCTTGCAACGGCAAGGCATCCGTGTCGACCATCACGCCGGCATCTATCACCTGCGCAATGAACTGGCGCAGGCGTCCGTCCTGTTGCCCGCTTCGCTCCCGCTCGAGGAGAAGGCCGTCCAGCAGTTGCTCGCGTTCGCGGCCGTCCGTTCGCCGGATGGCCATCAGCGCGTATGCAAGGCCTGCGCGACGCCGGACTTTCATCCGGGCGGGGTCGCGCCCGTCGGCTCGATCGTCGCGACCGACGACGCGTTCGTGATTCCCGCCGCGATCGGCACCGATATCAACTGCGGGATGCGTCTCGTCACCACGGGCCTCAAGCGCTCGGCGCTCGCGCCGTTCGAGACGGCGCTCGTCGAGCGGCTGACGCGCGCGATTCTCGCGGACCGGCGCGACGTGCCGGTCGGCAGCGATGCCTTCCGCGCGCTGTTCGACGCGGGCCCGGCGGCATTCGTCGATCGTGTCGCGCCGCAGGGGCTCTGGGCGCACGTCGACCGCGACCGGCTCATCGACGAACTGTCGTCGTGCATCGGCCTCGACCGGTTCGACGGCAGCGCGAAATACGCGCCCGACGCGCACGTCGGGTCGCGCGAGGTATTCCGCGACCCTTGCCTCGGCACCCCGGGCTCGGGCAATCATTTCGTCGAACTGCAGGTGGTCGACGCCGTGTTCGACCGGCATGCGGCCTACCGGGCGGGACTCGCGAAGGACGACGTCGTCGTGATGATCCACAGCGGTTCGCGCGATGTCGGCTTCTACGTCGGGCGACGCTGGATGGACCGGGCGCGCGCGGCATGGCCGGCGGGCGTCAGGCATCCGGAAAGCGGCCTGTACGGCCTTTCCGGCGAGCTGGCGCGCGACTATCTCGTCGCGATGGGCACCGCCGCGCGTTATGCGTGGCTCAACCGCGTCGTGCTTGCCGAGATGGTTCGCAAGGAACTGGCGGAGCTCACCGGCGAGACCCGCTCGGCTCTCGTGGTCGACGTGCCGCACAACGTCGTGCTGCGCGAAAACGGGATGAACATCCATCGCAAGGGGGCGACCCCTGCCCGCGACGGCGATCTCGCGCTGATTCCCGGATCGATGGGCGATGCGTCGTTTCTCGCGACCGGGCTCGGCCATCCGGACTGGCTGTGGTCGTGCAGCCACGGCGCCGGCCGCAGCGTGCGCCGGCAGGCGGTGCGGCGGATGCGCGCGGAGCAGGCGCCGGGCACGTGGCGCTGTGTGACGCTGCGCGACGAGCGCCGCATCGAGGAAGCGCCGGAAGCCTACAAGCCGATCGGGCCCGTGATCGACGCGCAGGAGCAGGCCGGCCTCATTCGCAGCGCGGTCCGGTTGAAGCCGTGGGTCACGTTCAAGGCATGACGGGCGGCGGCCGCCCCCGCGGCTTGCGCCGGGGCCGGCGATACGTCGTCCGCTTTTCCGGGCCGCGGGTTTTGCCCGGGTATGAGCACGGGAAAGCGTCCCGGTGAACCGACGAACCCGCGGGACAACAATTCTCCACATACCCGGGCGCGTCCGGTGAGCATCATGGCGGCAACGTCGATAAAGCGAAACCGGGGGCACAATGCTGCATTTCGGATGGAAAGTGTCGGTTGCGGGGGCAATCATGTTCGCGTTGAGCGGGTGCACCAACCTGGTGGGTGTGCTGTATTGCGACAACTCGCAGGTCAACTTCCCGGACTATCACTGCTTTCAGCCGTACTAGCAGAGACGGGCGCGGCGACGGAGCGCCGTCGTGCCCGTGTGTCGGCCCGTCACGCGACGACCGGCAGCACCTCCACCGCATAACGGTGCCGAAGGCTGCGCCCGAGCACCGGATCGAGCAGTTCCATTTCGAACGCATCGCCGTCGCCCATCGCCGCGATCGCGCCATGCACGGCGACCGTGCCGCCATACATCGCGCAGCGCGCGGGCATCGTGCGGCGGTCGTCGAAGCGATGCCACAGCACGTCGGGTGCGAGCAGGCCGCTGACCGCGCCGTGCTGGTAGGCCGCGCGCTCGCCGTCGCGCGGGATCAGCCACGCATGCATCTCGATTGCATCCCAGTGATCGGCAACATCCGCATAAAGCCACGCGTCGCGACCGAGCGGTTTCGCGCACACCTGCTTCGACACCGCGACGCCGTAGGCCTCGACTTCGCGATCCGTATGGTCGGAGCCGACGGTCACGAGCGTGCCGGCCGGGCTGTCGACCAGCACGCATTCGATCTCGCCGCCCGAGCGCGCGCCGAGCACGCCGATCGACGGCGCCTGCGTGAGCAGCGCGGCCGACACGCGATAGAAGCAGGGCGTGGTCGACGGCGGCGCAACGCCGAGCGCCGCGAGTTCGTCGATATGCGCGCGGATCGCCGCCGGATCGCGGCCGGCCCAGCCGGCGATCACGACGCGCTCGATCTCGACGTCGACGGTGGCCGGTGCGGGTTGCCGGGAAATCACGTTGAACGACAGGGTTTGCATGCGGGTTTCCGTTTGAAGTCCGAAGGAAGGGAGCGACTCGCGGCGATGCTCAATCCGCGAGCGGCCGGTGCGCGGTTTCGCGCGCGACGAGGAGCGCGATCGACGTGACGACGAGCGCGGCGGCGACGTACAGCGACACGGCCGTCGTCGTGCCGGTCTGCCGGAACAGCGTGGCGATCACGAGCGGCGCGAAGCCGCCGCCGACGATGCCGGCGAGCGTGTACGCGAGCGACGAGCCTGCATAGCGCACGCGGGTCGGGAACTGCTCGGTCACGAACGCGCCCTGCGGGCCGTACATCACCGCGTGGATCACGAGGCCGATCGCGACGGCCGCGACGATCGCGCCCGGGCGCGCCGAATCGAGCATCGCGAAGAACACGAACGCCCACACGATCCCGGCGAGCGCGCCGGCGAGATAGACGGGCCGGCGGCCGAAGCGATCCGACAGCGCGCCGAAGAACGGCACCGCGAGCGCGTTGCAGGCCGTGCCGATCATCACGGCCGTCAGGGCGACGGGGCGCGACAGGTGCAGCACGGTCGTCACGTAGGTCAGCGTGAACACGACGATCAGCGCATACAGCACGTCCGAACCGATTCGCGAACCGCCGGCGATCAGCAGGCGCTTCCAGTGGTACTTCAGCACGTCCGCGACCGGCACCTCGGCGGTCGCGTGCGATTCGGCGAGCTGTTCGAACTGCGGCGTTTCATCGACGCCGCGGCGCAGCCAGAAACCGAACACGACGAGCAGCGCGCTGGCCGCGAACGGCACGCGCCAGCCCCACGACAGGAAGTCCCCGGACGTGGTCGACAGCGTCACGAGCGCGATGCAGCCGGTGCCGAGCAGCGTGCCGAACGACGGGCCGATCTGCGTCCACGATGCGGACAACCCGCGCCGCTTCTGGTCGCCGTGCTCGACCGACAGCAGCACCGCGCCGGCCCATTCGCCGCCGAGCGCGACGCCCTGCACGAAGCGCAGCGCGACGAGCAGGATCGGGCTCAGGATGCCGGCCTGCGCGTAAGTCGGCAGCGCCCCCATCAGCGCGGTCGTCACGCCCATCAGCACGAGCGTGAGCATCAGCACCGCGCGGCGGCCGATGCGGTCGCCGAGATTGCCGAACACGAAGCCGCCGAGCGGGCGCGACACGTAGCCGACCGCATAGGTCGAGAACGCGAGGATCGTGCCGGCGAGCGGATCGACCGAAGGGAAGAACAGGTGGTTGAAGACGAGTGCGGCGAGCGTGTTGTAGATCGTGAAGTCGTACCACTCGAGTGACGTGCCGATCATGCTCGCGGTCGCGAGTCGGCTGTTGCGGACGCGGCGGGGCGCGTGGGCGGCGGGCTGGGCGAGAGTGCTCATGGTGTCGGGCATGTCGTGAGGGGAACGGGATGGAGCGCCGGGCCGATGCGCGGGCGTGCCGCGCGCATGCGATGCGGTCGGCGCGGGCGATCAGGCCGGCAGCGCGGCGGCGGCAGCAGGGTCGGTTTCGACGTCGCCGCGTGCCGCATGCAGCGGCGCGGCGGCGCGCCACAGCAGCGCGAAGGTGCGCACGTCGTCGTGCCCGGCGAGCGTGGCGGCCACGCGGCGCGTCGCGGCCGCATCGCTGCCTTCGATCAGCACGAGCGCGTCGGCGGCCGGGCGGGCGGCCGCATCGGCGCCGATCGGCGCGGACAGGTCGGGCGCGGTGCGAAAGAGCCGTGCGGCGTGGATGCCCGGTTCGTGCAGCGCGTCGTCGAAGCGTTCGCGCAGGTGCGGTACGTCGATGCGATCCGGCGGCAGCACGAACAGCGCGAGATGCGCGCCTTCGCCGTCGCCGGCCTCGATCGTCAGTTCGCCGACGCGCCGCTGCGTACCCGTCATGCGCTCGAAGTTCGCGAGCGACCATGCGGTCTGCTGCGTGAACGCGCGCCGGTACGCGTCGCCGTGAAACACGTCGAGCGCGTCCGTCACGTACAGCGCGAGGTACTTGCGCGGGCCGCGATCGGTCGCGCGAAAGCGCCGCGCATGCGTGAAGCCCGGAATCGCGACACGTTCCTGCATGTGCTCGCGGTCGTACCACGCGTTGAAATCGGCTTCGTGCGCGGGGTCGATATCCGTCCAGACGCAAAGCTGGCCGTGCGGAAGGGAAAAGCGGGTCATTGCGGGTTCCTCGTGACGGGGGCGTGTCAGGAACCGCAGTGTCCCGAAGACGGGCCGTGCCCGTCCAACAAGAAAACAAATTCGCGGTGAACAGGTTTTCTTATGAGCGGCGCGGGCGGCGTTTGGCGGGGGACGTGGCGGGCGGTGCGGATGGCGTCGTGCGTTTCGCTTTCGCCGGTGTCTTGGCTTTTGACTTCGTCGCGGAGCGGGCGGGTGTGGTGTCCGCGCGATCGGCCGTGGTCGGTGTCGGTGTCACCGTCGCCGGCTTGGCGTGGCTTGCGGCGGCCGGCATCGCGCGCGCGACTTCGCTGGCCAGTTCCGCGATACGCGCGGCCACCGGCAGGCCCTGGCTGCGGTACGACGCGACGAGCGGCAGCGCGGGGAATTCGGGTTCGACGTCGAGCAGCTCCAGCGCACCTTCGTGCAGCTCGCGCCCGATGATCGCGGGCGGCAACGCGGCCACGCCGAAGCCGTCGGCGACGAGGCGGATCATCGCGGCGACCGACGTGATGCAGTTGATGCTGGCCGGCCGCTCGACGGCCGCGAACAGCCGTTCGATCGTCGCGTGCGGCCCGGAGTGGCGCGAGAAGCTGATGATCGGGAATTCGGCCAGGCGCGCGACGTCGAGCGGCTGGCCGCCGAGCCCGAGGCGCGGGCTGGCCGCCCAGCGCACCGGGAATTCGCACAGCGGCAGGTTCGTGAAGTCGGGGCCCGGCACCGGGTCGGTCTGCAGGATCAGGTCGACGCCGTCGGTGCTGAGCAGGCGGATCAGGTGCAGCGTCGTGTCGCTCGTGATCTCGACGTCGAGGCGCGGATAGCGCTCGCGCAGTTGCGCCATCAGCGCGGGAAACCAGCTGTGCACGATCGATTCGATCACGCCGATCCGGATCAGGCCCGCGTCGCTCGCCGCGTCGATGTCGCGCCGCATTTCGCCGTCGAGCCGCACGATCCGCTCCGCGTACGCGAGCATGCGGCGCCCGGCGGGCGTGAGCGTGGCCGAGCGCGTGTTGCGGTCGAACAGGCGCACGTCGAACGCTTCCTCGAGCGACGCGATGCGGCTCGACACGGCGGCCTGCGTCGTGTGGAGTTTTTCGGCCGTGAGCCGGAAATTTTCCAGCTTCGCGAGCCAGACGAAGGTTTCAAGAAACCGGATGTTCATCGAAGTCCGAAACGTGAGGCGGTGCCGGGCGGGGCGGCGGGACCGGTCGATGGTAGCGGATTTTCGGCGCCGGGAAACGAGCGGGCGGCGCGGTGCGCGTCGTGGGGGCGGATGGGCGGCGGCGTGCCGGCAAGCCCGCACGACGCGCCCGGTGCAACGAAGGGTGACGCGGGCGGCGCGCCCGCGCGCATCAGAGCTTGTCGAATGCGAGCGTCGGCACGTCGACGACCATCGCGCCGCCGTCCGCGACGAGCGTCGCACCGGTCACGAACGACGCGTCCGGCGACGCGAGGAACGCGCACACGGCCGCGATCTCGTCCGGGTCGGCCGCGCGGCGCAGCGGCACGTCGGCGCTGACGCGCGCATACGCGCCGTCGAGCGTGTCGCCGTGCGCCGACATCAGCGGTTCCATCTCCGCATCGGCCATCGGCGTGCGGACCCAGCCGGGGCACACCGCGTTCGCCCGCACGCCGTGCGGCCCGTAGTCGCGCGCGAGCGACCGCGCGAGCCCGAGCAGCGCATGCTTGCCGACCGTGTAGCCGCACACGCCCGGCCCGGCCGCGAGCGCGGCGATCGACGCGACCAGCACGATGCTGCCGCGCTGCGCGATCAGGTCGGGCAGGCACGCGCGAGCGCTCACGAACGCGGTGTCGAGGTTCGCGTGCATCGCGTCGCGCCACTGCGCGTCGTCGGTTTCGTCCGCGCGGCCGAGCCCGTGGCCGCCCGCGCATGCGACGAGCGCGTCGACGCGGCCGACGCGTTCGGCGATATGCGGCAGGAAGCGGGCCCAGTCGGTGGCGCTCGCGGCATCGCCGGCAAGCGCGAGGCCGCCCGTTTCGGCGGCCAGCGCGTCGAGCGGCGCCTGACGCCGGCCGATCAGCACGACGCGGTCGCCGCCGCGTGCGAAGCGGCGCGCGCACGCGGCGCCGATGCCGGTGCCGGCGCCTGTGATTGCGATCGTGCGGGGGGGCGGGTGTGTCATGTCGTGCTCCGGAAAGGGGTGGTTTCCGGTCACTTTAGGCGGGGCCGGCGAGCGCCGGTATCAGCCGAAGGGATGAACGCGGGCGGCATCCGGAGCGGGCGACCGGAGGCGGGTACAGGCCATTTTGCAAAGGCTGACGATGTCCTGCGCCGAATCGCACTATCCTCCACATTTTTGCGATAAGTCACGAAAGCCCGGCAGAATAGCGCGGGCGAGCCGCGTATCGACGCGCGGCGCATCGGCCGGCCGATTCCGTCGTGCGAGCGGAGCGGCGGGCCGGCGATCCCGGCACGCAGGCGTTGCCTCTGCCGAACGATCGTGCCGCGACCACACAACATATCGCCCGGTTGCGCGCCCGCGCGCCGGCCATCGACAGGAACAGGGAGGGCCGGCAATGAGGCTGGACGACGAAAGGGAAAGCACGAACGTCGAGGATCGCCGTGGCGCCGGCGGGTTCGGCGGCGGGCGGGGCGCGACGATCGGCATCGGCACGATCGTGATCGCGTTCGCCGCGTCGTATTTCTTCGGGATCGACCCGCGCGTGGTGCTCGAAGGCGCATCGGCGCTGCAGGGCCGCCAGCAGCAGGCGCAGCCCGCGCCCACGCAGCGGCAGGGCGTGCCGGCGAACGATCCGGGCGCGGTGTTCACGCGCAAGGTGCTCGGCAATATCGAGCGCACGTGGACGGGCGTGTTCAATACCCAACTGCATGCGCAATACCAGCCGCCGACGCTCGTGATGTTCACGAACTCGACCCCGACAGCATGCGGCACGGGCCAGACGGCGATGGGGCCGTTCTATTGCCCGGCCGACCGCAAGGTGTATATCGATCTCGGTTTCTACGACGAGCTGCGCCGGCGTTTCGGCGCGGGCGGCGATTTCGCGCAGGCTTACGTGGTCGCGCACGAAGTCGGCCATCACGTGCAGAACCTGCTCGGCATTTCCGACAAGGTCGACGCCGCGCGCCGGCGGGCGAGCCAGGCGCACTCGAACGCGCTGTCGGTACGGATGGAGCTGCAGGCCGACTGCTTTGCCGGCGTGTGGGCGAACAACGCGCAGCGCGCGAACCAGCGGCTGATGGAACCCGGCGATTTCGAGCAGGGGCTGAAGGCGGCCGCCGCGATCGGCGACGACCGGCTGCAGCAGCAAGGGCAGGGTTACGTCGTGCCGGAGAGCTTTACGCACGGCACCAGCGACCAACGCGTGTACTGGCTGCGGCGCGGGATGGAATCGGGCGAGCTGAGCGCCTGCGACACGTTCGCGTCGAACGCGCGCTGACACGCGGCGCGCGCGTCGTCGCGCGCCTGTGTCGTCCTGGCTGCATCGGCCACACCAGCCACCGCCGCCAAACCGGGACGATTTGCCGATTTGTGCTCACCGGCGCTTTTCGGCGCCGATAGGCTGGCCCGAACTTCGATTTTCGAGACGTTCGCGCCGCCAGCCGATTCCACCATGCCGCTCCCAACCGTTCCCGCCGATCCGGCCTCCGACGACTGGCCACGCGCGCTGCGCGCGTGCGTGGATGCGTTCGACGCGTTCGCGAGCCCGTCCGCGATCGTGTTCTACCGGCTCGATCAGAGCGGCGAGCCGGCCGATTTCGAGCTGTTCGGGATGCCGGAATCGATGCATCGCACCTATGTCGCACGCTACCGGATGCTCGATCCGCTGCATCCGTCGCGCTGCGCGGCGGGCGACCGAGCGGTCGTCACGCTCGCGTCGCAATTGCCTGACGAAAGACGCGACGCGTCCGCGTACTGGACCCGTTTCCTGCGGCGCCACGACGTGGCCGACGTCGTCGAGATCTGGCTGCGCGACGCGGGCCGGACGGTCGGCGCGTTCTCGCTATTGCGCTTCGGGGCCGGCGACTCGCGCGGCAGCGCGGCCGGCAACGCCACGGCCGGGCGGTTCGCACCCGGCGAGATCGATGCGCTCGCGCGGCTGCAGCCCGTTGCCGAAGCCGCGCTGAGCCCGCTGCTGCGCGCGCGGCGCGGGATCCACCGGATCGGCTGCGAGGAGCGGCTGACCTATCGCGAGGAGCAGATCGCGCGCCTCGTGCGCGATGGCCGCTCGAACAAGGAGATCGCGCGCGATCTCGCGCTCGGCCAGCCGACCGTCAAGACGCACCTGATGCGCATGTACCGCAAGCTCGGCGTGTCGAACCGCACCGAACTGGTGGGGGCGCTGTTCCTGTAATTCATCGGATAATTGCGGCTCGGACTTCGAACCTTCGCGATCGCCGATTCGTGAATTCCCACGCCAAGCGCTGCTGACCATGTACGCTCGTCGCTTCGATAACAATCAAAGGGCCGCGAACATGGACGTCGCAATCATTGCCGCTTCGCTGGTGGTCATCGCCTTGAGCATTGCGCTACCGATTTTCATCATCAGAACCGTGCGAAGCGGAACCTACGACTCGCTGTATTTCCTGATCCCGCTTGCGCTCGGCATTTACTGGCTGGATTACCAGGCATACGATTTCCTGGCGTCGATGGGGCACGGTTTCAGAAACTAGCCTTTCAGTCCGTTCCCGTACCGGCTTTTCACCTCGCCTTGCCGCGCCCGACCTCCCGCGCGGTTCGACCCCGCCGCCTTCTCCCCACGCGCTGCCAATTTGCGCTCACCGGGCGGGAACCCTCGTCGATACAGTGGTCCGACGCCCGCGTGCCTCACACGCACGCGGTCCAGCCACGACAATCCTCGAGACGCCCATGAGCACCACGACCTTCGTCGCCGTCAGCGACACCGTGCGCACTTTCGTTGCGCGCGATTTCGGCCTCTTCATCGACGGCGAAATGCAGCCCGCCCACGCGGCCGCGCGACTCGACGTGTACGACCCCGCGACGGGCGAGCGGCTCGCGACGGTCGCGGACGCCGACGAACGCGACGTCGACCGCGCGGTCGCCAGCGCGAAGCACGCGTTCGACACCCGCGTGTGGAGCGGCCTGCGCCCGGCCGACCGCGAACGCATCCTGCTGAAACTCGCCGACCTGATCGAGGCCGACGCCGAAACGCTCGCGCAGCTCGAAACGCTGAACCAGGGCAAGTCGATTCACGTGTCGCGCGCGATCGAGGTCGGCGCGAGCGTCGAATACGTGCGCTACATGGCCGGCTGGGCGACCAAGATCACCGGCCAGACGCTCGACGTGTCGATCCCGTTTCCGCCCGGCGCGCGTTATACGGCCTATACGCGCAAGGAGCCGGTCGGCGTGGTCGCCGCGATCGTGCCGTGGAATTTCCCGCTGATGATCGCGGTGTGGAAGCTGATCCCCGCGCTCGCGGCCGGCTGCACGATCGTGCTGAAGCCGTCGCCGGAAACGCCGCTCACCGCGCTGCGCCTGGCCGAGCTCGCACGCGAAGCCGGCGTGCCGCCCGGCGTGTTCAACGTCGTCACCGGCGGCCGCGTATGCGGCGCCGCGCTCGCGAGCCACCCGTCGATCGCGAAGATCTCGTTCACGGGCTCGACCGCGACCGGCAAGCTGGTCGGCGCGGCAGCCGTGCAGAACATGACGCGCTTCTCGCTCGAGCTCGGCGGCAAGAACCCGATCGTGATGCTCGACGACGTCGACGTCGCACAGGCGCTCGACGGCGTCGCCGCCGGCGCGTTCTTCAACCAGGGGCAGGTGTGCGCGGCCGCGTCGCGCATCTATGTGCACCGCAGCAAGTTCGCGCAGCTTGCCGACGGCCTCGCAGGCGTCGCGCAGTCGATGAAGCTCGGCGCGGGACTCGACACGACCGCGCAGATCAACCCGCTGGTCTCCGCGCACCATCGCGACAAGGTCGTCCAGCACATCGAGGGCGCGCGCCGCGCGGGCCTGACGTTCCTCGCGGGCGGCACGCCGGCCGACGACCTGCCCGGCTACTACGTGAAGCCGGCCGTGATCGCCGATCCGCATCCGGACAGCGCGATCGTGCGCGACGAAGTGTTCGGCCCGGTGATCGTCGTCGTGCCGTTCGACGATGCGGCCGACGCGGTGCGTCTCGCGAACGCGTCGCCGTACGGCCTCGCCGCGAGCATCTGGAGCAACGACCTGAAGCGCGTGATGAACCTCGTGCCGCAGATCGAGGCCGGCACCGTGTGGGTGAACTGCCATATCCCGCTCGATCCGTCGATGCCGTTCGGCGGCTACAAGCAATCGGGCATCGGCCGGGAGTTCGGCCAGTACGCGATCGAAGGCTTCACCGAAACCAAATCCGTCTGCATCGCGCACTGACGCGCGGCATCAACCTCGAACCCTGAACCCGGACGACCCAGGTTCAAACGATCCGACCGTGGAGACTGCAATGAGCTACAACGAAGCAAAATTCTGGCACCCGATGCTGCACCCGAACGAGATGAAGCAGCGCAAGCCAATCCGCATCGTGCGCGGCGACGGCTGCTACGTGTTCGACGAACAGGGACGCAAGCTCGTCGACGGCGTCGCGGGCCTGTGGAACGTGAACGTCGGCCACAACCGCCAGGAAGTGAAGGACGCGATCGTGCGCCAGCTCGACGAGCTCGAATACTTCCAGCTGTTCGACGGGATCTCGCATCCGCGCGCGGAAGAGCTGTCGAAGAAGGTGATCGACCTGCTCGAACCGGAAGGGATGCGCCGCGTGCTGTACAGCTCGGGCGGCTCCGATTCGATCGAGACCGCGCTGAAGATCGCGCGCCAGTACTGGAAGGTGCGCGGCCAGGCCGACCGCACGAAGTTCATCTCGCTGAAGCAGGGTTATCACGGCACGCACTTCGGCGGCGCGTCGGTGAACGGCAACACGGTGTTCCGCCGCAACTACGAGCCGAACCTGCCGGGCTGCTTTCACGTCGAGACGCCGTGGCTGTACCGCAACCCGTTCACGCAGGACCCCGAAGAACTCGGCCGGATCTGCGCGGAAATGCTCGAGCGCGAGATCCAGTTCCAGAGCCCGGACACGGTGGCCGCATTCATCGCGGAGCCGATCCAGGGCGCGGGCGGCGTGATCGTGCCGCCGGCCAACTACTGGCCGCTCGTGCGCGAGGTGTGCGACCGTTACGGCGTCCTGCTGATCGCCGATGAAGTCGTGACGGGCTTCGGCCGCAGCGGCAGCCTGTTCGGCAGCCGCGGCTGGGGCGTGCGCCCGGACATCATGTGTCTCGCGAAGGGGATCTCGTCGGGCTACGTGCCGCTCGGCGCGACGGTCGTGAACGCGCGGATCGAGGACGCGTTCGCCGCGAACGCCGATTTCGGCGGCGCGATCATGCACGGCTACACGTATGCGGGCCACCCGGTCGCATGCGCGGCCGCGATCGCGAGCCTCGACATCGTCGTGAAGGAAGACCTGCCGGCGAATGCGGCGAAGCAGGGCGCGTATCTGCTCGAAGCGCTGCAGCCGTTCGCGGAACGCTTCGCGGCGGTCGGCGAGGTGCGCGGCAAGGGGCTGATGCTCGCGCTCGACCTCGTCGCGAACAAGGACACGCGTGAGCCGATCGACCCGCTGTCCGGCTACGCGAATGCTGTCGCGGAAGTCGCGCGCGAGAACGGCGTGCTGGTGCGTCCGGTCGGCACGAAGATCATCCTGTCGCCGCCGCTCGTGATCCAGCGCGAGCAGCTCGACCGGATCGTCGACGCGCTCGCGGCGGGCTTCGAGGCCGTGCCGTTCGCGTAACGGCGCGATCGCGTGACGGCACACCGGCGGCGGGCAGCGCGGCCGCCGCCGGTTTGCCGATTTGCGCTATGACCGGATTATTTTGCCTGCGTATTTTTTCGACATCGGATCAAGGTGTGATCGACAGGGGGCCCGGGAATCGAAGCGCTGAAGCGCCGCCCCGGGCCGACCGCAAAGCATGGGGCCCCGATAGCTGCCGGAGCGCAGGTTCGGGCCCGTTCAGGAAGGAGACGAAGATGTCGGGATGGTCAGGTATTACCGGCGCCGCGGGCGGCGCGCCCGCCGGCACGCCGGCCGAGGCAGGCGGCGGCACGGCGCTGAAGGCGGGCGCGGTCGGCTTTCCGACCGCGCTGGCGAGCGCCGTCGGCCTCATCATGGCAAGCCCGGTGATTCTCACCGCGACATCGGGCTTCGGGATGGGCGGCTGGGCGTTCGCGGTCGCGATGATCATCGCGTTCGTGATGATGCAGGCGCAGGCGACCACGTTCTCGGAAGCCGCCGCGATGCTGCCGACGGCCGGCTCGGTTTACGATTACCTGTCGTGCGGGCTCGGCCGCTTCTGGGCGATCACCGGCACGATCTCCGCGTATTTCCTCGTGCACGTGTTCGCCGGCACGGCGGAAACGATCCTGAGCGGCATCATGGCGCTCGTCAATTTCGAATCGCTGAATGCCGCGTTCGAGAAGCACAACAGCTCGTGGCTCGTCGGCGTCGGTCTCGTGGTCACGTTCGCGATCACCAACATCATCGGCATCAAGGTGTTCAGCAAGCTCGAGATCGTGCTGACGGCCGGCATGTGGCTGTCGCTGATGATCTTCGGCATCCTCGGGCTCGCGGCCGCGCCGGCCGTGCATCTCGACGGCTGGTTCGGCGGCTCGGAAGTCGGCACGTCGGTGCCGGCCGTGCTGTCGCTCGTCGGGATGGCGATGTTCATGTTCGTCGGCTGCGAGTTCGTCACGCCGCTCGCGCCGGAAATGAAGACGCCGGGCAAGACGATTCCGCGCGCGATGGCGCTCGGCCTCGTCGGCGTCGCGATCTGCATGTTCCTGTACGGCGCGGCGATCCGCCGCCAGGTCGCGAACGTGCCCGTGAGCCCCGACGGCCTCACGCACCTGCTCGACACGCCGGGCGCGATTCCCGCGTTCGCGCTGCAGGTGCTTGGGCCCTTCGGCCGCATCTGGTTCGGCATCGCATTCCTGTGCGCGGGCGCCGCGACGATCAACACGCTGATGGCCGGGCTGCCGCGCATCCTGTACGGGATGGCGATCGACGGTGCGCTGCCGCGCTGCTTCGCGTACCTGCATCCGCGCTTCAAGACGCCGGTGGTCGGCATCGTCGCGGCGGCGATCGTGCCGATCTTCCACGCGTGGCTGATCAACGGCAATCTCGACAGCATCCTGCACCTCGTGCTCGCGGCGACCTGCGCGTGGGGCACCGCGTACCTGCTCGTCACCGCGTCGGTCGTGATGCTGCGGATTCGCCGCCCGGACCTGCCGCGCCCGTACCGTTCGCCGCTGTTCCCGCTGCCGCAGATCGTGTCGAGCGTCGGCATCGTGCTCGCGATCTGGTACATCACGCCGCCGGGCATGAACGCGCGCGACATCTACGTGCCGTTCGGCGCGATGCTCGGGCTCACCGCGCTGTACGCGCTGTTCTGGACGCTCGTCGTGCAGCGCCGTCATCCGTTCAAGCCGGTGCCGGTGGAAGAAGTGCTGCGCAACGAGCACGTCGCGTCGTGAAGGCTGCGCTCGCCCGCTGGCGCGCGGCGCCCGATGCGCCGCCGCCCGGCCATCGGCCCGGCGCGATCGCCGCGCGCGTGCTCGCCGATCTGGGCGCCGCGCGCGATGCCGACGGGGGCGGCGGTCTGACGGCCCGGTTGCCGAACGGCGTGCGCGTGGGCATCGACGAGCGTGTCGATCGCCAGTTCCTGATGCATACGGTCAGCGTGAAGGTGGCGGCCACCGCATGCGGCCCGGCCGTGCAGGGCCGCGCGCGGGTGACGCAGACCGGCTGGCTGCGCCGCACGGGCATCGACGCGGTGGCCGAGCCGGGATGCGACCCCGGATTCGTCGACACGGTGGCCGCGCTGGTCGCCGAGCCGTCGCTGGCCGACGCGCTGCGGCCGCTGCACCTGACCGACTGCGCGATCGACGCGCGCGACGGCCGCTGGACGCTCGCGATCGTGCCGTTCGGCGGCAGCGAGGTCGTGAACCGGATGCCGTCGTTCCGCCGCTACGTCCGCCTGACGGGCGAGCAGGCCGCCGCGCTGTCGGCGGCCTGTCTTGCGTTCGAAACCGCACTACGCAGGATTTTGCACGGGTAAGCTGTGGCGTTGCGCGCCGGGGGAACCCGGCGGCCGCGTTTAGGGGTTTTACCGGAGATGCCGATGCTGTTCCAGTCACGCTCACACGAAGACGTGCACGATCACGGGCTCGCGATCGCGGGCTGGCATCAGGTCTACCGCCAGATGACGCCGGGCCGCTTCAAGGGCACCGTCACGCAGGTGCTGTACGACGATTTCCACTTCTTCCGCGAGACGACCAACCGGCGCGTCGCGCAAACCGGGCTCGCGCCGGCCGGGCGCACGTCGCTCGCGGTGCCGCTGTCGGTGCCGCTCGCGGGCACGTTCCAGGGCCAGCCCGTCGACGGCTATGCGCTGCTCGCGCTGCGCGCCGGCGAGGATTTCGAATTCCACACGCCGGAAGGCATGGGGCTCGTCGGGATCAGCGCGGCGTCCGACATGGTCGACGAGCTGTGCGAAGCCGAATTCGGTGCATCCGGCGCGCGCAAGCTGCGCCACGTGACGCGGCTGTCCGACGAGCAGGGCGTCGCGCTCGGCGTGCGGCTGTCGTCGTTGATCGACGATGCGCAGCGCAACCCCGGCCACCTCGAATACGCGGCCACCCGCAAGATGTTTCGCGACGCGATGCTCGGCATGTTCCTCGACGCGCTCGAGCAGGGCATCGGCGTCGAGCGCCGCGACATCACGCACGCCACCTACAGCGACATCGTGAGCCGTTGCGAGAAGCATCTGCGCGACCGCCCCGAGGAACCCGTCACCGTGCTCGAACTGTGCCGCGCGCTGCGTTGCAGCCGCCGCACGCTGCAGACGAGCTTTCAACGCGTGGCCGACGTCACGCCGGTCGGCTATCTGCGCACGATCCGGCTGAACGCGGTGCGCCGCATGCTGCGCACGACATCCGTGCAGCAGCTCGGCGTCGGCGAGGCCGCCGCGAGCTGGGGGTTCACGCACCTCGGTTATTTCGCGCGCGAGTATCGCGACCTGTTCGGCGAGCTGCCTTCCCAGACGATGCGTCCCGAATGACGCACGCGCACCGCGACGGCGCCGCCGGGCAACGTCGCGGGCCATGCGCGCCACGGTTTGCCGATTTGCGATAGAGGTCCTGAATTTTCGCTGGATAGAGTCCTGTCACCCATATCGACAACCCCATCGATCTGCACTGCGTATCGATGACAACAGAGGGGCGGGACATGAGAATCGGAAGACGACTGGCCGCGGCCGCGGCCACGCTCGGGTGCATGCACGCACACGCGCAGACCTCCGGCAGCGTGACGCTGTACGGCACCGTGGACACCGGCATCATCTACTCGACGAACCAGCAGTTCACGCGCGCCGACGGCAGCACGGGCGGCGGCCATGCGTGGCAGATGGGCGGCGGCAACCTCGTGCCGTCGCGCTTCGGTTTCCAGGGGGCCGAGCCGCTCGGCGGCGGGCTCGACGCGGTATTCACGCTCGAGCAGCAGTTCCTGTCCGCGAACGGGCAGGCGCTGCAGGGCGGCACCGCGTTCAGCCGGCAGGCGTGGGTCGGGCTGCGCCAGGACGGGATCGGCACGCTCGGCCTCGGCCGCCAATACGACTCGTACACGGACATGCTCGGCGCGTATGTGTCGAGCAACAACTGGGCGACGCCGTACGGCTCGCACCTCGGCGACGTCGACAACCTGAACGCCGCATTCAACTTCAACAACGCGGTGAAGTTCACCAGCGCCGATTTCAACGGCTTCACGTTCGGCGGCACGTTCAGCTTCGGCGGGCAGGCCGGCGATTTCTCCGCGAAGCGCGGCTATGCGGTGGCCGCGACGTACACGCGCGCGCCGGTGGCGTTCTCGGTCGGCTACCTCGACCTGCACCAGCCGCTCGACGCGGCGCTCGGCGGCGCGAGCGGCTATATCGGCGATTTCGCGTGCAGCAACCCGGGCGCGATGTACTGCCTGCTGCAGGATGCCGGCTCGATGCGCGCGTTCGGTGCGGGCGGGTCGGTCACGTTCGGCGCGGCGACGATCGCGCTCACCTACACGCATACGCGCCTCGGCGACAGCCGCTACTTCTCGACCGCCGCGCAGCCGCGCACGCAGGCGTTCACGTTCGACATCGGCGAACTGAACGCCACGTACCTGTTCACGCCGGCGCTGCAGGGCGGCATCGCGTACATCTTCAACGCCGCGCATACCGACGGGCGCGGCACGACGCGGTTCCACCAGGTGAACGTCGGCACGAACTACAGCCTGTCGAAGCGCACGGCGCTGTACGCGGTCGCGATCGGCCAGATCGCGAGCGGGACGGGGCTCGGCACCGACGCGAACGGCAACGCGGTGAACTACGCGCAGATTCCGGTGCTCGCGAACAGCAACTCGAGCCGGCAGCTGGCGGTGATGGCCGGGATCCGCGTGAATTTCTGACCGGGGCGGAGGCACGGAGCGGCAGGCGGGGCGGGGCAGCCGGGCACGGTGGCGGCCGTTCCCGCCGCGTGCCATAAATTCGTAACGATCGGCGTGAACAATGGCGTTCGCTTCAGGCGGCCAGAAGCGTCGCCCGCGTTGCACACGTGTGCAACGCCTGGCCGTCCCGCCACCACGCCGAACGAGAGAGACCTCATGACCTTGCTGAGCCGCCTGCGCGCGCTGTCCGCCGCCGTTGCGCTGTCCCTTGCCGCCTCGCACGCCTTCGCGGCGGATCTCGTCATCGCGGGCCGCGACGACATCTACGGCAAGGGCCTGGCCGACGCCGTCGCCGGCTTCAACAAGCTGCACCCGGGCACCGAGATCGAATTGCTCAAGCTGCCGAACGCGAACCTGTACCAGAAGCTCAAGCTGTCGATGCGCGAAGGCACCGGCGCGTACGACCTCGTGATGATGGACGACACGTGGGCGCCCGAATTCATCGGCAACGGCTGGCTGAAGCCGCTGCCGGCATCGCTCGCGGACGCCGACCTCGTGCCGTCCGCCGTCGCGCTCGGCCGCAACGCGGCCGGTGCGCTGTATGCGCTGCCGATCGTCGGCAACGTCGAGATGTTCGCGTACCGCAAGGACCTGCTCGCGAAATACAAGCTGCAGCCGCCGCGCAACTGGGACGACGTGCTGAAGATCGCGCAGACCGTCGGCGGCGCGGACAAGAGCGTGTCGGGTGTCGTGTTCCGCGGGACCAAGGGCAATCCCGTCGTCACAGGCTTCCTGCCGATCCTGTGGGCCTACGGCGGCGACGTGTTCGACCGTGCCGGCAACGTGACGATCGATTCGCGCGAGGCGCAGGCCGCGCTGAAGACCTTCCTCGCGCTGAAGGCGTCCGCGCCAAAGGACGTCGACGTCTACGGCGCGGCGGAAGTGCGCGACGCGCTGCAGCGCGGCACGGCCGCGCAGTCGATCGAAGTGTGGCCGGCGTGGGTGCCGGCGCTCGACGATCCGAAGCAGTCGCGCGTGGTCGGGCAGATCGCGCTGCAGCCGCCGCCCGGGCAGACTGCGGGCCCGGCGCCGATGCTCGGCATCTGGCAGATGGGCATTCCGAAGGACGCGCCGCACGCGAAGCTCGCGCAGGACTTCCTCGCGTACCTGACCAACCGCGACACGCAGACGCGCCTCGCCGGCATCGGCATTCCGCCGACCCGCCGCAGCGTGTTCAACGATCCGGCGCTGGTGCGCCAGTATCGCTGGTATCCGGATCAGCTGAAGGCGCTCGAGGCCGGCCGTGCGCGGCCGCGCGTGAAGGACTGGCAGCAGGTCGAGAGCATTCTCGGCGACCAGCTTCAACTCGCGCTGACGGGGCAGGCCGCACCCGACGCCGCGCTGCGCCAGGCGCAGCAGAAGATCGCGCAGGCGACGGCCGCGGCCGGCAAGTGACGGCGCACTTCGCGATGTCGTCCGGAACCCGCGCATGAAAGCCTTCGGCCGCGGCCTGCCGTTCGTCGCGCTGCTCGGGCCCGCGCTGCTGGTGCTCGCCGCGCTCGCGCTGTATCCGGTCGCGCAGGTGCTGATCGATTCGTTCTGCCACGTCGACTACTCGGCCGGCCGCCGCGCGTTCGCGGGGCTCGCGAACTATCGCGCGGTGCTCGGCGACGACGCGTTCACGGCCGGCTTCGGCAACACGCTGCGCTTCACGATCGTCGCGTCGCTCGCCGAAGTCGCGCTGGGTTTCGGTCTTGCGCTGCTGTTCGTGCGCGCGTTTCCGGGGCGGCGCATCGCGCTGCCGCTCGCGATCCTGCCGATGATGCTGTCCACGCTCGTGTGCTCGGCGATCTGGCGCAACTGGCTCAACTTCGACGGCTTCCTGAACGCGCTCCTCGCGGCGTTCGGCGTCGAAGGCGTGCGCTGGCTGTCCGATCCGCATCTCGCGTTGTGGTCGCTCGCGCTCGTCGACGTGTGGCAGTGGACGCCGATGGCCTTCCTGATCGTGCTGGCCGGGTTGCAGTCGATCCCGCAGGAACTGTACGAAGCCGCGCGCACCGACGGCGCGAGCGAGTGGCAGTGCCTGCGCGACATCACGCTGCCGCTCGCGGCGCCGCAGATCGGCCTCGCGCTGCTGCTGCGCTCGATCGACACGTTCAAGCTGTTCGACAAGGTCTATGCGCTGACGGGCGGCGGCCCCGGCAACGCGACGCAGACGCTGTCGACCTATATCTACGACACGGGCTTCCGCTTCTTCAACGTCGGGCCGGCGAGCGCCGCGTCGGTGCTGATGCTCGCGGCGTCCGCGCTGCTGGTCTCGGGGTACGTATGGCAGACGGTTCGCAAGCGGCGCGCATGACGGCGCAATCCGCAGGCATTTCGCGCGCGCGAACGGGCGCCGCATTCGGTCGCGCGCTGCCGTGGGCGTTGCGCATCACCGCGCTCGCGCTGTTGCTGCTGCCGTGCCTGTGGATGGCCGGCGCGGCCTTCATGCCGACGCTCGAACGTCTCGATCATCCGCTGCGGATCTGGCCGGCCGCGCCGACCTTCGCGCATTTCGCATCGGTTTGGTCCAACGGCATCGGCGCGCCGCTCTTCAATTCATTGCTGGTCGGCTTCGGCACGACGCTGCTCGCGCTGGCGCTCGCGTTTCCGGCCGCATACGCGCTCGTGCGGCTGCGGTTTCCGGCGCGGCTCGACCTGCTGTTCCTGATGCTCGTGCTTGCGTTGAAGCTGATGCCGCCGATCACGATCGCGGTGCCGCTGTTCGCGCTCGCGAAACGGCTGCACCTGCTCGATTCGACGCCCGGCCTGATGCTCGCATATCAGATCTATGCGCTGCCGATGGCGATCTGGATGCTGCTCGCGTTCGTGCGCGACGTGCCGATCGAATACGAGGAAGCGGCCTGCATCGACGGCGCGGGGCTGGCTCGACGGCTCGTGCAGATCGTGCTGCCGCTGTGCGCGCCGGGCCTGATCGCGACCGCGATCTTCGTGTTCATCGCCGCTTGGAACGAATTCCTGATCGCGCTGCTGTTCGTGTCGACGCCGAGCCGCTTCACGCTGCCGCTCGCGATTGCCGGCTACGTGACGGAGAACGGGATCGACTGGGGCGACCTGATGAGCGCGGGGCTGATGGCGTCGCTGCCCACGCTGGCCGTGGCCGGCTATGTGCAGCGCTACCTGCTGCGCGGGTTCGCGGGCGGGTTGAAGTGACGCCGATGCAGGGCGGCGGTGCGCCGCGCGGCAGGCACCGCTGCGCGCTCGCGCCTGTCATGCAACCCGTTGGCGCGCGCGTGCGCATCGCACGTCGCTACGCCGGACGGCCGGCGCAGCTGTGACGAACGACGCAGGTCACCGGCACGACCCGCGTGCGCGATGCGCCGGCGAACGCCTGCATCCGCTCGGCGAGCATGTCGACGGCCGCGTTCGCGAGGCCTTGCGTATCCTGACGGAGCGTCGTCAGCGCATAGCCGTCGAATGCGGCGGCAGGAATGTCGTCGAAGCCGATGACGCGCAAGTCTTCCGGCACGCGCAGCCCGAACTGCTGGCGCGCGGTGTCGATCAAGCCCAACGCGAGCAGGTCGGACGAGCAGAACACGCCGTCCGGAACGGTGTCGCCGGACAGCAGATCCCGTGCCGCTTCGACACCGCATGCGTATGTGTCGGACGGCGTGTCTTGAATCCGTACGCTTGCAGCGCGAGCGGTATCGCCGTGACGACGCAGCGCTTCGACGAACGCAGCGGCACGCGCGTTCGCACTGTAGCTCGCGTTGCGCGGCCCGACGAACGCGACCCGGCGCGCGCCCGCCTGCGCGAGCATTCGCGCGGCATGCGCGGCGCCCGCGGCGTTGTCGCTCACGACGATATCCGCGCCCGGCAGGTTCGCGTCGCGGTTGATCATCACGACCGGGATCCGGTGTTCGAGATACTGCTGCGCGACCGACAGCGGCGGCGACGCGGACGTCATCACGAGGCCCGCGATCCGGTAGCTGAGCAGTTGCTCGAGCGATTGCCGGACCTGGCGCGGGTCTTCCGCATTGGTCACGAGCGGCGTGAGCGCGCGCTGCCCGAGCGCGGCCATCAGGTCCGACAGCAGCCGCGCGCGAAACGGATTCTCGAACCCGGCCGTCACGACACCGATCATGCTGCTGCGCTGCGTGATCATGTCGCGCGCGATCAGGTTGACCTGGTAGCCGAGCGCGTGCGCGGCGGCCATCACGCGCTCACGCGTTTGCGGTGCGATGCTCGCCGTCGGCGAGAATGCACGCGACACCGCGGAGCGCGAGACGCCGGCGCGCGCCGCGACATCCGACGCCGTCACCCACGGTTTTCTTTCCTTGTCATTCATCGATTCATGATTCCTTCGAGCCACGATACGTGCACGCCGCCTGCCGACTGGATGTCGGCGCTCGACGACGCGCGGCCGCTGCATACGCTGACCCTACCGGGCAGCCATGACACCTGTGCGTATACGGTCGACGATGCGCTCGTGCGCACCCAGCGTGCGCCGCTCGATGCGCAGCTCGCGCATGGCGTGCGGCTGCTCGATATCCGCTGCCGGCACGTGCGCGACGCGTTCGACATTCATCACGGCGGTATCGCGCTCGGCATGACGTTCGACGACGTGCTGGCCGATTGCATGCGTTTTCTCGACGAACATCCGCGCGAATGCATCGTGATGTCGGTGAAGGACGAATGGCCGGCGCACGCGTGCACACGCAGTTTCGATGCGACGTTCGATGCGCATCGCGCGCGGCATCCGCGGCTGCGCTGGCATGCCGGCGGCACGCTGCCCGCGCTCGGCGACGTGCGCGGCGCGATCGTGCTGCTGCGGCGCTTTCGCAGCAGCCGGCCGCTCGGCATCGACCTGACCGCGTGGCCCGACAACGCGACGTTCACGATCGATCATCCCGACGGCGCGTTCGTGATCCAGGACGAATATCGCGTGCCGGTGGCGGCGTCGATCGGCTGGAAGTGGCGTGCGATCGACGCGCTGCTGACGGACCTGCCGTCGCCGGACAGTGGCCGCTGGGCGATCAACTTCTGCAGCGGGACCGGCATGGGCGCGAATCCGTCGGTCGTTGCCCACGGCGACGGCAGGGTGCAGGGCATTCATGCGCGGCTGGCCGCACGGCTGCGCGAGCAGCGCGGCCCGTGCGGCGCGATGCTGCTCGATTTCTGCGATGACGACGATTGGGCGCTGGTGCGCGCGCTGATCGCGTGCAACGATCACGCGCCGGTGCCGGGTGGGTGGCGCAAGGCGTTTCGCTGTTAGCGAAGATGGGCGGTGAAGAATGCGAGCGCCTTGGCATCGAGCATCGCGTGGAATGCCGCGCGGTCGAATCCCTTCGCATCGGTGCAGACTTCAGGCGAGTCGTGCGTCAGTTGTTCGGGGCACGGCGCGAGAAACGCGAAGTGCGCGGAATTCGGCACGACGTGGAATTCCGGCCGTCGCGGCAGCAGGCCGGCCAGCGCGGGGGCCGAATCCGGCTCCACGCCGTCGCCGCCCGCTTCGGACGCCCAGAGCTGGATCGGCGCGTGCACGTCCTTCAGCGTTTCGGCGGTCGGGAATTCGTCGAGCGGGTCGGCGAGCACGTAGGCCTTGATCCTCGGATCGTGCGTCAGCGGTTGGCGCGGCAGGTCGTGGTCGCGGATCTGCTTGCAGATCGGCCAGGTCGGGTCCGGGCAGGCCACGTGCGCATGCACGAAATCCGGATTCGCGCCGGCCAGCACGAGGCCCGTATAACCGCCGCGCGAGAAGCCGAAGAAGCCGATCCGCGCGGGATCGACATGCGCGGCATCGGGCGCGTTGGCCAGCATGTAGTCGATCAGGCGCTTGATGTCCGCCGGCCGCTCGGCAAATTCCCGCAGGTCGGCCGCGTGGCTCATGTCGGCATGCGTGTCGCCGGGATGATTGATCGCCGCGACGACGAAGCCGGCGTCGGCGAGCGTTTCGGCGAGGTCGTGATGGCCGAAGTACGTGCCGGCGTGACCGTGCGAGATCACGACGAGCGGCAGCTTGTCGCCGACGGTCGGGCAGTCGCGTTGCCCTTTCAATTCGAAAGGCCCGATCGTGAGCGTCCGGGCGGCGTCCGCGCAGGGTGTCCATACGACTGCCTTCAGTGCGGGGCCGCCGGCGTCGGCCGGAATCCGGACGAACTTGATGCCGGCCGCGTGCGCGAGCGTGGCGGCCAGGCAGAGGAGGACAGCCGAAAGCCAGGTTCGCATGTAGATTCCCGGGGCGTGCGCGAGGCGGGCCGCCATCGCGACTCGCCGTATCCTGACGAAAATTGGCGGTCGTGTACAGCGGTGTCGATCGGCGAGCGGATACCGGTCTGCGTACCGGCGCAGGCGAATGACGATAAATTGTCCAGGGTTCGTTCGCGACACTTCGTAACGAACTCGACGATGCAAGCGTACATGCGTCGGGGCTGCGCTCGGCCGTGGTGTGGAGGCGTTGAACCGCCTGAATGAGGATGCGTTGCGACCGGATGAGTCCGGTGAGGGCGTCAGCGTGGGTCGTCATTGCTAGAATCACCGCGCTTTCACGGGGATTTCTCATGACGCAATGCAAGACTTTTTACGCGGCATTCAGGGACAACATGGATGCCCTCGGGTTACCCGCACCGGCAAGCTTGTTCGCTGCGCAGCAAACCGCAACGGGCACGCTCGTAACTATTCTCGGTACGCTCAAAACGCTCGGCCCGACTGCCACCGTCGGCGAACTGATCGGAGCGACGACCGGACTGGAACTGCTGGCAGCCGCGTCCGCACTCGGCGCGAGCTTTTACGTCGGAGCAGCGATCGGCAGCTTGATCGTTGCTGCGAACGCATCGATGGTGTGCAGCAGGCATGACATGGCCGCCGTCGACGGGGTTCGTATCTGGGCGGGCCGTCGTGGCCTGGCGGTTCCGCAAGATGTCTGTCGCGTGATCGAACGGTATCCGGAGGTGCTTCGACCCACGCAAAACAGCGTGACGTTTGCGATCCGTGCGCGCGCAATCGGGAGGGTGGCCGCATGAGCAGGATTGCCGACAGGATTGGATTGATCGCCGCGGCCGTTGTCGTCGCTGCTGTTGCGTGGGCGTTGCTTCACTATTCGGGGAACTGGTTTTTCCCCGTTGCGGCGCTCTTCGCATTGGTTGCATTGCTCGCCGACAATCAACGCTTGAGGAAGCGCTTGCGTGACTTGGGGGAGGACCCACGCTCACGGAAGTAACGTGTCCTGCACGTCAGGCGGCGCAGGATAGGCACGTAACGCAATGAACGTTCATTCGAGATCCGGACTGAGGCCGATTACGATGCCGCTTTGAAGGCGGTGTCCGCGCTTGTCGATACCGATCCGGTGCCTGGCTCGCCGGATGGTGACGAACTGGAGATTCCAGGGATCCCGATCGAGCGCTACGAAAGCGAACACTTTTCGGTTGAAGGCGCCGAATCCGAGCGCGCGACGAGCGCGGCGACGCTCGGCCCCGGTGTGCCGGCGGTGACGAGCAGGGCGACGGCGACGACGGCGAGTGCGGACAACGTCATGACGGGCCTCGTGGGTGGGACGTTCGAAACGTATGAAGTTTCGATTATAGTGACGGCCGTTCCGGACTGCCTGCCTGAATTGCCGTCATGACTGCATCGATTCTGATCCGCCCCGCCACGCGGGAAGACGCGGCCGCGATGGCCGCCGTGGAAGTTGCCGCCGCGCAGCGGTTTCGCGCCATCGGCATGACCCACATCGCCGAAGCCGAGCCGACCGATACGGCTGCCGTGCTCGCGCGCATCGATGGCGGCCGCGCGTATGTGGCGGTCGATATGCAAGGGGCGTGCGTCGGGTTCGCGTTCTACCGGCTGCTGGATGCGCGGCGGCTCTATCTGGAGGAACTGGATGTCGCGCCGTCGCATGCCGGACAGCGGATCGGCGCGCGCCTGATCGAACAGGTGAGCGCGCGCGCCGCGCAGGAAGGCATCGCGGATGTCGTGCTGTCGACGTTTCGCGATGCGCCGTGGAATGCACCGTATTACGCGCGCCTGGGTTTCAGCATCGTCGACGACGCCACGCTCGACGACACGCTGCGGGCGATCCGCGCGCACCACGTCGCGCTCGGGCTCGACGAGACGCAGCGCGTGTTCATGCGGATGCGCGTCCCGGGCTGACGCAGTCGCGGCGCGTTGCGGTGCGGGCAGCGCGACCGGGTGTCAGCGCAATGCCCGGCTTCCGGTCACCGGCAGCGACGCGAACGCGGCCTCCACGTGCGCCAGAAAATCGGACGCGGGCCGCGTCAGTTGCAGGCCGGGCGGCGTGAGCCGGTACAACTGAAGCGGTGGCGGCGACATCGGCAATGGCAGCGGCGTCAGCTTCTGGCCGAACACGGTTTCCGCGAGCGACAGCCGGGTCCACGAGAAAATCGCATCGTTGGTCATGAGCAGGCTGTAGAACAGCGCATACGACGTGCAGCGCGTGATACAGCGCGGCGGGGGCAGGCCCGCGTGTTCATGCAGGTCGCGGATATAGGTGGGGAAGTTGTCGCTGGCGTCGGCGTGGATCCATTCCGCGTCGCGCAGCGCCTCGAGCGATGTCGCGCCCGCGAAGCGCCCGTTCTCGCGGGTGACGAACGCGGTGTCGAACGTGCGGATCGCCCTGATGTCGACCGACTCGGCAATGGGGCCCGTGACGGCGACGAAGGCGAGATCGAGCGTGCGATTGCGCAACTGTTCCGTGAGCAGGTTGAACGTCAGTTCCCGAAGTTCGCATTCGACGTTCGGCCAGTGGCGGCGGAAGGCGGCGTAGGCTTCCGCAAAGCCCGTCACCGCGACGATCGGCGTGAAGCCGATCACGAGCCGCCCGTCACGCAGCCCCTTCATGTGCGCCATGTCCTCGCTCGCCCGTTCGAGCTCGCGCACGACGGCCTGGGCGCGCCCGAGCAGTGCGTCGCCTTCCGGCGTCGGCACCACGCCCCACGGTTTGCGCTCGAGGAGCGTCACGCCGAACTCGTTTTCCAGTTCCTGGATCGCCTTGCTGATGGCCGGCTGCGTGACGTGCAGGGCCCTGGCCGCCGCCTTGATGCTGCCGGCCGTCGTGACCGCGACGAGTGCGCGCAATTGATGGATTTTCATGATGCGGAAGATATTACCAAAAGTTATCCGCATCAAAATTCGTGAGTTTTTTGACCCGAAACGCGTCTTTATGCTTGGCCGGGACGGTCGCGAGGCGGCCGATTCCACGGAGCCATCCATGACGCAGAACCTTGCTCACGTACTCGCGGCGATTCGCGAGTCGGAGTCCCGATTCGTTGCGATCCGCCACGACATCCACGCCCATCCCGAACTCGGTTTCGCCGAGACCCGCACCGCGCAGCTCGTCGCCGAACAACTGGCCACATGGGGCTACGACGTGACGACGGGGGTGGGAGGCACCGGCGTCGTCGGCCAGTTGCGGCGCGGCGCGTCGGTGCGCACGCTCGGCCTGCGCGCCGACATGGATGCGCTGCCGATCGAGGAGGCGACGGGGCTGCCGTATGCGAGCACGGTTGCACGCACGATGCACGCATGCGGTCACGACGGCCACACGGCGATCTTGCTCGCTGCCGCCCACTATCTTGCCGAACAGGGCCGTTTCGACGGCACGCTCAACGTGATCTTCCAGCCGGCCGAGGAAGGGCTCGGTGGCGCAAAGCGGATGATCGACGACGGCCTGTTCGAACGTTTCCCGTGTGAACGCGTGTATGCGCTGCACAACGCGCCGGGCGTGCCGGTCGGCCATTTCGCGTTGCGCTACGGGCCGATGATGGCGTCGTCCGATTCGGTGACGATCACCGTGACGGGCAAAGGCGGGCATGGTGCGATGCCGCAACTCGCGAGCGACCCGATCGTCGCGGGCGCGCAAATCGTGACCGCGCTGCAATCGATCGTCTCCCGCAACGTCGATCCGCTGAAGCCGGCCGTCGTGACCGTCGGCACGTTCCATGCGGGCACTGCCCCGAACGTGATCCCGGAAACGGCGACGTTGCAGTTGTCCGTGCGCGCGCTCGACGCGGCTACGCGCGACGAAATCGAGGCGCGGATCCACCGCATCGTCGACGCGCAGGCGCAGGCGTTCGGGATGACCGCGCAGATCGAATACCGGTCGATCTCGCGTGTCGTGGACAACGACCGTGCGGCGTCGGATCTCGCGGTGGAGACGATCGCGGCGCTGGCCGGCGAAGGCGCGCTCACGCTGTTGCCCGATGGCGTGATGGGCAGCGAGGATTTCTCGTGGATGACCGAATGCGCACCGTGTTGCTACGTGCTGGTCGGCAATGGCGTCGATTCCCGGGGCGGATGTTCGGTGCACAACCCGCATTACGACTTCAACGACTCCGCGCTGAGCTGGGGGGCAGCCTATTTCGCCGGGATTGCCGAACGCTTCCTGAAGATGGACTGACGAAGGCGCAAAGAAGACGCGCTGGCCGGATCTGGGTTGACTTGACGATGAGGATGACGAATGAAAAAGCGATTTGCACTAGGCGCGGCCTGTCTCGCGTTCGGCGCCGGCAACGCGCGCGCCGTGCCCTATCAGGACGTGTTGCTGGCGGCGGTGCCCGAGTACAACGGCAGGATGACGGAGGGCGTCGCGCTGTATGGTTCGCTCGACATGGGGATCAACTACCAGACGGTCGGCGGCCGTTCGCTGTGGCAGACGCAGAGCGGCGGCGAGTGGACCTCCAAATTCGGCTTCTTCGGCCGCGAGAACCTGGGTGGCGGCTGGCGCGCCGAGTTCAACCTCGAAAGCGGTTTTCTCGCGAACAGCGGCGCGCAGCAGGATGCGCAATCGACGTACAACAGGCAATCGTGGGTCGGCCTGTCGTCGGACAGCTACGGCCGGTTGCGTCTCGGCAAGCAGATCGGCACGGCGCTGCCGCTGTTCATCGACGTGTTCGGCACGGTGGGCACGAACTCGGTCTATACGTGGCTGGGCGCGGCAGCCGTGCAGACGAGCCGCGGCGTCGGCTACAACTCGGACCTCGGGCCGGGGGCGACGCAATTGCCGGCGCGCGTCGACAACGCCATCACGTACCGTACGCCGATCGTCGCGGGCACCACGTCGCTGATGCTGATGTTTGCGCCGAGCAACGTGGCCGGGCGGGCACCCGTGGCGTCCGCGCAAGGCGCGCTGCTGCAGTGGTACAACGGCACGACCTATCTGGCCGCGAGCTACAACCAGGTGTGGGGCGTCAACGGGGCGAGCACCGTGCGCAACGACCTGTACGGGCTCGGCGCCGTCTATGACACCGGGCGGATCGTGCTGTCCGCATCGTTCAACCAGTACGCGCCGAAGCTGGCCGGCGACGGCATTGCGCGCGTCTACACGCTCGGCGCGATCGTGCCGTTCGGCGTCAATGCGATTCGCGCGTCGGTTGTCTATCGCGATACGTCGGGTGTGCGCGACGCGGCCGGCCAGCCGGCCAGGGATTCGGCACTCGGTGCGATGCTGGGCTACGACTACCTGCTGTCGAAACGCACCGGCCTCTATGCGCGTGCGGGGTTCATCCGCAACTATGGCATCTCGACGGTGTTGCTGAACGGCAATCCGCTGCCGACCGAACCGGGCGGAACGACACCGCGCACCGGGACGACACCCGTGACACTGTCGCTCGGCATGTATCACAACTTCTGAACGGGAATTTTCGATGCATACCCTGAATCGCACGGCCGCTGCGCCGGTCGAATCCGGGCCGCGCGTAACGCGCCGCACGGTCGTTGCGGCCGCACTCGGCAACGGGCTCGAATTCTTCGACTTCACCGTCTACAGTTTCTTCGCCGCATTGATCGGCAAGCTGTTCTTTCCCGCGTCGAGCGATGTGGGCGCGCTGATGCTGTCGCTCGCGACGTTCGGTGTCGGGTTCGTCGCACGGCCGCTCGGCAGCGTCGCGATCGGCGCCTATGCGGACCGTGCCGGCCGCAAGCCCGCGCTCGTGCTGACGGTCGCATTGATGGCGCTTGGCACCGGGATCATCGGCTTCGCGCCGACCTATGCGCAGATCGGCATCGCCGCGCCGCTGCTGATCGTCATCGGGCGTCTGCTGCAGGGCTTTTCGGCGGGTGGCGAAGTGGGGGCCGCGACGACCCTGCTGATGGAGTCGGGTGACACCGGCCGGCGCGGCGAGCGGGTGAGCTGGCAGATGGCGAGCCAGGGCGGTGCGACGCTCGTCGGCGCGTTCGTCGCGCTGACGCTGTCGCGCGCACTGCCGCCCGACGCGCTGCACGCGTGGGGGTGGCGCGTCCCGTTCGTGCTCGGTCTGCTGATCGGCCCGGTCGGCTTTTACCTGCGGCGCCATCTGGACGATACGCTGCCGCACGCAGCGGCCGGCGCACCGCGCGAGCGTGCGCGCATTCCGTGGCGGCAGGTCGTGGCCGGCACGCTGCTCGTGATCGGCGGCACGTCGACCACCTATACGATCGTGTTTTTCCTGCCGTCGTTCCTGACGCTGACCGTCGGCATGCCGGCATCGGTGTCGCTGCTGTCGGGCTGCGCGGCAGGTGCAGTGCTGCTGCTCGGTTCGCCGTTCGCGGGGCGGCTCGCGGATCGCGTGCGTCGTCGCAAGCGGCTGGTGGGCGTGACGTGCGTCGCGTCGGCCGTGCTCGTGCTGCCAGCGTTTTACGCGATGAAGATGTGGCCGTCGGCGGGCACCGCGGTTGCGGTCGTGATCGTGCTGATCGGCTTGATGACGCTGTCGAGTCCCGCCGGCTTCGTGATGATCCTCGATGCGTTTCGGCCCGAGGTGCGGGCGATGTCGCTCGGGATGATCTATGCGCTCGGCGTGACGATTTTCGGCGGGTTCGCGCAACTGATCGTCGGCGCGATGTGGCGCGCGACCGGCAGCTTTTACGCGCCTGCGTGGTATGTGCTGGGATGCAGCGTCGCGAGTCTGGCCGGTCTGGCGCTGTTCGCGGAAGCGTCCGACGTGGAAGGCAGGCGGTGAACGGGAGAGGCCGACACATGACGTGCCCGCCCTGGGGATGGTGTGCGCGACGAACGGACGGGCGGGGCCTCTCCGTTCATCGCGCGTGCGCTGTCGCGCAATCAGGCCGCGTCGCTCAGCGCCGGGTAATCGGTATAACCCGTTTCGCCTTCCGCGTAGAACGTCTCCGGCACCGGCTGGTTGAGCGGTGCGCCGAGTTCGAGGCGGCGCGGCAGGTCCGGGTTCGCGATGAACAGCTTGCCCCATGCGATCGCGTCGGCGTTGCCGCTGGCGAGCGCGGCTTGCGCGGTGTCGAGCGTGAACTGCTCGTTGGCGATCAGCGGGCCGCCGAACGCTTCCTTCAGGCGCGGGCTCAGGTGGTCGCCCGAATACGATTCGCGCGTGAAGATGAACGCGATCTTGCGGCGGCCGAGTTCGCGCGCGACATAGCCGAACGTTGCCGCCGGATCGGAATCGCCCATCGTGTGCGCGTCACCGCGCGGTGCGAGGTGCACGCCGACGCGGCCGGCGCCCCACACGTCGATCGCGGCGTCGACCACTTCGAGCAGCAGGCGCGCGCGGTTCTCGATCGGGCCGCCGTACGCATCGGTGCGGTGGTTGGTGCTGTCCTGCAGGAACTGGTCGAGCAGGTAGCCGTTCGCGCCGTGGATCTCGACGCCGTCGAAGCCGGCGGCCTTCGCATTCTCGGCACCCTTGCGGTACGCGGCGACGATGCCCGGGATCTCGTCGAGTTCGAGTGCGCGCGGCGTCACGTACGGACGCTGCGGACGCACGAGGCTCACGTGGCCACCCGCGGCGATTGGGCTCGGTGCGACCGGCAGGTCGCCGTTCAGGAACACCGGGTCGGAGATCCGGCCGACGTGCCAGAGCTGCAGCACGATGCGCCCGCCGGCCGCGTGCACGGCCTGCGTCACCTGCTTCCAGCCTTCGACCTGTTCGTCGGACCAGATGCCGGGCGTGTCGGCATAACCGACGCCCTGCGGCGTGACCGACGTCGCTTCGGTAATGATCAGGCCGGCCGATGCGCGCTCGCGGTAATAGCGCGCCATCAGCGCATTCGGCACGCGCGTCGTACCCGCACGGGCGCGGGTGAGCGGCGCCATCACGATGCGGTTCGGCAGGGTCAGGTCGCCGAGGGTAACGGGGTCGAACAACGTTGGCATGGCAGATAACCTCTTCACTAAGGGCGGGAACTCCGTCGCGTCATGTGCGGCGGCGGCCCGCATGGCCGGTTCGGCCGTTGGCTAGAGTTCGCGGCGCAATGCGTCGTGAAATGCGTCGATGACGGCCTCGTTGCGCTGGAAAAACGCCCACTGGCCGATCCGCGTCGACGTCACGAGCCCCGCGCGCTGCAGCGTCGCGAGGTGCGCGGAGACGGTCGATTGCGACAGCCCGCAGCGCGCGTCGATCTGGCCCGCGCAGACGCCGTGTTCATACGGCAGCGTCTGGTTCGGGAAATGCACGTCCGGCGTTTTCAGCCAGGCGAGGATTTCCCGGCGCACGGGGTTCGAGAGCGCTTTCAGGATCGCTTCGATGTCGAGTTCGGTCGGCATGGACAGGTTTGGCGTTTCGCTCGGGTAACGAGGTATCGTCGATGGGCGAATCTTATATCGGAACTTGACGATATGTTTGAAAGCATTGCCGGCAATAGGGTTGATAGCGAAGGGCGATTGCGGGGACAGAGCAAGACGACCGCGAAGGACGCGGAGCGGAGCCGCCGCCCTGCAACGCGCCATCCGACCCTCAGTCGGACACGTCGATGATCTCGTACCTTCCCTGCGTCGCATCGACGTGCGCGAGCGTATCGAGCACGCGTATCGCGGGCGGGGAGCCGCGAGCTTCGGCAACTCGAGCAGCGCCTCGTCGCTGGATCTTCCCGGGCGCACCACGTTGTGCATCCTGTGGGATGCTACGCGGCGAGGCGCGACCCGGACGGGTTCGACGCGGCCGATCGCAAGCCATCCGGCCAGGAGCGCCGATCAATCGACGCGCGCGCGTGCGCATCGCAACGTCATGCCGGTTCGTCCATCGCGCACGAACCGATTTTTTGCGGAGTCCTTTTATGTCTGTTCGGGCCGTCATCTTCGATTTCGATCTGACGCTGGCGGATTCGTCCGCCGCGATCGTCGCGTGCACGGAGTACGCGTTGCATCAGCTGGATGCCGCCGGCGCGACGCCGGCGCAGATCGCGGCCGTGATCGGGCTGCCGCTGCACGAGATGTTCCGCTCGCTGACGGGCGAAACCGAGCCGGCGCGGGCCGACGCGTTCGCGCGTCACTTCGTGGTGCGGGCCGACGAGATCATGGTGCGCGGCACGCGCATCTATCCCGAGGTGCCGCCCCTGCTCGCGCGTCTGCGCGAGCAGGGTCTCGCGGTCGCGATCGTTTCGTCGAAGTTTCGCTACCGGATCGAGGCGATCCTTGCGCTGAACCAGTTGCAATCGCTCGTCGACGTGCTGATCGGCGGGGAAGACGTGCAGCGTCACAAGCCCGATCCCGAAGGGCTCGTGCTGGCGTTGGCGCGGCTTGGCTTGCCGGCTCGTTCGGCGATCTACGTGGGCGACCACGCGGTGGACGCGCAGGCGGCCGAGCGCGCCGGCGTGGCGTTCGTCGGCGCGGTGAGCGGGATGACGTCGTTCGACGGATGGGCACGTGCGGGCAAGCAGGCGGTCGCCAACCATATCGGCGAACTGGACGCGATCGTGCAGCGGATGCGGCGCGACTCGTCCGCGGCATCGGGCTGACGCGCCCCCGAGCGGCGCCCGCGCCGACGCGCTGCAGGTAGCGTTGCGCCTATTGCCGAGGCGGGAATCGCGGTGTCGAGCACACGTTCACCGCCGAGGGTCGTCGACGATTCGCTCTGCTACGATCCTCAACACCATGCGCTCTGCGCGGATATCGGCAGGCTGCCCGATTCGCAGCGCGTGCCGGTGTTCGACTACCCGGCCACTGGCGACGGATTTCGCGACCTTCGCCGTTAAAGTCATATCCGCCACTCGATCCGTCGCCATGTCACTCATTTCCGTCGCCTTCGCCAACCTCCGGTTCTCGGGCATGCTGCCGGCCGCCCGAACGCTGTCATGCGCCGTTTCGCTCGCGGCAGCCTGTGCCGCCATCGGCATGCCGGGCGGCGCGCGTCCGGCCGAAGCCGCCACGCTCACGCAGCGCGAACGCCTCGAGGCGCCGGTCAAGGCCGTCGCCGGCCAGCGCGTGGCCGTCGATACGCCGCAGGGCAATGCGGTGCTGCCCGTCTACGCCGATCGTCCGCTCGACCAGGCCGCGCCCGATGTCACGCGGGTCTTCGTCGTGATTCACGGCACGCTTCGCAATGCCGACGCGTACTACGCATCGGGGCGCGAGGTCGTTGAAAAGGCCGGTGCGGCCGGCAAGGGCACGATGGTCGTCGCACCGCAGTTCCTGACGCGCGCCGATACGCGCGCGTTTTCGTTGCCCGCGCAAACGCTCGCCTGGACGCAGGAAGGATGGAAGGGCGGCGACGCGGCCCGTCAGCCGGGGCCGATCAGTTCGTTCACCGCGCTCGACGCATTGCTCGCGCATTTCGCCGACCGCAGCCTGTATCCCGCGTTGTCGAGCGTGGTCGTGATCGGCCATTCCGCCGGCGCGCAGTTGCTGCAGCGCTATGCGGTGGCCGGGCACGAGGGCGACGCGCTGGTACGGGCCGGCATCGCCGTGCGTTATGTGGTCGCGAACCCGTCGAGCTACCTGTATTTCGACGACGAACGGCCGGACGGCCAGGCGATCGCGGGCGGTACCTGCCCGCGCGCGAACGAGTGGAAATACGGGCTGGAGTCGGCGCCGCCCTATGTCGCGTCGCAGGACGTGCGCGCACTCGAAACGCGCTACGCGGCGCGTCATGTCGTATACCTGCTCGGGCAGGCCGACACGAATCCTTACACGCACTTCATCGACCGTTCGTGCGCGGCGATGGCGCAAGGCCCGTACCGGCTCGCGCGCGGGCTCGCGTATTTCGACTACCTGAAGAAGCGGCATCCGGACGATCTCGCGCAGCAGGTCGTCGAGGTGCCGGGCGTCGGGCACGACAATCTCGGCATGTTCACGTCCGCCTGCGGGCTCGCCGTGCTGTTCGGGCAGGCGCTGCCGCAATCGTGTCCAGTCGTCGCCGGTACCGCGCCGGCCGTGCGGGCGGAATTGCCGTAAGCCGTCGTGCCGTCGTGCCTTCGTGTGATAACCGCCGCGTCGACGATCGATCGGAGGCCGATCGCGCGTGATTTCGCCATGCTGCCGGCGCGCGATGGCGGCGCCGCGCGTCATGCCGGTGTTCCGGCGCCCGGCGCCGCGTCCGGGTCGAATACCGTCAGCCCTTCCGTCGGGTCCGTCGGCAGCTCCCACGGACGTGCGGCGATCGCCCGCCGCGCGGCGTCGTAACCGGCCTGCCGGCGGGCCGCGATGCCGGCCGGCGTGAAATCGATGTCCTTCAGCTGATTGTCGCTGGCGAGGCGCGGCGCCGCGAGCTTGACCAGGTGCATCGTCGTCTCGCATCCCCACGCGGCGAGCCGGCGCACGGCCGGCGACGCGCGTTCGGCTTCCGGCACGTGGCGGGCCAGCTCGCGGATCACGTGGCGCAGCCGGTGAATCTGCTGCTGGCGCGCGATGTGGCTGTCGGTGCGGCTCGCGTACTGGATGTCCTTCTGTCGCTCCGACACCTGCCAGATGCTCTCGGGCTCCGGGCCCGCCGGATTCCACATCTGCACCGAGAAGATGATCGAGCTGCGGCGCGGATTGTCGTCGAGCACGACCTCGACCGGCGTATTCGAATACACGCCGCCGTCCCAGTAAGGCTCGCCGTCGATCCGTATCGCCGGAAACGCGGGCGGCAGCGCGCCCGAGCTCATGATGTGCTCGATCCCGAGCCGCGTATCGCGCGAATCGAAATAGCGCATCGTGCCGGTGCACGCATTGACCGCGCTGACGGTCAGGCGCGGGTGGCCCGCGTTCAGCAGGTCGGGGTCGATCAGCGACGCGAGTGTGTCGCGCAGCGGTGCGATCCGGTAATACGACGCACGATCGACGCCGAGGCGCACCATCGGCCCGAGCCACGAGGCCGGATTGGGCTGGAAGAATCCCGCGATGCCGCCGCCGATGATCATCATCTCGGCCAGCATCCGGTCCCAGCCGGGCACCAGCGGCGGGACGTCGAAACGGGTTCGTTCGGTCACGCGCCGCCAGAACGCCGACAGTTTGTCGTAACGCTGCTCCGGCGGATTCCCGGCGATCAGCGCCGCGTTGATCGCCCCGATCGACGTGCCGACCACCCAGTCGGGCCGGATCCCGGCTTCGTCCATCGCCTGAAAGACGCCGAGCTGGAATGCGCCCAGTGCGCCGCCGCCCTGGAGCACGAGCACGATTTGTCCGGGGAGGTTCATGCGTGCCGGTTCGCTCGCGGTCATGGCTCGCCTTGCTGCGTGTGAAGGTCGCGCGTCGCGCAACGTGAGTGGGTCGGAACCGAATGGCTCGATTCAGTGTAGGCGATGGCCGGCGGAGATCGCGCGCCGCGCAACGGCGATTCGCGCCTGCTTCGCCGGTCGCTTCCGGCGCCTTCGGGGCGTCGGCATCGCGAAGCCGGCGTCCGGCGCGCGCGGCGCGCCTCGCGGTGCATCCGCGCGCGACCCGCGACCCGCGTCACGCGTCCGGGTAAGGCGTGCCGTCCTTGTGCAGGAACCGGCCGTCGCGGCTCGGGCTCATCATGTCGATGTCGGCGCAGGTGATCACGTCGTCCGGCGAGCGCGAGCCGACTTCGAGATAGACGGCAACCGCGTCCGACCGGTTGACCAGGTGATGACCGTTGCCCGAGTTCTTCGGAAACGCCGCGCAGTCGCCCGCGCGCAGCACGGTTTCGCCGTCGTCCTCGATCATCACGAGTTCGCCTTCGAGCACGTAGACGAATTCGTCTTCGTCGGAATGCCAGTGGCGCTGCGCCGACCAGCCGCCCGGCGGCACGCGCATCAGGTTGACGCCGAAATCGCGCAACCCGCCGGCGTCGCCGACGCGCTGGCGGATGCGCTGCGCGCACGGCGCGTCGAACGGCCGCGGATAGCCGCTGCCGCGGCGTTCGGGCACGGCGTTGAGGTCGATCCTGGGCATGGGCGGCTCCGTCGGCCACGCGGGCGAATGGGATGCGGGCATTGTAGGCGCCGCTGCCCGCCATTCGTCCGCGCGTGTCGTGGTGCGCCGCGTCATTCCACCGTGATGGTCTCCTTCATGTACGGGTGAATCCCGCAGAACACCTTGTAGACGCCCGGCTTGTCGAAGCGGAACGAGTACGTGTCGCCCTGGTCGAGCGCCGACGAGTGAAAGATGCCGGCGTCGTTGACGACGGTATGCGGCTCCCCGTCGAGGTTCTTCCACGTGACCGTCGTGCCGGCCTTGATCGTGGTCGACATCGGCGAAAACATGAAATTGCGGATCGTCACGAGCGGGCCGCCCGGGCCCTGAGCGAACGCGGCGAGCGGGGCGGTGGCGCACAGGATCAGCGCCGCGACGAGGCTGGCGTGCTTGAAGCGGGTCATGTCGGTCTCCTTGCGGTTCGGTGCGTCAGGCCAGCGTCGCATCGTGCAGCGACGACGCAACCGGATGGCCCGCGAATTCGACGGTCGTCACGCCGAGCATCGACGGCAGCCGGTCGCGCGGCACGGTGAGCGGCACGGGGCCCGGGCCGTTGCCGGCCGTCGGCTGCGGGAACGCGGTGGAGCGCGCGGTGTGGAACGTCACGTTGCCCTCGACCTTCGACACGATCTGGTGGATGTGGCCGTTCAGCACGGTGACCGAGCCGAAGCGGCGCAGCAGCGCCATCGTCTGCGGCGCGTCGCCGGTGCCCCAGCCCCACGGCTCGTAGATGGTCCACATCGGCATGTGCGAGAACACGACGATCGGCGTGCTCGACGAGCGGCCCTTGAGATCCTGCGCGAGCCAAGCGAGCTGGTCGTCGCCGAAGCTGCCGAGCCCGTTCGGCTTGAAGTGCATCACGTTGACGAGGCCGATGAAGTGCACGCCCGCGTGATCGAAGCTGTAATAGCCGCGGTTGTCCGACGCCTTGCCGAACCGGCTGAAATATTCGGCGCCCGAACCGTCGGTGACGTCGTGCTCGCCGGGCACCGTATGCAGTTCCGGCACGCGCAGCGCGGACAGCAGCTGCGACGCGTGGTCGAACTCCTCGGCCTTGGACAGGTGCGTGATGTCGCCCGTGTGGATGGCCAGCGCGGGCATCGCGGGCATGCCGTTGACGAGTTCGATCGTCTGCTTGAGCGTGGCCGATACATCGGGATTCGCGTCCTTGTTGAAGCCGATGTGCGTGTCGCTGACCTGCACGAACAGCGGCTTGCCCGCGTTGGCCGGGAGCGCGTCGCCGGTTTGCGCGAGCGCCAGGTCGAACGGCGTCAGGATGCCGCCCGACAGCGTAAACAGCGTGCCGAGGCCGCCGAAGGCCATGCATTGCAGGGCCTTGCGGCGCGACGGGCGGGTGGGGGTCGATGAAGACATGGGAGCCTCGCAATCGTGTGACGAAACCGGACGGCCGGATCGTCCTGGAATAAACCGGCGCCTTCGCGTGCCATACCGGCGAAGCGGCGGATTTATTCCCGCGCGTTGCGCGGTCGATCACCCGTGTTCGCGGCTTGCGCGGCGATGCGCTGTCCCGGAAAGATGACCTGTCAATGTCCTGTAAGTGACACGTCACATTTGCGTCACGGCCGATCGATAGCCTGCCACTCCGAGTCACCTCTCCGGAGCCCCTTCATGCCGAATCTCGCGGCAACGGAAACCAGCGGTGCGGTCGGCAACCGCACGCGTGCCGTCAGCCTCGCGCTGATTTTTCTGATCGTTGCCTGCGGCATCGTCTACGTCGGCATCCATCCGGGCGCCGATCTCGGCCCCGTCAAGGAAAGCTCGATCCTCCCGTTCCTGCTGCTGGTTGTCGCGCTGCTGGCCGCACTCGGCTTCGAGAGCGTCAACGGTTTCCACGACACCGCGAACGCGGTCGCGACCGTCATCCATACGCACTCGCTCGCTCCACACCTCGCCGTCGTGCGGTCGGGCCTCCGGAACCCGTTCGGCGTGCTCGTGTCGAGCGGCCCGGGCCTGCGCCGGGATGCGGTGCGTAACCTGATGCTCGCGCGGGTGCTGACGCTGCCCGCGTCGATCGCGCTGTCGGCCGTGCCGTACCGGGCGCTGCACGGGCTGTTCTGATTCGCGCCGGGGGGGCGCCTTCCGGCTGCGCGGCGCGTGGCCGGTCCCGTCGATTTTCAATTCAACACAAGACGCTACCGATGGATATCAGGTTCTTCGATCCGAATCGCACCGCGAACGCTTCGGCGTGGCGCGTGCTCCCCAACCGCTGGGATGCCATCGCGTTTCCGCTGATCATCTGCCTGCTCGCGATGGCGATCGTCGGCTTCCATCAGACGATGGCGCCGATCGGCACCCTGCAGACGCAGAAGATCTCGCTCGATCCGTGGAACCTGCCCGAATACGCGTTGCGCACCACGCTGCGGATGCTCGCCGCGATGGTCGCGTCGCTCGCGTTCACGCTCGTCTACGGCACGCTCGCCGCGAAGAGCCGCCGCGCCGGCATGGTGCTGATCCCGATCCTCGACATCCTGCAGTCGGTGCCGGTGCTCGGCTACATCTCGTTCACCGTCACGTTCTTCCTCGCACTGTTTCCGGGCCGCGTGCTCGGTGCCGAGCTGGCCGCGATCTTCGCGATCTTCACGAGCCAGGCGTGGAACATGACGTTCAGCTTCTATCAGTCGCTGCGTACGGTGCCGCGCGACCTGAGCGAAGTGTCGCGCGGCTTTCACCTGACGCCGTGGCAACGCTTCTGGAAGCTCGAGGTGCCGTTCTCGATGCCGGGCCTGATCTGGAACATGATGATGTCGATGTCGGGCGGCTGGTTCTTCGTCGTCGCGTCCGAGGCGATCACCGTCGGCAACCAGACGATCACGCTGCCGGGCATCGGCGCGTATCTCGCTCAGGCGATCTCGGACAAGAACCTCGGTGCGGTCGGCTGGGTGATCGTCGCGATGTCGGTCGTGATCCTCGCTTATGACCAGTTCCTGTTCCGCCCGCTCGTCGCCTGGGCCGACAAGTTCCGGATGGAGAACACCGCGTCGGGCGATGCGCCGCAATCCTGGCTGCTCGACATGATGCGCCGCACGCACCTGATCCATCAGCTGCTCGTGCCGGCCGGCTGGCTGCTGTCGCAGGCCGCGCGGATTCCGCTGCGCGCGCCGTCGCGGCAGGGTACGCGTGCGCGCGGCGCATCGGCGCGCCGCTCGTCGAGCATCGGCGACATCGTGTGGGGCGCGTTCGTGATCCTGCTGACGGTGTACGTCGTGTGGCGCGTCGTCACGTTCGTCGCGACCGGCGTGACGATGGGCGAGGTCGGCCACGTGCTCGGGCTCGGGCTCGTCACGCTGTTGCGCGTGCTGGTGCTGATCGCGATCGCGTCGCTGGTCTGGGTGCCGCTCGGCGTGCTGATCGGGCTGCGCCCGAAGCTGGCCGAGAAGATCCAGCCGCTCGCGCAGTTCCTCGCCGCGTTCCCGGCCAACCTGCTGTTCCCGGTGTTCGTCATTGTGATCGTCCACTTCCACCTGAATGCCGACATCTGGCTGTCGCCGCTGATCGTGCTCGGCACGCAGTGGTACATCCTGTTTAACGTGATCGCCGGCGCGATGTCCTACCCGAACGACTACAAGGAAGCGACGAAGAATTTCCGCATCCGCGGCTGGCAGTGGTGGCGGCAGGCGATCCTGCCCGGGATCTTCCCGTACTACGTGACGGGTGCGATCACCGCGTCGGGCGGTGCGTGGAACGCGAGCATCGTGTCCGAGTTCGTGCAGTGGGGCGACACGAAGGTCGTCGCGCACGGCCTGGGCTCGTACATCGCGCAGACCACCGCCGCCGGCGATTTTCCGAAGATCATCCTGGGCATCGCCGTGATGTCCCTGTTCGTCACCTTGTTCAACCGTCTGCTGTGGCGTCCGATGTACGCCTATGCGGAATCCCGGCTCCGTCTCGATTGAGAGTAAGCGCGATGCAAAATTCGACCGTTATCAACGCCCCCGTCAAGACGTCCCAGCCGCTGCAGCCGCCGCGCCTCGGCGAAGAAATCCTGCGCGTCGACCACGTCTGTCGCGGCTTCAACAAGACGCAGGGCGAGCTGCTCGTGCTCGACGATGCGAACCTGTCGCTGCGCGAAGGCGAGATCGTCGGCCTGCTCGGCCGTTCCGGCTCGGGCAAGTCGACGCTGCTGCGCATCATCGCCGGGCTGATCGAGCCGACCGGCGGCGACGTGACCTACCTCGGCAAGCCGCTGCGCGGCCCGGCCGAAGGCGTCGCGATGGTGTTCCAGACCTTCGCGCTGTTCCCGTGGCTCACCGTGCTGCAGAACGTGGAAGCCGGGCTGGAAGCGCTCGGCGTCGGCGCGCGCGAGCGACGCGAGCGTGCGCTCGCCGCGATCGACCTGATCGGTCTCGACGGTTTCGAGAACGCGTACCCGCGCGAGTTGTCGGGCGGCATGCGCCAGCGCGTGGGCTTTGCGCGCGCGCTCGTCGTCGATCCGACGATCCTGCTGATGGACGAACCGTTCTCCGCGCTCGACGTGCTGACCGCCGAGACGCTGCGTACCGACCTGCTCGACCTGTGGACGCAAGGCCGCATGCCGATCAAGTCGGTGCTGATCGTCACGCACAACATCGAGGAAGCGGTGTTCATGTGCGACCGGATCCTCGTGCTGTCGTCGAACCCGGGCCGCGTGATCGCCGAGATCAAGGTGCCGTTCAAGCATCCGCGCAACCGGCTCGACCCGGATTTCCGCAAGCTCGTCGACGACATCTACGCGAAGATGACGGCCCGCCAGACCGGCGAGGCGACGAAGAAGGGGCTGGAGCTCGGCAGCTGGCTGCCGCAGGTGTCGACCAACCTGATGGCCGGCCTGATCGAGACGCTCGCGATGGCGCCGTACCACGGCCGCGCGGACATGCCGGAAATCGCGCGCACGCTGCACCTCGAGGTCGACGAACTGTTTCCAATCGCCGAAGTGCTGCAATACCTCGGCTTCGCGGACGTGCGGGAAGGGGACGTGTTCCTGACGCCGCCGGCGCGTGTGTTCGCGGAGTTCGGCACGCAGGAGCGCAAGCTGATGTTCGCCGATCACCTGCTGAAGCACGTGCCGCTGGCCGCGCGGATCAGGAAGGTGCTGAACGAACGGCCGGGCCATCGCGCGCCGCGCGTGCGCTTCGAGCAGGAGCTGGAGGATTTCCTGTCCGATGAAGCCGCCGAGGAAACGCTCGACGCGGTGATCGACTGGGGGCGTTACGGCGAAGTCTTTTCGTACAACGACAAGACGGAAGTGTTCAGTCTCGAGGATGTCGAGAGCTGAAGTCCGTGCCCGAATGGCGAGCGATCGTCATTCGGGCAGATCGCGGCTGTTGGCGTGCTGCTCGATTCCGCCGGTATTGAGCGATTCGATCCTTTCCATCCGCTGCCTTGCCAGCTCAGGCAACCGGTTCGTCACGCCGATCACGAGCGCTTCGGCGAGCGCGAGCGCCGGCACGTTGGTCTGCAGCATCGCGAACGGCTGCCCCTGGATCCGCAGCACGATCTCCGCGAATTCCCCGATCGGCGAATGCCATTCGTCGGTGACCAGCAGCACGCGCGTGCCGAGCTGGTGTGCGGCTTGCGCGAACCGGATGCTGTCGCGCTGGTAGCGGCGGAAATCGAAAATGACGAGCACGTCGCCGGGCCCCATGTCCGCCAGGGCGACCGAGGCGAGGTTCACATTCGGCTCGACATACTGGACGCGTGGCCGCGCATACGCGAGCGTGAACGAAAACAGCGAAGCGAGCGGCGCGGTGTAACGCCCGCCGCCGCAGAAAACGCGAACGTCCTGATCGGCCAGCAGCGCCACGGCGGCATCGAACGCCGCCGCATCGAGCCCTTCGATCGTGGTGGCCAGCGATTGCGACAACCGCTGGAAAATCGCCGCATGACTGTCGCGCAGCCCCGAAGCCGAGTGAAACGCATCCATCCGCGCGAGCGGCGAATTCATCGCGGTGTCGATTTCGCCATACAGCGCCTGCTGGAACGACGAATAGTTGGGAAACCCGATCCTGACGACGAAGCGAAACACGGTCGGGTCGCTCACGTCGGCCTGCTTCGCGAATTGCGCGATGGGCCCCAGCCCGAGACTGGGATAGCGATCCAGCAACGCCTGCGCAACCTTCTGTTCCGACGGCGTGAAGCTATCCATCTGGGATAACAGCAACGCCCTGATGCTCGTCCCCATCGGGCACTCCGACTCTCTCAATCCAAATGACAAACGGCAGACGTGCGTCTGCCGGCGAACCCACGCATGTTAGCCGATTGACGTGCGGCGGGCCGCCCGTAACCCGGATTTAGAGGGACGCATCGCACGGTCGGCCGGCTCGTCAATGAATGTAATGAAACATACATTGATAAAGAAAACATCCGGTCGATATTCGTTCGTGGTTCAGTGATAACCCTAGGTTTTGGTGTAAAAAACCGAGTGCTATGATCGCGGCCTCGCTGGAATGTACGGTTCATTACATCGCGAATCGATGCTTCGATGTGTGACGATGCGGCGTCGCATTCCGGCATGGCACGGTTTATTTGTCTGGAGGATTCCGTCATGAGGCGGCTCGTAGTACTCACCCTGTTGTCGGCAATGAGCGTGTGCGCGTTCGCCGCGTCGGACCCGGCGGTCGAAGCGAAGAACGGCATGGTCGTGTCCTCGCAGCACTTCGCGTCGCAGATCGGCGTCGACATCCTGAAGGAAGGCGGCAACGCGGTGGATGCGGCAGTGGCGGTCGGCTATGCGCAGGCCGTGACCAATTCGTGCTGCGGCAATATCGGCGGCGGCGGTTTCATGACCCTCCACCTGGCCGACGGCCGCGACCGCTTCATCAATTTCCGCGAGACCGCACCGGCCGCGGCTTCCGCGAACATGTACCTCGACGCGAACGGCAACGTCATCCCCGACGACAGCCTGTACGGCTATCGCGCGGTCGGCGTGCCGGGCACGGTCGCGGGCCTCGATCTCGCGCAGCGCAAGTACGGCAAGCTGACGCGCAGGCAGGTGATGGAGCCGGCGATCCGGCTCGCGCGCGACGGCTTCGTGCTGACGCGCGGCGATACGGACATCCTCGACACGACGGTCGCGCGCTTCAGGAAGGACCCGGAAGCGGCGCGCATCTTCCTCCGCCCGGACGGCACGCCGCTGCAGCCGGGCGACCGCCTCGTGCAGAAGGACCTCGCACGCACGCTCGAGCGCATCGCGGAGCAGGGGCCCGACGCGTTCTATCACGGCGAGATCCCGAAGATCGTCGAGGCCGCGGCCAGGCGCGCGGGCGGCGTGATCACGGCCGCCGATTTCGCGTCCTACCGCGCGCAGGACATGGCGCCGCTGACGTGCACGTATCGCGGCTACGAGTTCGTGTCGGCGCCGCCGCCGAGCTCGGGCGGCGTGACGATGTGCGAGACGCTGAACATCCTCGAAGGGTACGACCTGCGCAAGCTCGGCTACCACTCGGCCGCGGCGGTTCACTACATGACCGAAGCGATGCGGCACGCATACGAGGATCGCAACACGCTGCTCGGCGATCCGAACTTCGTCGACAACCCGGTCGCGAAGCTGACGAGCAAGGAATACGCGGCGCAGATCCGCAAGAGCATCCATGCCGATACGGCGACGCCGTCGGTGGACGTGCAGCCGGGTGTCGGCGTGCACGAGAAGCCGGAGACGACCCACTATTCGATCGTCGACAAGGACGGCAACGCGGTGTCGACGACCTACACGGTCAACGGCCGCTTCGGCGCCGTGGTCATCGCGCCGGGCACGGGCTTCTTCCTGAACGACGAGATGGACGATTTCACCGTGAAGGTCGGCGCGCAGAACCTGTTCGGTCTCGTGCAGGGCACGCGCAACTCGATCGCGCCGGGCAAGCGTCCGCTGTCGTCGATGGCACCGACCATCGTGAAGAAGGACGGCAAGGTGTTCATGGTCGTCGGTTCGCCGGGCGGGTCGCGCATCATCACGATCACGCTGCAGACGGTGCTGAACGTGATCGACTACGGGATGACGCCGCAGGATGCCGTCACCGCGCCGCGGATCCATCACCAGTGGCTGCCTGACGAGGTCTATTACGAGACCTACGGCCTGTCGCCCGACACGCTCGCGATCCTGCGCAACATGGGCTACAAGATGGTCGAGCAGACGCCGTGGGGCGCCGCCGAGCTGATCATGGTCGGCCTGCCGGGCACCGAAGCCGCGAGCCGCCAGAGTTCCGGGAACGATTCGTCCGTGTCCGGCAACGTGCGTGTCGGCTTCATCTACGGCTACAACGACCCGCGTCGTCCGGCCGGATCGGCAATCGGCTACTGACCCGATCCCGTCCGCATCGAGATGAGCCGCCGCCGACGACGTTCGCCCTTGCGCGAGCGTCGTTGCGGCGGCAGTCCGTCGGTTCGCGGACATCCGCGAGCCTGACCGGCTCGCCACGCACGCGCCCTGGCACGGCACGGGACGCGCGCCTTTCATCCTTCAACTTCTTCCCGCGCATCGAATTCCATCATGAACAAACGAATGTCCGCGGCAGGCTGGATCCTGCTCGCGATGGCGGCCGGCATCCTGATCGGCTACATGATCTATACGCAACTGCCGGACAAGCAGTCCGCGGCGGAGATCGCCGGGTACATCTCGCTGGTGTCCGACGTGTTCCTGCGGCTGATCAAGATGGTGATCGGCCCGCTGGTGTTCTCGACGCTCGTCGTCGGCATCGCGCACATGGGCGACGCGTCGTCGGTGGGGCGCGTGTTCGTGAAGGCGCTCGGCTGGTTCGTCACCGCGTCGCTGATCTCGCTGCTGCTCGGCCTGTTGATGGCGAACCTGCTGCGGCCCGGCGAGAACCTCGGGTTGCCGCTGCCGGATATCGGCGCGTCCGCGCATCTGGCGACGTCCAAGTTCACGCTGAAGGATTTCGTCGGCCACATGGTGCCGAAGTCGATCGCCGAGGCGATGGCGAACAACGAGATCCTGCAGATCGTCGTGTTCTCGATGTTCTTCGGCGTGGCGCTTGCATCGCTCGGCGAGCGCGGCAAGATCCTCGTCGCGGCGATCGACCAGCTCGCGCACGTGATGCTCAGGATTACCGGCTATGTGATGAAGCTCGCGCCGCTCGCGGTGCTGGCGGCGATGGCGTCGACGGTCGCGATCAACGGCCTGTCGATCCTGCTGAAGTTCGCGGTGTTCATGGGCGACTTCTACCTGAGCCTGTTCCTGCTGTGGGGCACGCTCGTCATCGCCGGGCTGCTGTTCCTCGGCCGCCGCGTGTTCAAGCTGCTGGTGCTGATCAAGGAAGCGTTCATGCTGTCGTTCGCGACCGCGAGCTCGGAAGCCGCGTATCCGAAGATCCTCGATGCGCTCGACCGTTTCGGCGTGCGCCGCAAGATCTCGAGCTTCGTGATGCCGATGGGGTATTCGTTCAACCTCGACGGCTCGATGATGTACTGCACGTTCGCGTCGCTGTTCATCGCGCAGGCGTACGGCATTCACCTGTCGCTCGGCACGCAGGTCACGATGCTGCTGATCCTGATGCTGACCTCGAAAGGCATGGCCGGCGTGCCGCGCGCGTCGCTCGTCGTGATCGCCGCGACGCTGCACCAGTTCAACATCCCGGAAGCCGGGCTGCTGCTGATTCTCGGCGTCGATACGTTCCTCGACATGGGCCGTTCGGCCACGAATGCAGTGGGCAACTCGATCGCCAGCGCGGTGGTCGCGAAATGGGAAGGCGAGCTGATGCCCGAAGCGGAAGCCGAAGCGAATGCGGCGCGGCTGGATGAGGAAGCCGAAGCACGGATGAACGAGGCGGCCCGCGAGGCGGATCGCGTCACCGCTGCCTGAAGCGGTATCCCGCGCCTTCAGGCCGCCTCGGCGGGGCGGGCCGCGTCGATGCACGCGGCCAGCACCATCGCGGCGGCGTTGCCCGGCGTCGAGCCGAGCAATTGCGGCGCATAGACGCTGTCGCCGATCTCGATCGGCTGTCCCGACAGCGCGCACACGCCGCGCTTGCGCGTGGTGAACAGCCGCCACTTCTGATAACCGTAGTGCCCGGTGCATGCGTCGCGCCATGAAATCATCACGGTGTCGGCGGTGGGCCGCTCGAGTACGCTGATGGCCGGCTTGCTCGTCGCGTCCCACGACGGCAGCCGGTCGCGCGTGATGCTACGCCGCCGCGGCGTGCCCCACGAGACGGACGGCATGTCGAAGCTGCCGATCGCGGCGACGGTCATGAGCCAGGGGGCGATACGGTTGTTCATGTCAGTTTTCCTCGAAACGTTACGCGGCACCGCAACGCGCGGCATCACGACAGGCGGATGCGCGGCCGCGCGCAGCCGTTGATCCGTTCGGCGATCCACAGCAGGCTCGCCTTGGAGAAGCCGTGCAGCGCCTGCTGGTGCCGCCGGTAGAGCATCAGGTGGCTGAACTGCGCGAATCGCCCCTGGATGAAGCCGCCACGAAAGAACCCGAACTGCCCGAGCGTGCCGAACGCGTCGTAGTCGCTGATCGACACGAGCGCGCCGAAATCGTGGAATGCGAACGGCGGCATCGGCTTGCCGTCGAGCCACGCGGGCAGGTGCTTCGCGAGATGCTCGGCCTGCTGCGTCGCGACCTGCGCGGTGGGCGGCAGCGGCCGTTCCTGGCCGTCGGGCAACAGGCTCGCGCAATCGCCGATCGCGAACACGTGTTCGTCGCCCGTCGCCTGCAGCGTCGGCCCGACGACGATCTGGTTCGCGCGATTCGTGTCGAGGCCGCCGAGCGCCTGCATGAAATCGGGCGCCTTCACGCCGGCGGCCCACACCATCAGGTCGGCTTCCGCAAACGAACCGTCGCCGTAGTGAAAGCCGTTCGCGTCGGCCGACGTGACGCGGGTCGACGTCAGCACGTGAAAGCCGATCTGTTCGAGCCGTTGCTGTGCCGAGGCGGAAATCTTCGGCGGAAATGCGGCGAGGATGCGCGGACCGCTTTCAAGCAGCGTGAGTTGCAGCCGGTCGCGTACCGTTTCGTCGCCATAGGCTTGTGCCACTTCCAGCAGGCGGCTCAGCTCCGCGGCAAGCTCGACGCCGGTCGCGCCGGCACCGACGATCGCGACGCGGAACGGCTCGTCGCGCGCGATGCTGCGAAATACGCGCATCCGCAACGCTTCGTTGAAGGCCTCGGCCTGTGGCTGGCTGTCGATGAAATAGCAGTGCTCGCGTACGCCCGGCGTGCCGAAATCGTTGGCCTGGCTGCCGAGCGCGAGGATCAGCACGTCGTATTCGAGTTCGCGGGCGTCGAGCACGAGTTCGCCGTCCTGCGAGCGGATCTCGCCGAGCTGCACGCGGCGCCGCGCGCGATCGAGCCCCTTCAGTTCGCCGGGCTGGTACGTGTAACCGTGATCGCGGGCATGGGCGAGGAAGATCACCTGCTGCTGCTGCACGTCGCGCGTACCGGCCGCGATCGTGTGCAGCATCGGTTTCCAGATGTGGGTCGGGCTGCGGTCGACGACGGTGACCTGTGCACGCCCGGACCGGCCGAGACGCTCGCCCAGACGCGTGGCGAGCTGCAGTCCGGCGATCCCGCCGCCGACGATGACGATACGTGTAGGGGTTGCCATGGATAAATCATCACGTGATGAATAAGGTATGATCCTAGCGCTTCCCGGCTTCGCGTGTCAACGGAGCGAGGCAAATCACGCGGTTTCGGCGGTGTTGAAGCGGGGCCGGAACAGGCGCATTCGAATCATTCAAGGAGAGCAGGGAAACGTGGCTGAAGTCACTGAGCGCGCGCCGGGCAAGCGGCGTATGCGAGGGCGGCCGCTGGCCGGGGCGTCCGTCGGACCGGACGTGATATTGCGGGCCGCGCGCCGTACGTTCGCGAAGCGGGGCTACGACGCGACGAGCGTGCGCGAGGTCGCGCGCGAGCTGGGCATCGACGCGGCGCTGATCGCCCATCATTTCGGTACGAAGGAAACGTTGTGGCTGGCCGTCGTCGAGCAGATCGTCGAGATCGCCGAGCCGATGTTCGATGCGCTGCGTGCGTTGCGCACGTCGCCGCTGTCGCATCGCGAACGCGTGCGACGCGCACTCGAGCTGTGCGTCGACCATGAGTTCGACGAACCCGACATGGGCATGTTCTTCTCGACGGCGGCGACCGAAGTGGGCGGGCGGCTCGACCGGCTGCAGGAGCGGCTCGTCCGTCCGTATTACGACGTGATGTTCCCGCTGCTGGCGGACGCCGTGCAGGCCGGCGCGATTCGCGCGGTCGATCCGAACGTGCTGTTCTTCATGATCGCGAGCGCGATCGGCAACACGGTGTCGTACAGCCACATCATGCTGGAGTTCACGTCGCTGCCCACGCAGCCGGACGCGTTCCGGCGTGCCGTGACCGACGCCGCGTTCAACCTCGTCGGCGACTGAGCGCCGCGCGCCACGCGCACACTCACGTCGCGGCAACCAGCCCCAGTTCGCGCACCGCGTTTCGCGCGGTCTCGCGCAGCGCATCGACGAGCGGCGATGGCGTCCGGTACGCGATCGCCAGCTCGTACGCGAGCGGGCTGCCCGCACCCTTCAGTTCGCAGAACGTAATGCCTTTCGGTTGCATCGGCACGAACAGGCGCGGCATCAGTGCGACGCCGATCCCGCCCGCGACGAGCCCGGCCGTCGTCTGCATCTGGCGCGGCTGCTGGACGACGCGCGGCGCGAAGCCGGCCTGCGCGCATGCGGTCACGATCAGCGCATGCATGCCGGGACCGTGGTGTGCGGCGAACATGACCCACGGGTCGTCCGCCAGGTCGGCGAGCGCGATGTGCCGGCGGCGTGCGAGCCGGTGACCGTCGGGCAGCGCCGCGACCATCCGGTCGCGCAGCAGCGGTTCGACGCGCACGTCGCCCGCGTCGGCCACCGGCAGCACGACGAGGCCGATGTCGGTGCGGTCGTGGCGCAGCGCGAGCACCTGCTCGGCGGTCGTGCCTTCCTCGAGCAGGAAATCGACGCCTGGATGGCGTTCCTGGAACGCCCGCAGGATCAGCGGCAATAGCGCGTTGACGGTGCTGTCGACGAAGCGCAGCCGCAGCGTGCCGCCGAGGCCCGCGCCCGCGCGGCGGGCCACGGCCACCGCGCGCTCGGCCTGTTCGAGCGCGCGCCGCGCTTCGAGCAGGAAGGCCTCGCCGGCCGGCGTGAGCGTCGAGCCGCGGTTGTCGCGCTCGAGCAGCGTGACGCCCAGCTCGTCCTCGAGTTTGCGGATCGCCGCGCTGAGCGGCGGCTGCGCCATGTGCAGCCGCTCGGCCGCACGCCGGAAGCTGAGCGTCTCGGCAACCGCGATGAATTGCCTGAACTGGCGCAGATCGACCATGCGATACCTCTCGTGTATCAGTGGATCATCGAATTCGTATTTTACCTATCACCTCGCCACGCCCAGACTTGCACTGTCGGCAATCGTCAACATTCGGGAGGGCAGGACATGACGGGCAGTGAACGGCAACGGACGGCGATCGTCACGGGCGGGTCGAGCGGGATCGGCTTCGCGATCGCACGGCGGCTGGTGGAGGACGGGTATCGCGTCGCGATCGTCGGGCGCGACACGGCGCGGCTGGACGCGGCCGTCGCGCGTCTCGGCGGCGCGGCGATCGGGCAGGCCGCTGATTTGAGCGTGCGGCGCGAGGCCGAGGCGGCGGTCGACGCGATCGTCGCGCAGTGGCCTTGCGTGGACGTGCTGGTCAACAACGCGGGGCTGACCGGCCGCGTTAGCGCGGACACCGAGGCGGGCGAGGCCGAGATCGTGTGGGATGCCGTGCTCGACGCGAACCTGAAAAGCCTGTTCGTGACGACCCTGGCCGTGCTGCCGCACCTGGCCGGGCGCGACGCGCGGATCGTCAACCTCGGCTCGATCGCGGCGCGCGCCGGCAGCCTGCTGCCGGGCGGCCTGGCGTACGCGGCGGCGAAGGCCGGCGTCGAAGGGTTCACCGTTGCGTTGGCGCGCGAACTCGGGCCGCGCGGCGCGACGGTCAATACGGTCGCGCCAGGCTATATCGCCGACACATGCTTCTTCGGCGACGGCGGCGTCGCGCCGGCCATCGCGGCGACGATTCGCGAGCAGACGCCGGCCGGCCGCGCCGGGCATCCGGACGACATCGCGGACGCGGTCGCGTGGCTCGCCGGACCGCGCGCGTCGTTCGTCACCGGCGCGACGATCGCGGTGAACGGCGGCTGGCGCGTCGGGTGACGCCATCCGTACCGGAGGCCGGGCACGGCATCGCGCGCCTCGCCCGGCCGCCGGTCATTCGAGATCCTTGGGCGGCGTATCGCCGAGCCAGCGCCGCGCGCCGGGCCCATTGCGGCCCGCGCGGTCTTCCGGGTTCGTCAGCTTGCAGCGCTTCAGCGACAGGCAGCCGCAGCCGATGCATTCGTCGAGATTGATGTAGAGCCGCTGCAGTTCCTCGATCCGGCTCGCGACGCGTTGCTTCCAGCCGCGCGACAGCCGCTGCCAATCCTTGTTGCTCGGCGCGGTGTCCTCGGGCAGGCTGACGAGCTGCTCGGCGATCTCGTCGAGCGAATAGCCGATCTTCTGCGCGAACACGATGAACGCGATCAGCCGCAGCACCGCGCGCGAATAGTGGCGATGGCTCGAGCCGTTGCGGTGCGACTTGATGAGCCCGCGCGTCTCGTAGAACCGCAATGTCGACGCCGGCACGCCGCTGCGCGCGGCCACTTCGCGGATCGACATCAGCGGCCATTGCGGGATTTCCTGGATACCCATGACACCCCTCCGGGAAAGCTTGACTTGAAGTTAACTTCAACTTTTATGCTACGCGGCAGTTTAACCCGTCGCGAGGCATCATGCTCTCCTTATCCCTACGCAGGACGTCGCCTTTGGGCGCGGCCTGTGCACTGCTGCTGGCGTTGTCGGGCTGTCACGACGGCAAAGGCGCATCGTCGGCCCCGGCCCTTCCCGAAGTCGGCGTTGCCACCATCGCGCCGCGCACGATCCGCCTCGCGGACGAATTCAACGGACGCGTCGAAGCGGTCGACGCAGTCGAACTGCGGCCGCGCGTGAGCGGCTATCTGCAGCGCGTCGCCTACAAGGAGGGCGACCTGGTCACGCAGGGCACGCTGCTGTTCGAGATCGACCCGCGCCCGTACCGGATCGCACTCGATCGCGCGAACGCGCAGCTGCAGCGGGCCCGCGCGGCCGCGAGCCTCGCGAACGTGCAGCTCAAGCGCGTGCAGACGCTGATCGATGCGCATGCGACGTCGCAGGAAGAACTCGACAACGCGCGCGCCACGGCCGAGCAGGCACGGGCTGACCTGCAGGCGGCCGATGCGGCCGTCGCCGACGCGAAGCTCAATCTCGGTTTCACTGAAGTGCGTGCGCCGATCGCGGGCCGCGTCGGCCGCGCGGTCGCCACCGTCGGCAATCTGGCGCGCGCGGACGACACGCTGCTGACGACCGTCGTGTCGCAGAACCCCGTCTACGTGTATTTCGACTGCGACGAACAGAGCTACCTGCGCTACAACGCACGGCGTGCCGACCCGAAGCATCGCGCGATCGGCGCCGATCCGGTTCGCGTGGGCCTCGCGAACGAGACGGGCTTCCCGCATGCGGGCACCGTCGATTTCCTCGACAACCGTCTCGACCCGCAGACGGGCACGATCCGCGCGCGCGTGCGGCTGCCGAATGCGGACCATGCGTTTACGCCCGGCCTGTATGCGCGCGTGCAGCTCGTCAGCGGCCGCGACCAGGATGCGCTGCTCGTCGACGACAAGGCCGTGCTCACCGACCAGGACCGCAAGTACGTGTATGTGATCGGCCCCGGCGACAAGGCGCTGCGCCGTGACGTGACGATCGGCCGCGGGCTGGACGGCGAGCGGATCATCGAGAAGGGGCTTCAGGCGGGCGACCGCGTGGTCGTCGACGGCATGCAGCGGATCTACTATCCGGGCGCGCAGGTGAAGCCGAAGGCACTGCCCGTACGCGCCGATGCCGGTGCCGGTGCCGGTTATGGCGCGGGCAGCGGATCGGGCAACGGCACGCAGGCCGTCGCCGATGCCGGCGCGCCGGCCGTGCAGTGACGGGAGCGATACGATGGATTTCTCCCGATTCTTCATCGACCGGCCGATCTTCGCGGTCGTGCTGTCGATCGTCATCTTCGCGATCGGCCTGATCTCGATTCCGATGCTGCCCGCCGGTGAATACCCGGAAGTCGTGCCGCCGAGCGTCGTCGTGCGTGCGACGTACCCGGGCGCGAACCCGAAGGAAATCGCCGAATCGGTCGCCGAACCGCTGGAAGAGGCGATCAACGGCGTCGAAGGCATCATGTACATGAAGTCGGTTGCCGGGTCGGACGGCAGCCTGCAGGTCGTCGTCACGTTCCTGCAGGGCGTCGATCCCGACACGGCCGCCGTGCGCGTGCAGAACCGCGTGAGCCAGGCGCTGTCGCGCCTGCCCGACGAGGTGCGCCAGTACGGCGTGACCACGCAGAAGCAGTCGCCGACGCCGTTGATGTACGTGAGCCTCTATTCGCCGGACAACAGCCGCGATTCGCTGTACCTGCGCAACTACCTGACGCTGCACGTGAAGGACGAGCTGTCGCGGCTGACCGGTGTCGGCGACGTCGGCTTGTCCGGCTCCGGCGACTACGCGATGCGGCTGTGGCTCGACCCGAACCGGCTCGCGTCGCGCGGGCTGACCGCGAGCGACGTGATTGCCGCCGTGCGCGAGCAGAACGTGCAGGTGTCGGCGGGTCAGCTCGGCGCGGAGCCGACGCCGAAGAAAAACGACTTCCTCCTGTCGATCAACGTGCGCGGCCGGCTGCGCACGGCGCAGGAGTTCGGCGACATCGTGCTGCGCAACGGCGACGACGGCCAGGTCGTGAAGCTGTCCGACGTCGCGCGCGTCGAGCTCGGCGCGGGCGACTACACGCTGCGCTCGTACTTCAACGACAAACAATCGGCCGTGGTCGGCATCTTCCTGTCGCCGGGGGCGAACGCGCTCGAAGTCGCGAAGGCCGTGTATGCGAAGTTCGACGAACTGTCGAAGCGCTTCCCGCCCGGCGTCGCGTACCGTCCCGTGTGGGATCCGACGGTATTCGTGCGCGATTCGATCCGCGCGGTGCAGCACACGCTGATCGAGGCCGTCGTGCTGGTCGTGCTCGTCGTGATCCTGTTCCTGCAGACATGGCGCGCGTCGATCATTCCGCTCGTCGCGGTGCCCGTCTCGGTGGTCGGCACGTTCGCGTGGCTCTATCTGCTCGGTTATTCGATCAACACGCTGACGCTGTTCGGGCTCGTGCTCGCGATCGGGATCGTGGTCGACGATGCGATCGTGGTCGTCGAGAACGTCGAGCGCAACATCGCGCAGGGCTTGAGCCCGCGCGACGCCGCGCACCAGGCGATGCGCGAGGTGTCGGGGCCGATCGTCGCGATCGCGCTCGTGCTGTGCGCGGTGTTCGTGCCGATGGCGTTCATGTCGGGCGTCACGGGGCAGTTCTACCGGCAGTTCGCGGTGACGATCGCGATCTCGACGGTGATCTCCGCGATCAACTCGCTGACGCTGTCGCCCGCGCTCGCCGCGAAGCTGCTGCGTCCGCACGGCGCGCCGAAGGATGCGCTCACGCGCGGGCTCGACCGCGCGTTCGGCTGGCTGTTCCGTCCGTTCAACCGCTTCTTCGACCGCAGCTCGGATCGCTATCACGGCGTCGTCTCGCGCACGCTGAAGCGGCGCGGGGTGGTGTTCGCGGTCTATGCTGCGTTGCTCGGGGCGACCGCGCTGCTGCTCAACGCGGTGCCGGGCGGCTTCATCCCGGTGCAGGACAAGCTGTACCTGTTCGCGGGCGCGAAGCTGCCGGAAGGCGCGTCGCTGGCGCGGACCAGCGAGGTGACCGAGCAGATGACGAAGATCGCGCTCGGCACCGACGGTGTCGAGATGGTGCCGGCGTTTGCCGGGCTGAACGCGCTGCAGGGCGTGAATACGCCGAACATCACGAACTCGTACGTGATCCTGAAGCCGTTCGACCAGCGCCACCGCAGCGCCGCGCAGATCAACGCGGACCTGAACGCGCGCTTCGCGGCCATCGGCGGCGGCATCACCTATGCGCTGATGCCGCCGCCGATCCAGGGCCTCGGCAACGGCTCGGGGTATTCGCTGTACCTGGAGGATCGCGGCGGGCTCGGCTACGGCGCTTTGCAGAACGCGCTCACCGCGTTCCAGGCCGCGGTCGCGAAGACGCCGGGGATGAGCTACCCGGTCAGCTCGTACCAGGCGAACATCCCGCAGCTCGAGGTGAAGGTCGACCGGCTGAAGGCGAAGGCGCAGGGCGTCGCGCTGACCGACCTGTTCAGCACGCTGCAGGTCTATCTCGGCTCGATGTACGTGAACGACTTCAACCTGTTCGGCCGCGTGTACCGCGTGATGGCGCAGGCAGATGCCGGCCACCGGCAGACGGCCGCCGACATCGCGAACCTGCGCACGCGCAACGCGAAGGGCGAGATGGTGCCGATCGGCTCGATGGTGACGGTGGCGCCCGCGTACGGGCCCGACCCGGTCGTCCGCTACAACGGCTATCCGGCCGCCAACCTGATCGGCGACGCCGATCCGAAGGTGATGTCGTCGTCGCAGGCGATCGAGAAGCTGCAGCAGATCGCGAAGGACGTGCTGCCGCCGGGGATCGTGCTCGAGTGGACCGACCTCAGCTACCAGCAGGTCACGCAGAGCAACGCGGCGATCGTCGTGTTCCCGCTCGCGGTGATGCTCGTGTTCCTCGTGCTCGCGTCGCTGTACGAGAGCTGGACGCTGCCGCTCGCGGTGATCCTGATCGTGCCCGTGTGCATCTGTGCGGCGCTGTTCGGTGTGTGGCTGTCGGGAGGCGACAACAACGTGTTCGTGCAGGTCGGTCTCGTCGTGCTGATGGGGCTGGCGTGCAAGAACGCGATCCTGATCGTCGAGTTCGCGCGCGAGCTGGAAATCCAGGGCAAGGGCGTGATCGAATCCGCGCTGGAAGCGTGCAAGCTGCGGCTGCGTCCGATCGTGATGACGTCGGTCGCGTTCATCGCGGGTTCGGTGCCGCTTCTGATCGGCAGCGGCGCGGGCAGCGAAGTGCGGGCCGCCACCGGCATCACCGTGTTCGCCGGGATGCTCGGCGTCACGCTGTTCGGGCTGTTCCTGACGCCCGTGTTCTATGTGGCGATCCGCAAGCTCGCGGGCGGCACGCCGGCCGTGTGGAGCGAACACCACGGCACCCTCGAAGGAGAAAACCGATGAGCGCCGCTTTCCGTTTTTCCGCGCTCGCGATGTCGGTGACGCTCGCCGCATGCGCGGTCGGCCCCGATTTCAGGCGGCCCGATACGGCCACCGCCGAGCGGTTTGCCCGCGACGCGCATCCGGCGGCGCAGCGCGACGCGTTGCCGTCCGGCAAGACGCCGGATACGCCGCCCGACGCGTCGGCCGATGCCGCATTCTGGCGCGGTTTCGGCGATCCGCAGCTGACGCAGCTGATCGACACGGCGCTCGCGGCGAACCAGGATCTTCAGGTCGCCGTGTCGCGCTACGACGCAGCGAATGCGCTGCTGTCGCAGGCCACGTTCGACCGCTACCCGACGATCACCGCGAACGGGAAGATCGGCCATCAGCTGATGAGCAAGGACCAGGCGTTCGGGGCGCCGCGCAGCCAGCGCGATACGCCGACGTCCAGCGTCGGGATCAATGCGGCGTGGGAACTCGACCTGTTCGGCCGCGTGCGTCGTTCGATCGAGTCGCAGCGCGCGGAGACGGCTGCCAGCGCGGCGGACGTGCGCGCGGTGCGCGTCGCGATCGCCGGCGAGGTGGCGAGCACGTACGTCGACTTGCGCGGCTCGCAGGAGCGGCTGCGGATCGCACGCGAGAACGCCGACAACCAGAAGCAGACGCTCGCGCTGATCAATGCGCGCGTCGGCGCGGGGCGCGGCTCCGAACTCGATGCGGCGCGGGCGCGCGCGCAGTACGAATCGACGACGTCGCGGATCGCCGTGTACGAAGCGGCGATCGGCGTCGACGAGCACCGGCTCGCGGTGCTGACCGGGCAGACGCCGGATGCGTTGATCGGCCGCTTCGATCTCCCGAAGGCCGCCGCGTCGGCGGGCACGCCCGTGCCGCTGCCAGTGCTGGCCGCCCGCATCGATCCCGGCACGCCGGGCGACCTGCTGCGGCGCCGGCCCGACGTCGCGGCCGCCGAGGCGCGGCTGCACGCGGCGACTGCACGCGTCGGCGTCGCGACGGCCGACCTGTTTCCGCGCTTCACGCTGTCGGGCCTGCTCGGCAGCGCGACGAGCAGCTACGGGTTCTTCCGTGCGGGCAGCGATACGAACCTGATCGCGCTCGGCATCGACTGGTCGTTCCTCGACGTCGGCCGCGTGCGCGCACGGATCGCCGCGAGCGATGCGGAAGCGGCCGGGCAGCTCGCGCAATACCGGCAGACCGTGCTCGGGGCGCTGGAGGAAACGGAGAACGCGCTGCTGCGTGCGGCACGCACGCGTGACGAGACGGACCATCTCGTACGGGCCGCGACCGACAGCGCGCGTGCCGCGCAACTGGCGCAGACGCGTTTTTCGGCGGGCGCGATCGACTACTACGAAGTGCTCGACGCGCAACGCACGCTGCTGCAGGCGCAGGATGCGGCGGCCGACGGGCGGATGCGCAGTGCGGCGTCGACGGTCGCGCTGTACAAGGCGCTTGCGGGCGGCTGGCCGTCGGGAACGGGGCAGGGGCCGCAAGGCCCGCTCGCGCAGTCGGGGCAGTAGCGCGGGCAAGGCGGCGCGGCAGGCCGGCGCAATCGTGCCTGCCGCGCGCCGCGTGACTACACGCTGGCCGGATCGATCTTGTCGACGTCGATGCCGTAGCGCCGGATGGCTTCGCCGACGCGCGCACGCGGGATCGCGCCGTCGTCGGCGAGCGCCTTCAGCGCCGCGACCACGATGAAGTGCCGGTCGACCTCGAAGAACGTGCGCAGCGCGTCGCGCGTATCCGAGCGGCCGAAGCCGTCGGTGCCGAGCGACACGAAGCGCCGGCCGTCGACGAATGCACGGATCTGGTCACCGACGATCTTCATGTAATCGGTCGCGACGACCACCGGCCCCGTGCGGCCGTCGAGGCATTGCTGCACGTACGGCACGCGCGGCGCCTCATCGGGATGCAGCAGGTTCCAGCGTTCGGCGGCCAGCCCGTCGCGGCGCAGCTCGTTCAGGCTCGTCGCGCTCCACACGTCGCTCGACACGCCGAAGTCCTGCGCGAGCAGGTCGCTCGCGGCGATCACTTCACGCAGGATCGCGCCGCTGCCCATCAACTGCACGTGCGGCGCGTCGGCCGCGCGCGACGCGCCTTCGCGCAGCAGGTAGAGGCCCTTGAGAATGCCGGCCTCCGCGCCGTCGGGCAGCGCCGGATGCGGGTAGTTTTCGTTGAGCAGCGTGATGTAGTAGTAGACGTCCTCCTGTTCCGCGAACATCCGCCGAAGGCCGTCGCGCACGATCACCGCGAGTTCGTACGCGTAGGTCGGGTCGTACGACACGCAGTTCGGAATCACCGACGACAGCACGTGGCTGTGCCCGTCGTCGTGCTGCAGCCCTTCGCCCATCAGCGTCGTGCGGCCCGACGTCGCGCCGAGCAGGAAGCCGCGCGTACGCGCGTCGCCGGCCGCCCACGCGAGATCGCCGACCCGCTGCAGCCCGAACATCGAATAGAAGATGTAGAACGGGATCGCCGGCAGGCCGTGGTTGCTGTAGGCGGTACCGGCCGCGATCCACGACGCGATCGCGCCCGATTCGTTGATCCCTTCCTGCAGGATCTGCCCGTCCTTCGCTTCCCGGTAGTAGCTGAGCTGGCCTGCGTCCTGCGGCGTGTAGAGCTGGCCGAGATGCGAGTGGATGCCGATCTGGCGGAACAGCCCCTCCATCCCGAACGTGCGGGATTCGTCCGGCACGATCGGGACGACCAGCTTGCCGAGTGCCGGATCCTTCAGCAGCGTGCCGAGGATGCGCACGAACGCCATCGTCGTGGACAGCGCGCGTTCGCCGCTGTCCCTGAGCTGCGCGTCGAAGGCGGCGAGCGGCGGCACCGGCAGCGGCGCCACGTCGCTGAAGCGGGCGGGCACGTGGCCGCCGAGCGCGGCGCGGCGTTCCGCGAAGTAGCGTGCCTCGGCGCTGCCGGGTTCGGGTTTCAGGTAAGGCAGGTCGTCGAGTTGCGCGTCGCTGACCGGCAGCGCGAAGCGGTCGCGGAACGCGCGTACGGCATCCGCGCTCATCTTCTTCAACTGGTGGTTCACGTTCTGGCCTTCGCCGGCTTCGCCCATCCCGAAGCCCTTGACCGTCTTTGCGAGCACGACGGTCGGCCGCCCGTCCGCGTGCATTGCCTGCGTATAGGCCGCATGCACCTTTTCCGGATCGTGGCCGCCGCGCGCGAGTTTCCAGATGTCGTCGTCGGACAGGTCGGCGACGAGTTCGAGCAGTTCGGGATACTTGCCGAAGAAATGCTCGCGCACGTACGCGCCGCTCTGCGACTTGAAGGTCTGATAGTCGCCGTCGACGCATTCCATCATGCGCTGACGCAGCAGGCCCGTTGTGTCGCGCTCGAGCAGGCGATCCCAGCCGCCGCCCCAGATCACCTTCACGACGTTCCAGCCCGCCGCGCGGAACGTGCCTTCGAGTTCCTGGATGACCTTGCCGTTGCCGCGTACCGGGCCGTCGAGACGCTGCAGGTTGCAATTGACGACGAAGATCAGGTTGTCGAGCCGTTCGCGCCCGGCGAGCGAGATCGCGGCGAGCGATTCGGGCTGGTCCATTTCGCCGTCGCCGAGAAATGCCCAGACCTTGCGGCCCTGATGCGCTTTCAGCCCGCGATATTCGAGGTAGCGCATGAAGCGCGCCTGATACGCGGCCGTGAGCGGCCCGAGCCCCATCGACACGGTGGGGAATTGCCAGAAATCCGGCATCAGCCGCGGATGCGGATACGACGACAGCCCGTCGCGTCCCGCTTCGCGGCCGGTCTCGCGGCGGAAGTTGTCGAGTTGCGCGTCCGTGACGCGGCCTTCCAGGTACGCGCGGCCATAGATGCCGGGCGCCGAATGGCCCTGGATGTAGACCATGTCGCCGTCGAAAGTATCGGTGCGGCCGCGGAAGAAGTGATCGAAACCGACGTCGTACAGCACCGCGGCCGACTGGTAGGTCGCGATGTGCCCGCCGACGTTCGAATGCCGGCCGGCGCGCAGCACCATCACCATCGCGTTCCAGCGGATCATCGCGTTCAGGCGCCGTTCGAGCGCGAGATCGCCCGGATAGGCCGGCTGCCGTTCGCGCGGCACCGTGTTCACGTACGCGGTCGTCACGCGGCCGTGCAGGTCGCCGTGGCGTGCCGCGTCGAGGTCGGAAAGCCGGTCGATCAGGTAATGCGCGCGCGGGCGGCCCTCGAGCGCGATCACGGATTCGAGCGCATCGAGCCATTCGCGGGTTTCCTGCGGGTCGATGTCGGGTAGCGCGAGAGGTGCGGTCATGCAATGTCTCCAGAAGCATAAGGCTGCGCGGGGCGGCGGTCGTGGCGCCGCATCGCGCGACGGGACGCCCGTCGATCGGCGGGCAGGTAATTGCAATTGCAATCGTATGGGGCAATTGTTATCGAGGTAAAATTTAATTGCAACTGCAATTCAATGAGAGGAACGACCTGACATGAGCGCACCCGAACCCGATCTGTGGTTCTCGTTCGTCCGCGCGCACCGGACGATGATTCGCGAAATCGAGCGCCGCCTCGCGGCTGCCGGCCTGCCGGCGTATGCGTGGTACGACGCGTTGTGGGGGCTCGAGAGCGGGCCCGACGGCACGCGCCGGATGCACGAGCTGGCCGACGTGCTCGCGATCGAGCGTTACAACCTCACGCGGCTGGTCGACCGGCTCGAGCAGGAAGGGCTCGTCACGCGCGCCCGTTCGGCGGACGACGGCCGCGCCGCGTACGCGAGCATCACCGACAAGGGGCGCACGCTGCGCAAGAAGATGTGGAAGGTGTACCAGTCGACGGTCGCGGAACTCTTCCTCGATCAGTTCGGCGGCAAGGAGCAGGCGGCGATGGCCGCCGCGCTCGACCGTGCAACCGCCGCGGCGCGCGAGGCGGCGGCCGACGCGAAGTAGCGGCGGCCCGCCGGCGCGTCAGCCGCTCGCGTGGCGGCGCATTGCCTGCGCGGCCCAGTCGGCAGGCACGCGGCCGTCGTCGGCCAGCAGGCGAAGCGCGACCGCGGCGATCCAGCGCCCATTCGGCGCGCGTGCACCGGCGTCCGAGCCCGCCGAGTCCGCACCGAGCGCCGCGAAGCGGGCCGGGACGAACACGCCGATCTGCGCGGCGACGTGCCGCGCATAGCCCGTCACGGCGAGCACCGGCGTGCGGCTGTCGCCGATGCATCGGCGCACATGCGCGACCTGCGGCTCGTCGTGCGGGTGCAGCAGGTTCCACCGCTCGGCCGCGTGACCGTCGCGGGCGAGCTGCGTGTAGCTCGGGCAGCTCCAGATCGTCGAATCGACGCGCCATTCGTCGCGCAGCAGATCGGCCGCCTCCTGCACCTGTGCAAGCGTGCTGCCCGCGCCGCACAGCCGGATCCGGGCGGCCGCGCCGGCCGCCGCCCGCCGGCCGGCCCGCACCATGCCGCTGAACGCATCGCGAGCCGCGGTGGCCGACAGCGGTTTCGCGTCGGGCACGGGGTCGTCGTGGCTCGCGAGGTAGCAGAACCCCGGCTGGCCGGCGACATAAAGCGCCCGCAGCGCGTGGCGCAGGATAGCGATCGCCTCATGCCCCGAGGCCGGATCGTATGGCGTGCACGCGGGGTTCGCGGCCAGCCAGTGCGGGACGTCGGGCGTCACGCCTTTCGGCCAGGACGACGCGAGCGTTTCGGCATCGTTCACGAAGATCCCGCGGTCGACGGTTTCGATCGACGCCAGCCGCAGCCGGTCGGTCGCGCGGGCATGCAGCAGGTACAGCAGCGGCCGCTCGAACCGCTTGCGCGCATCGAGAAACCGCAGCGGCCAGGCGCTGATGCGGCGATGCGCCCCCGCGTCTGCCAACAGCGCACGCGTGTCGGCTCGCACGATCCAGACGTGTTCCGATGTCGCCGCATCGCGTTCGAGGCAATCGGCGGCCGCGCGCATCGCGCCGAGCGGCGACACCGCACGGCCACGCGGCGCGAGCCGCTGCGTCAGCAGCTTTTCGAGGCAGGCCACCGCGGCGCGGCGGGTGTCGGGCGTCCGCACGGGCGGACCGGATCGCGCAGTCTGCATGTCCCTCCTTTTGGTATTGGCATGTCGCCGGGGCGTCGGTTCCGGCATAGGATTGCAATTGCAACGATTGTAGTTGCAACGACAACCGTAAGACAAGGACCGACATGACTTCGACGCATTCCCTCACGTTCTATACGGCCGACACGCCGAACGGGCACAAGATCGCGATCTACCTGGAGGAGGCCGGGCTCGCGCACGAGCGCGTGCACGTGAACCTGTCCGCCGGGGAGCAGCGCAGCCCGGCGTATCTCGCGATCAACCCGAACGGCAAGATCCCGGCCATCGTCGACCACGACACCGGGCTGACCGTGTTCGAATCCGGTGCGATCCTCGGCTATCTCGCCGCGAAGACGCGCTTTCTGCATCCGGAAACGCTGGCCGAGCGCACGGCGGTGCAGCAATGGCTGCACTTCCAGATCGGCGGGATCGGGCCGATGCTCGGCCAGCTCTGGTGGTTCCTGCATGCATCGAAGACGGTCAATGCGGAAGCCCTCGAGCGCTACCGGAACGAAGCGCGGCGTCTCTATGGCGTCGTGAACGGCCGATTGGCGGAATCGGCATATCTCGCTTCGTCGCGGTACTCGATCGCCGACATCGCCGCGTTCCCGTGGCTGCGCACGGCGGCCGAGCTCGATCTCGACCTCGCCGGCTACCCGCACGTCGAGCGCTGGCTCGCCGGTATCGAGGCGCGGCAAGCCGTTCAGCGGGGCCTGATCGCATGCCGCGCACCGGCGGCAGCGCGCGCGAACTGACGTCGCATCGCCCGCGCCGTACGGATGGCGCGGGCGCCGGCCGCCGGTCTGCCGGGAAACATTGTTCTCCTTCGTCGTAAACGTCTCGAATGCGTGATATTTGCGCCGCGCGATCCGGTTTAGAGTGGCCGCGAATCGATGACGATGTGTCGTATCGCCGCAGTCCCGGGCCGTACAGATGCACGAGAGGAGTTGGAGACAAATGAGTGAAGGCAGGATTACGCAGGTCGAATCGTTCGGTTTCGAGCGCATTCCCGATGCATCGCGCTATGCACGGCCGATCGATCTGTTCAGGTTGCTGTTCGGCGGTTGCAATACGTTTTCCACATCGGTGCTCGGCAGCTTTCCCGTGCTGGTCGGGCTGTCGTTCAAGGCGGGTGTCTGTGCGATCGTGCTCGGCGTGCTCGCCGGCACCTGCATCCTCGCGCCGATGAGCCTGTTCGGCCCGCGCAACGGCACGAGCGACCCGGTGTCGTCCGGCGCGCATTTCGGCATCCACGGCCGGATCGTCGGCTCGTTCCTCGCGCTGCTCACGTCGATCGCGTTCTTCTCGCTCGCGGTGTGGAGCTCGGGCGACGCGCTCGTCGGCGGCGCGCACAACATGGTCGGCGTGCCGGTCAACGGCTTCACGCTCGGTGCGGCGTACATGGTGTTCGCGGTGCTCGTGCTGATCGTCTGCATCTACGGCTTCCGCTTCATGCTGTGGGTCAACAAGATCGCCGTGTGGGCCGCGAGCGTGCTGTTCGTCGCGGGCCTGTTCGCGTTCGCCGGCCTGTTCGACATGAACTACGCGGGCACGGTGCAGCAGGGCAGCGCGGGCTTCTGGGCCGCGTTCGTCGGCGCGGTGCTGGTTGCGCTGAGCAACCCGGTGTCGTTCGCGTCGACGCTCGGCGACTGGGCCCGCTACATCCCGCAGCACACACCGAAGCATCGCGTGATGGGCGCCGTGTTCGCCGCGCAGATCGCGACCTTCGTGCCGTTCTTCTTCGGCCTCGCGACCGCGACGATCATCGCAGCGAAGGCGCCCGCATTCATTGCGTCGAACGACTACGTCGGCGGCCTGCTCGCGATCTCGCCGCGCTGGTTCCTGCTGCCGATGTGCCTGATCGCGATCATCGGCGGGATGTCGACCGGCACGACCGCGCTGTACGGTACCGGCCTGGACGTGTCGAGCATGTTCCCGCGCCTCCTGAATCGCGTGCGTGCGACGCTGCTGATCGGCACGATCGCGATCGCGTTCATCTTCGTCGGCCGCTTCTGGTTCAACCTCGTCGAAAGCGTCGCGACGTTCTCGACGCTGATCGATACCTTCAGTTGCCCGTGGATGGCGATCATGGTGATCGGCTACGTGACGCGGCGCGGCCACTATCTCGCCGACGACCTGCAGGTGTTCAACCGCGGGCTGCGCGGCGGCCATTACTGGTTCACGCACGGCTGGAACGTGCGCGCGATGGGCGCGTGGCTGCCGGCCGCGTTCGTCGGGCTGTCGTTCGTGAACCTGCCGGGCCAGTTCGTCGGGCCGCTCGGCAACCTCGCGGGCGGGCTCGACCTGAGCGTGCCGGTGTCGCTGGTGATGGGCGGGATGATGTATTTCGCTCTGCTGACGCTGTACCCGGAACCGGACGGCGTGTACGGCCCGCACGGGCGCCGCTTCGTGCGCGGCGGCACGCAGGCGGCGCGCGGCAACGGTGCGCCGGCGATCCAGCCGAAGGGATATTGAGCGGCGCGTGGTGCAGCGCTGCGCAGATGACGATGCCGCCGCGCGGGAGAGCCGCCGGCGGCATCGTCGTTTCGGGGCGTGTGATCGCGAGAGGAAGAGGCCGCAACTTCCACGTGCCGCCGCCGCAAACGAAAACGCCTGCCCGGCTGGCAGGCGCGCGCCGGCATCGATGCGTGTCAGTGGAACGTGCTGCCCGCGAGCATCCCGCCGTCGACGATGAATTCCGATCCCGTGCAGTACGCGGATTCGTCGGACGCGAGGAACAGCACGAGGCTGGCGACTTCCTCGGGCTTGCCGATGCGCGCGATCGGCAGGCCGCTGTAGATCGACGACGGATCGAAATCCGCGAACTCGGGCGGGCGCGCCATCACGGTATCGATGCCTCCCGGGTGCACCGAGTTCACGCGAATGCCGTAGCGGCCGAATTCGAGCGCGGCGGCCTTCGTCATTCCGCGTACCGCGAACTTGCTGGACACGTACGCGCTGCCGCCCGCGACGCCCTCCATCCCGGCCGTCGACGACACGTTGACGATCGAGCCGCCACCGGCTTCCTTCAGCGCGGCCACGGCCGATTTCATGCCGAGCCAGCAGCCGACCTGGTTCACGTCGATCACCTTGCGATAGTCGTCGAGCGAACACGCTTCGATCGGCACGAGCTTCAGGATGGCCGCGTTGTTCACGAGGATGTCGAGCCGGCCGAAATGCGCGAGCGTTGCATCGACGGCAGCCTGCCAGCCGGCCTCGCTCGTCACGTCGAGATGCTGGAATCGGGCGGCGTCGCCGAGTTCGGCCGCGACGCGCCGGCCGGCGTCGTCCAGCACGTCGGCGATCACCACGCGTGCGCCTTCGGCGACGAACCGGCGCGCTTCCGCTTCGCCCTGGCCGCGGGCGGCACCCGTGATCAGCGCCACCTTGCCTTCGAGTCGTTTCATGCTGCTTGCTCCTGTTGAGTGTAGGGGGCGCGCGGGGCCGCTCATGCGGAGGTGGCCGTCGCGTCGATGATGCGAACCGGATCGGTGCCGTCCCGGGTGTGTGATTCGGCGATCCGGCGCGCGATCATGTCGCGCATGCCGGCGCCCTCGATGAATTCGACGCGCACGCCGGGGTCGTCGGGGTCGTCGAGATACGCGACGCGCGTGGCCGGGTTGCCCGCTTCGAACACGACGCGCAAGCCGCGTGCGGTGAACCGTGCGATCGCCGCATCGAGATCGTCGACGACCCACGCGACGTGATGCAGCCCGACGAGCGGTTGCCCGTGCACATCGCGGTACGGCGACGACGTGTCGTTCGTCACGTGAATCAGTTCGATCTGCAGATTGCCGCGATACGCGAGTCCGACGTCCATCGTGACCGTCACCGGCTCGCCGAGATGATGGCCGTCGAGGCGTACGTTGCGGAATACGGTCCACGGGGCGATGTCGTGGCGTTCGCGCCAGCGCGCGATGCTGCGGTCGAGATCGGCGACCACGTAGCCGATCTGGTCGACGGGGCCGAGGACTGGGTCGTTCATGGCGTCTCCGTGGCGGACGCCCGTGAGCGTGCCGCGCATTGAATGGCGGTCATGATCGCAACAAAGCGCGCGCGGCGTGCCATCCAAACGGATGAGTGGGCGCGCTTCGTCCCGGCGTGACGGGTGGGCGCGGGTCGTCGCGACGATGCCGGTGCGTCGAGCGCCAGGTAGCGGCCGCTGCCCGCCGCTTCGCGCCAACGCTGGCGGCCCATCGGCGCGGGCGGCAGGCAGGGTGCCGGTTCCGCCGATGGTCATCATCGCGGGCGGCGGCCTACCGCGGCCGCCGTCCGGTCGTTACGCTTGGGCGATCATCCACTCTGTCCGGAAGGTCGCCATGTCCCGGCTCGATTACAAGTTGCTCGGCCCCTGTCTGCTCGCGATCGCGCTCGACGCGATGGGATTCGGGCTCGTCTATCCGATGATGTCCGCGATCTTCAGCGATCCGCACGCGGGCATCCTGCCGGCCGACGCCGGCGCGCACGCGCGCAATTTCTACCTCGGTCTCGGCTACGGGATCTATCCGTTGTGCATGTTCTTCGGCTCGTCGCTGATGGGCGAACTGTCCGATCGCTACGGCCGCCGCAAGATCCTGCTGCTGTGCGTGACCGGCCTTGCGGCCGGCTACGCGATGATGGCGGCCGGTGCGTGGCATGCGAGCGTCGCGCTGCTGTTGATCGGGCGCGGGCTCACCGGGCTGATGGCCGGCTGCCAGGGCATCGCGCAGGCGGCGATCACCGACCTGAGCACGCCGGAAAACAAGGCGTACAACATGAGCATCATGTCGCTCGCGTTCAGCGCGGGCGTGATCGTCGGCCCGGTGCTCGGCGGCGTCACGTCCGACCGCACGATTTCGCCGCTGTTCGACTACGGCACGCCGTTCGTGCTCGTTGCCGGATTGTCGCTGATCGGCGCGTTCTGGACCTGGGCGTCGTATCGCGACTCGGCCGTGCCGCGCGGCGACACGCGCATCGATCCGCTGCTGCCGCTGCGCATCATCGGAGAGGCCGCGCGCCAGCGCAACGTCGCGTTCCTGTCGGTGGTGTTCTTCCTGATGCAGGTCGGCTACGGGCTCTACCTGCAGACCATCATGCTGCTGCTGCAGGCGAAGTTCGGCTACACGAGCGCGCGGCTCGGGCTGTTCAGCGGCGTGATCGGCCTTTGTTTCGTGTTCGGCCTGCTGTTCGTCGTGCGGCTGATGCTGCGCGTATGGCGCGTGGTCGACATCGCGAAGACGGGCCTCCTCGTCGCGGGCGTCGGCCAGGTCCTGTCCGCGCTGTTTCCGCACGAGCCGGTGCTGTGGGCGCTCGCGATGGTCGTCGGCTGCTTCGACATGGTCGCTTATACGACGATGTACACGGCGTTCTCCGACGCGGTCAGCGAGGACCGGCAAGGCTGGGCACTCGGCGTCGCGGGCTCGGTGATGGCCGTCGCGTGGGTCGTCACGGGGGCGCTCACGAACCTGCTGCCGGTGTTCGGCGAGATCGGCCTGCTGCTGATCGGCGGGGCGGGCTTCCTGCTCAGCTTCGCGATGATGGTCGCGTACGGCCGCTCGCAGCCGGGTGCGCGAACGGCCGCGCTGTCGTAGGCGGCATGCACGTTGGCCCGATCCTGTCGGACGTTGTCCCGCGCGCGGCTGTCGCGCCCGGCCGCGCGGCCCGACACTGGCGCCTCGCGGCCGGGGAACGCCCGGGCCGCGTCCGGCGGCGCCGGCTGGCCCGGCGCGCCGTTCCTTCGATACGCCAACCGAGAGAGCGACCTATGCAACATCCGACCATCCGTACCCTGGCGGGCGCGACCGCGCCGACATCGATCGCCGCCGCCCGCACCGCGCTGCTGGTGATCGATTTCCAGAACGAATACTTCAGCGGCCGGCTGCCGATTCCCGAGGGACCGCGCGCGCTGGGCAATGCGCAGCGCGTGATCGCGTTCGCCGATCGCGCGGGCATTCCGGTGTTTCACGTCCAGCACGTCGATTCGCCCGACAGCCCGATCTTCGCGGACGGCAGCGACGGCTTCCGCTTTCATGCGAGCCTGCAGCCGGCGCCGCATCACGCGGTCGTGAAGAAAACCTCGGTGAGCGTGTTCCCGACGACGGACATCGATGCACGCCTGAAGGCGGCCGGTATCGACACGCTGATCGTCACGGGCCTGATGACGCACGCCTGCGTGGCCGGCGCGGCACGCGATGCGGTGCCGCTCGGCTACGCGGTGATCGTCGTCGACGACGCCTGCGCGACGCGCGACCTCGACATCGCGGAGGGCGGCACGGTATCGCACCGCGACCTCCATCGCGCGACGCTGGCTGCGCTGTCGGACACGTTCGGCGACGTGCTGACGACCGAGCAGGTGCAGGCGCTCGGCGTCGCCTGACGGCCGCCGGATTCGTGCTTCAGTCGGCCCAGCCCGGCGCGGCGTACACGACTTCGCCGCGGAAGCACGTCTCGATCGCGCGGGTTTGCGCGAACGTCTCGACGGGATGGGCGAACGGATTGCGATCGAGGATCGCGAAGCTCGCGTCCTTGCCCGCCTCGAGCGAACCCGTGCAGTCGTCGAAGCGCAGCGCATACGCGGTATTCACCGTATAGGCCTCGAGCATCGTGAGCAGGTCGAGGCGTTCGTGCGGATTCCACGGCGGGCTGTCGGGCTGGTCGATCAGCAGGTGCGTGACGCCTGTCTGGATGATCTGCATCGGGTCCATCGTGCTGACCGACCAGTCGGAGCCGGCCGCGAGCATCGCGCCGGCGTTGCGCAGGCTGCGGAACGGATAGTTGCGCGCGGTGCGTTCGGCGCCGAGCAGGTCGCGATAGAGCTGCTGCTGCTCTTCGCGCGCGGCCGTCCACAGCGTCTGCACGCTGGCGATCGCGCCGAGCCGGTTGAAGCGGCTCATGTCGGCCGGATCGACGAGCTGCAGGTGCGCGAGCTGCGCGCGGCGGTCGCGCATGCCGTTGCGGATCCGGACATATTCGAGCGCGTCGAGCGTCATGCGCACCGCGTGGTCGGCGAGCGTGTGGAAGTGCAGGTCGAAGCCGGCGGAATCGGCGAGCAGGCAGATCTCGTTCAGCGCGTCCTGGCTCCACAGCGCGAGGCCGCAGTCGTCGGTGCCGGCGTACGGCTCGAGCAGCGCGGCGGTTTTCGATTCGGGCACGCCGTCGACGAAGATCTTCACCGTATGCAGGCGCAGGTTGTCGCATTCGTACGCGCGACGCCAGGCGGCGAAGCGCTCGATCTGCTCGCGCGGATCGCGGCGCGGGTTCGCATAGAGGCCCGCGCTCATGTACACCTTCAGCGTGCCCGCGCGTTGCGCGTCGGCATACGCCTTGAGTTCGGCCTCCTCGACGCGTGCGTCGAACCAGCCGGTGATGCCGTAGCCGTGCGCCATCGCGTGCGCTTTCGCGAGCGACTTCGGGTAGCCGGCCGGGCTCAGTTGCGGAATGAGCGGGCAGACACGATAGAACGCCGCTTCGTGCACGACGCCGTTCGGTGCGCCGGACGCATCGCGTTCGTAAACGCCGCCGGCCGGGTCGGGCGTGTCGGCGTGGATGCCGGCCGCTTCGAGGCCCTTCGTGTTGAGGCAGCCGCTGTGCACGTCGAAGCCGACCACGAGCAGCGGCCGGTCGGGCACGATCCGGTCGAGCAGTTCGCGGGTCGGATACGCGCCGAATGCGGCCAGGTTGGCGCCGCCGAGATAGACCCACGGCTCGTTCGGCGTCGCATCGGCGCAGGCGCGGATGCGCTGCAGGATCGTGTCGGGATCGTTGATGCCGGACAGATCGAAGTCGCCGAGGATCTGGTGGCCTTCGAGCGGGTGCACGTGGCCGTCGATGAGGCCCGGCAGCATCAGCCTGCCGGCCAGGTCGACGGTGCGCGTCGCGGGGCCGATGAGTGGACGGATATCGTCGTCGCGGCCGACCGCGACGATCTTGCCGTCCCGGGTGGCGAGCGCCTGCGCGAAGCGGCGCTGCGCGTCGCCGGTGTAAAGCAGGCCGTTCAGGTAGGCGGTGTCGGCGTATTGCATGTGTCTCCTCCGGATGGGGGCTGTTCGACGGGCGCACGTGTCCGGCGGGCGGGCCGAGGGGCTCGTCCGGTCGCGTGAACCCGGTCGGGTTGGAATGGGATGGGGGCGGCTATGTGCCGGTGCTGCGCGGCAGGCGCCGCGATGCGTCGCGGTGAAGGCCGGCCGCGGCCGGGGCGTCATGCCGATCGCGCCGCCGGGCCTGAAGCGGCGGATCGATGGGCGACGCGCGCGCGGCCGTGCGGGCCGGCGTCCATCCGGTATTCGGCATTCGGTGTCTCCGTGGCATCCGACGCGTTCCCGTCGTCGGGTGAGTCAGATACTAGGAGCGGGGCGGCCGGCTGTCTGTCATCGTTTTTAGGACAACCTGCGACAAAGCCGGCGGGGGCGGCGGGTGTGGCCGGGATGCGGAGTCGTCGTCTAGCGCCCGCGGTCTGCCGGCGGTTCTTCCTCGGTCACGCACCACGCGAACAGCCCGGCCCGGTTCGCCACGCCGAGTTTCGCGAGCGCGCGCCCGAGATAGGTGCGCACGCTGCTCGGCTTGAGCGCGAGCGTGTCGGCGATCCGGGGGACGGGCCGGCCTTGCAGCACCGCGCGGCACACGAGCCGTTCGCGCTGCGACAGCGTTGCGCCGCTGGCCGACAGGCGCTGTTCGAACCGCTGCAGCAGCGCGCCGTCGTCCGAGCGGGGCGTCAGGCGGGCGAGCCGCGCGTGCTGGATCAGCAGCGGCAGCACGAAATCGCCGAGCTGCCGCAGCAGCGCCAGTTCGGCCAGCGTATAGGACGGCTGGCCGCGCCGGCGGAACAGCGAGAACGCATAGACATAGTCGCGCTCGCTGCCGAGCAGCGTGCAGTCTTCGCCGAGTTCGCCGAGCGCGAACTGGCGGCCGTATTCGGTTGCCGTGTCGACGTCCTCGTTGCACGAGAACACGAGCTGCGAATCGGTGGTGCGCTCGATGTGCGGGAGCAGCGTGTCGTTGCGCCAGTCGCCCTGTGTATACAGATCGAGCGCGTGGCGTGTGCCGTCGGGATCGTCGCCGCCCGCGAAGAACAGCACGTCGACGCTGTCGACCGAATGCGATGGCGCGTCACGCCGGTAGCGCGTCGCGACGCTGTAATGGGACTGAGGATCGACGGTTTCGCGCAGCCAGGCCCAAAGCCGGGCGGGAAACTGCGGACTGCCGAGGCTGGCGACCAGGTCGCCGGCATTGCTGAGGGAAATATGGGCGGGGCTCATCGTTGACACCGTCTTCGCGAACGGCCGCCCGTGCCGGCCGTGTTTCGCGTGCGACGGCGAGCCGGCGGCGCGGCGGCCGGCGGTGCGGTCATGCGGGACGGAGGCCGGCGCGGCGGCGAAGCTCGATTGTAGGAGACTTCGCCGCCGCGAGGCATTCGCGCTTGCCCGGCGGGCGGCCGATCGTCCGTCGACGGGCGGCGCGCATCGTTGCGCGCCGCGTGGCGGCCCGCGCGTCAGAACATCGTGTTCGCGTTCGCGGACGTTTCGGGTACTGGCTGGATCACGTCCCAGTGTTCGACGATCTTGCCGTCCTTCACGCGGAAGATGTCGACGACGGCCTCGCCGCGGTCGCCCGGGCGCTCGGTCGCGTGCACGTGCAGGTAGACGAGGTCGCCGTCGGTTGCGCTGCGCACGATGCGCGCGCGCGACGCCGGGTTCTTCTGGAAGGCGCCGACGAAGTACGACACGAACGGCTTCTTGCCGTCCGGTACGTGCGGGTTGTGCTGTTTGTAGTCGTCCGCGACGGCGGCGGCGGCCTCGACCGCTTCGTGCTTGTTGAAGAAGCGGTCGTAGAACGTCAGCACGAGCTGGCGGTTGGCTTCCTCGGCGGCCAGGTTGCGCGTGGCCGGGCCGGCGGCCAGCGCGGCCGTCGACGCGGCCAGCAGGACGAGCGCGGCAACGGTGCGAACGGGGGAGCGGAGCGATGACATGTAGCGGGTTCCTTGTCTGACGAAGCGTGGGTTGGCGCGCGATGCGCGACGGCGGGTCGGGCCGGCCATGACGATCGGCGGGCGACGGGGCAGGGTGGCGGATGCACGGGCGTTGTCGACGCGAGGGATTCGCCGCCCGGTTCGTATCGTCGAGATACGGAGTGGGCGCGTCGTCGTCATGCTTCGTTGAACTGCCGAATCCGTGCGGCTGCCGGGCCGCTCGAATGGTACAGTTGCCGCGAACCCGTCACAAGAAGTCAGCGCGGTGTGAACAGGTCACACCGCGCTGACCATGCGTTGCCCTTGAAAGAGAATCCCGTCATGCCGTTCCCGCCCGCCGACGAAACCGTCGAACTCGATCAGCCCTGCCCGATCCGCGATGTGCTCGACCGCATCGGCGACCAGTGGAGCCTGCTCGTGCTCGAAGCGCTGTCCGGCGGGACGATGCGTTTCAACGAACTCGCCCGCGCGATCGGCGATGTGTCGAAGCAGATGCTGTCACGCACGCTCAAGCGGCTCGAACAGGACGGCTTCGTCAGCCGCACGCTGTTCGCCGAAGTGCCGCCGCGCGTCGAATATGCGCTGACCGACCTCGGGCGTTCGTTCCTGACGCCGATGCAGGCGATGATCCAGTGGGCGGACGAACATCATCGCGCGATCTGCGCCGCGCGGCGCCGTGCACGGGAGCTGGACGGCGGCGGGCGCTGAGCAGGGCGTACGCGCTGTTTTGTCGATGGACGGTGTGCGGCGGATCGAGTGCGATGCGACGAGGCATGCCGCGATTGCATGTGCATTGCCGCATGTGATTTCGTTATCCGAATGATCTCGACGGGGCGGCAGGCATCGCCGAAGTTTCAATGTGCTCCGTTCGTCCCGAATGCGGGAATGCACTGGCGGTGCCCCGCTTGCGGAGTACGCGCCGGGGCGATTGCAATGGCGGTCTTTCGCTGCATGGCGCATGAGAGGTGCGGCAGGGGCTGGCCGAACCGGGATGGCGTACCGCAGACCGGCGGGCATATCGATTGCCGAGGGTGCCTGATCCGATGGACGCCTGGGCGCATGCGTCGGGGCGAGGTGGGGCAGGGTGCGCGGGGGCGCCTGCCGGGCATCATGATGTCGAGGCTGAATGGCGCGGGTTCGTCGCGCCGTCTGCTTCCGGGGCTGCCATCGGCCGAATGCGGGGTGCCGCGCGCCTGCCTATCGCCACGTGCCGTCGACGTAGATCCACACCTGTCCCTGGCGGCGCCAGTAGCCGGGCACCCATCGACGCCCGGGGCGCCGTGCGACCCAGCGGCCCGGCACCCATATATAGCGGCCTCGCTGCCAGCGCCAGTAACCGTCTGTCCATATATAGCCGTGCGGCCGTGGCGGCGGTGGGCGGCGATCGTGTCTCGCGGCCGGCGGCGCGAAGCCCGGGCGGTCCGCATAGGGCGGCCTGCCGGGCGCGCGGTTCGGGCCGGGCGGCCGATATCCGGGCGGCGGGGGCGGCACGGGCTGGGCCGAAGCGGCACGAAGCCAGCCGCCGGTGCCGACGAAGGCGGCGGTCAATCCGATGGCGCGCAACACGGAGCGTCGATTCATGGCGTGTCCTGTTCAGTATTCGAGGCTGCCTTACATTAGCCTGCCAGTCCGCCGGGCGGGTTACGCGTACGGTCAAGGCTGTTACCGTGTGTCACGGCAGGCGGGCGAACCGCCAGCGGGCGGAGGCCGGTCTCGCTGTTTTTCTGCGGCTGACGATGGATGTTGCCCGCGCTGCACGAACGTCGCGTCCTGTTTACCGGCTGACGGATGTGTTTTAGGCGCTCGGAGCCAGAAATTCGAGATCGAAGCGGGTAAAATTTGCCGATTCCGGGGTGCCGTGCCGAATCCGTTTGTTGTTTCTATGCAACCGTCAAGACGATGACATGAAAGAATGGTGCGATGGAAGCCTCCAAAAAGCCCCCGTCAAGAAGTCAAAAACAAACGTCAAAACAAATACTTATAACTCGGCCCCACTTTCATTATTTCTAGTTCTGGAAAAGCTTATTTCTTTATTTGCGGATCGCTCCCCTAGGGTACACCCCTAAACTCACGGTTCCCAAACGGGCAACTATCCGGGCGCGGCCAGCAGGATCGATGGCGCTCCCGGGCGGTTGCAGACCGTTTATGAACAAGGTCGCGAGACCTGCCTCTTTTTAGAAGGGAGCTCCACGAATGAACAAGACTCTGATCGTTGCAGCAGCTGCAGCATCGTTCGCAACCGTCGCTCACGCGCAAAGCAGCGTCACGCTGTACGGCGTGCTGGACGCAGGCATCACCTACCAAAGCAACGTCGGCGGCAAGTCGCTGTGGTCGATGGGCTCGGGCGTTGACCAAAGCCGTTTCGGTCTGCGTGGTTCGGAAGACCTCGGTGGCGGCCTGAAGGCAATCTTCACGTTGGAAAGCGGTTTCAACATCGGTAACGGCAAGCTGGGCAACAACGGCGGCATGTTCAACCGCCAGGCTTTCGTTGGCCTGTCGAGCCAGTACGGCACGGTTACGCTGGGTAAGCAATACGACGCAACGCAAGACTACCTGGCGCCGCTGACGGCAACGGGCTCGTGGGGCGGCACGTACTTCGCGCACCCGATCAACAACGATCGTCTGAGCACGAACGGCGACGTCGCGCTGAACAACTCGATCAAGTACACGAGCGCTAACTACGCTGGCCTGCAATTCGGCGGCACGTACTCGTTCTCGAACAGCACGAACTTCGGCAACAACCGTGCATACAGCGCGGGTGCTGCATACCAGTTCCAAGGCCTGAAGCTGGCAGCAGCTTACTCGCAAGCGAACCTGGGTGACGGTACGAACACGAGCGGCGCATCGTCGATCAACGCACAAGGCCGTGTCCGTACGTACGGCGCTGCTGCTGGTTACGCATTCGGCCCGGCACAAGTCGGTGCTGCATGGACGCAATCGCGTATCGACAACCAGGCTAACGGTGTTGGCACGCTGCGCGCTGACAACTACGAAGTCAACGCAAAGTACAACCTGACGCCGGCTCTCGGCCTGGGTGCTGCTTACACGTACACGAACGCGAAGGTCAACAACGGCAGCTCGCACTGGAACCAGTTCGGCGTTCAAGCTGACTACGCACTGTCGAAGCGCACCGACGTCTACGCACAAGCTGTGTACCAGCGTGGCGCGAAGGGCAACAACATCGTCGGCACGGGCATCTACAACGGCGACAACACGACGGCTTCGAGCTCGTCGATCAACCAAACCGCAGCAACGGTTGGTCTGCGTCACCGCTTCTAAGCGTGACGGCGGGGTAACCCGCTTCGCAGTATCGAAAAAGGCGCCTTCGGGCGCCTTTTTTTCGTCTGTGGAACGAGGTGTCGGCGATTCGCATCTTCCGGATGCAAAAAAGCGAGGCGTGTGCCTCGCTTTTCTCGTTGTGCGTCGTTGCGGGGCGATACCCGCCGCAGATGGCTCAGCGCGTGTATTCGCCGTTGGCTTCCGGCTGGAACACGATCGCGGCGACCTTCATCAGCTTTTCGGCGCCGCTCGGCTGCATCACCTTGACCATCTGGCCGCGTTGGGTGCCCAACAGTGCCATACCGACGGGCGAGAAGACGTTCAGGCGGCCCAGTTCGAGATTGGCGGCATCCGGATAAACAATCGTCCAGGTGGCCTGTTCCTGGGACGCTTCGTCAAGCAGCGTGATTTGCGAATTCATCGTGACGACGTTCGCCTTGATGGCATCGGGCTGGACGATGTCGGCGCGCTCGAGCAGCGTATCGAGCATCGTCTGGAAGCGCGGGTTGTGTTCGGCGTGTTTCTCGAGGCGAGCAACGTCGAGTTCGGTCAACTGATAAAGGCGTTGTTTCATGGCTGTTCTCCAAATGATCGGCAGGGGCAGGCGTGGCGTGCCTATGAGGATCGCCCGGAGCCTGTCTGACCTGGCTCCGGGAGGAGGCCGAGCCGTCAGATCAGGCGCCGGGCAGGGGCGAGCGGCGCTTGGGCCGTGCGTCGAGCGAGGGGATGCGCCGGATGACCGGCGCGCGCGCGCACGCCGGCCGGGCCGGACGGCGAAACCGAAAGGGGCGTGAGCGCGTACATGGTGGATGGAAGATCGACTGACGAATAAAACCTTACGATTCTACAACACAACCTTCGGAATATGTGATCTGGCCGTCGGCAGTTCGTCAGCGATTGTTGTGCTGCTGAAGCAAGTTGTCGCGACATCGCCCGAAAAATGTCGTCTATTTTTGTCGAAATCGCAACGCTGTATGTTCAAACTAAGGGTTTCCCCTTGGAGATGCGAGAACTACACTTCATTCAATCGCTTCAGACAGTCCTGCCGAGGCGACGTCATAAGAGAACATATTCCGGAGGTAAATCATGAAGTCGATCATCTACGCAGCCATCGCCGCATCCGTCCTTGCCACCCCGATCGCATCGTTTGCACAGTCCGAGCAGGGTTTGACCCGCGACCAGGTCAAGGCCGAGCTCGTGCAACTCGAACAGAACGGCTACAAGCCGCTGGCGAGCGATTCGCAGTATCCGGACAACATCCAGGCCGCCGAACAACGCATTCAACCGAACCAGCCGATGCTCGCGCAAGCCGATACGAGCGGCTACGGTGCCGTGGCAACGGGTGCCGGGCAAGCCGGCCGCCGCATGACGCGTGAAGCACCGAACCCCGTGAACTCGGTCTACTTCGGGAACTGAACACCGCCGGGTCTGCCCGAGCGCACCGCTTAATCGACGAGACGCGCGCCAGTTGCGCGCGTCATTCGCCCGCAGGAGCAGAACCTCCGTCGCCGCATTCCGGCGGCTTTCCGCCCAGACGCTCACGCGTTTGGGCCTTTTTTGCTGGGGCGGGTCAGGCGGACGTAACCGCAGGCGTACCGTGGATATAGTGTTCGAGCTGGCTGATCGTGAACTGCTGATCGGCAATCACGCTCTTGACGAGGTCGCCGATCGAGATGAGGCCGACCAGCTTGCCGCCGTCGAGGACGGGCAGGTGGCGCATCCGGTGTTCAGTCATCAGCGCCATGCACTCGTCGGTGGATTGCGACGGTTCGACGTAGCGCACCTTCGCCGTCATGATTTCCTCGACGCGGGTGGCTTTCGACGAGCGATCCTGCAGGACGACCTTGCGCGCGTAATCGCGCTCGGTGACGATGCCCGCTATGTCGTCGCCGTCCACGACCAGCAGCGCGCCGATGCCCTTTTCCGCCATCAGCTTGATGGCGTCGTAGACGAGATCGGTCTTCGTGACGGTATAGATGGTGCGGCCCGAATCCGGCTTGGCCTTGAGAATCTGCGCGACAGTCGTGCTCATTCGCTTTCTCCGTGTGCAGGTCGATGCAGGGCAGGCAGGGCGTGATGCGTGTCACCCGATGAGCCCAGTATAGCCGCGCAGGTGGCGGCAGTCGCGTGACGATTCCAGATTAGCGGTAAACTCCTGTCACGCACTATCCACACAACTCCTACATTCCTGAACGTTTCGATTGAATTCATGATGTCTTCGCGTCCACAATCGCCCACGCCGGGCAAATCGAAAGCTTCATAGGAACATTCCTATTTCGGTTTTAGTCTTTTTAAGACCTTGATTTACAAGGTAAATTTACAGACCTTGGCTCCGGGTGGAGTTTTCGCGGAAGTGGTCTAAAAAAGTCGAAGTTACGCGGAAGTTACGCGACACGGTAAGATGATGACTATTGCTCATCATCCGGGGGAACCGTGGCAACACCAAAACCAAGCATTCAGTCACGAACTGCTCGCGCCAAGCTTGCGCATCAGAATGAACCGTATTGGCATAGCCTTCGGCGCGGTCTACATCTTGGCTACAGAACGTCCACGCTGGGCCCCGGAACATGGGTCGGACGGCTGTATCTCGACAAGCGATATCACCACACAACCCTCGAAGAGCAAGCCGAATTTGACGAAGCTCGAAAGGCGGTTGAGCAATGGGCCGATGCTGTCGTCAAAGGTACTGGAAAGCGGGCAGACGATCCGACAGCGCCAGTTACGGTTGAGGACGCCTGCCGGAAGTACGTTGAGGACTTGGAGAACCGGAAGGGGAAAAGGAGCGCTTACGACGCGTCCAACCGATTCGAACGCTTGGTATACGGCAAGCCGATAGGGAAGACCGTGCTTGCCCTGTTGGAATCGAAACAGGTCACAGGATGGCACCGCAATCAAACGAAAGGTGCCGAAGGTGAAGATGATCTCCGAAAGGCGCGCGACTCTGCTAACCGCAATCTAAAGAGCCTCAAAGCCGCGCTGAACTTCGCGCGCGACAACAAGTGGGTTGATAGTGACTTGCAGTGGAAGGTCGTGAAGTACTTCGAAAAGGTCGATATGGGCCGCGATGGCTTCCTGACCGTCGAGCAGCGCAATCATCTACTTAACTGCATGCCAGAAGATTTGCGCCTATTCGCAACCGCACTCGTGCTGCTTGGATGCCGTCCGGGAGAACTCGTTAAGGCTCGCGTCTCGGACTACAACCCGCACTCGGGAACGCTCATCCTGCGCCCGAGCAAAACAAAATCACGCACGATAACTCTCTCAACAAAGGCCCGCGAATTATTTGATGCGCAAGCGAAGGACAGGGGTAGGGATGCCTACCTGTTCGTAACTGATCATCATAAGAAATGGACCGTTGACGCGTGGCACAGCCGATTTGTTAAGGCTCGCGAAAAGGCTGGACTTCCGGAGGCGGTCTTGTATTTCACGCGGCACACATTCATTACAGAGCTTTTGACGAAAGGCGTGCCGATACTTGACGTAGCGAAATTTACAGGAACTTCGGTCAAGCACATCGACAGAAATTATGGTCACTTGACGAAAGAGGGGCAAGACCGCATTAATCGCGTGGCGATCTTGTAGTAAGAAAAGCCCGCGACGCTAGCGGGCCTTTCCGATTCCTAATCCGCGCCTCCGTGGCCTTGTCTAGGCGCTGTATGAATCACAAGTCACAGTAGATGAAGGACAACATTTCCTGTGCCAAGCTGGCCCAATCATCGGGGCTACGTGATGACCACGCGTGATGCGGGCCATTGAGCGCTTCTCGGAATTGATGAAGTCTCTTTGCTTGTTCTTCGGTAAGCGCTTCTGCCGACTCAAGCCCGGTAATCAGTTCGCCTAGTTGGCATTTATTGAGGCCGTTGTCAAAAATTTGCTGCCTATATCGCTCATGAACTTCGGTTTCCAGGAATACTCTCAGGTCCGAATCAATTTCGCGATCACGTGCACCGTCAATAAAACTTCGAAGTTTCTTGTATTTCCGATGGTGCTCGGTTTCGATAAAATCCTCTTCCGTACCGGTGCATAATCCAGTTCCGTTTGCATCTTTGGTCAACTTCAGCACCGCCATGCTGCCCGTCAATCTCATGTCGACCAACATATGGCGGGCAAGTTTCGGATAATGTGTCAGAAAAATAGCTTGGCAAAATTTATCAAGAGCGGATTGAATCTCCATCATCGTTACTGAGATTCTATTGTCATCAAAGCTCGTAACGGGGTCATCAAAAATCAGTATCGTTTTGTTCTTTTCTTCGTCTGTCATTATTGACAGTCTTGCCCAAAATATGGACAAGGCCAATGCTCGTCTGTCCGATTCGCTAAAGACTCGAACCAATTGCGATGTTGGTATCTTCTTTCCTTTGAACTTGACAATAAGAGATATAACGGGCTGATGTCCCTTTGCATCGAGGGCGGTATCTGTACTGATAGTGAAATCGCGTGACCCAAATTTGACGAAGTAGTGGTTGATTTTCTCAAAAAACTTCGCAAGGAAAGCGGACTGCTGCTGCGACAGTTCCTGTTGATCTTTCTTTATTTTTAAGTCGAGATCAGAGATTTTTTCCGATAGTGCTTTATACTCTTCGCACGTGGCATCCATTTGGATGCGTCTTTTTTTTAAGCCGAACGTGCCTAGTTCGACGTTGTGAGAGTTTATCTCCTGATTTAGTTTGTCAATTTCTATTGACCGCTTAAATGCAGTTATTTCGTCATTGATCTTTTGGGTGATTTCATTGTATTCGGCAACTGCGTTTCCAATGGCTTCTTCGGAAAGCAATAGCGGTGTGCTATCTAATCCCTCAATTTCATCGTGAGGAATTTTCCGCTTAGTTTCAATGAGTTGGGCCATTTTGGGCTGTATGTCATCCCAAAGCTGATTAAATGCATCTGCACTCTTAGTAAGATCGACTGCTGCCTTTTCTAGTGCCGATGGAAGTGGTTTGAATGAATCGCTGTCTGCCAACTCCGGGTACAGCTGAATTGTATTGAGATTCGCTTGTATTTTTGCTTCGTAAGTGACGCCGCTGTATTTTTGGAAGCGATCAAACGCGGACTTCATGTTTGTGCTGAGTTCAGCGAATTTTGTTTTGAATGTTTCGTTAAAGCTTTTTCGATATACGTCGATGAGTTCGTTGGCTTGTTCGCCAAGAGGTTGTGAGCAAAACGGACATTCATTTCCCCCAGTGAATTCTAGCCCTTGGCGAATCCACTGCTGAGCATCCGATCGTTGCTGCATGTGGGTACTAATGTGCAGCTCCAATTTCCTCTTCGCCTCTTCGTCAACGGCCTGGAGTGATAGTTTAAGGGATTCGTTGAGTTGATTAATCGCATCGCCAGCTCCTATAGCGAAGCGGCAATCAACCAGCTCTGGGCGCGTGACAATCTTATGTGCGTTGGCAATCTGCTTTTGCTTCCTGTCAATGGAAACGTTTAATTGTGCTATAGCTGCTTCAACTGCGACCTCAGACTCAGATACCTTGGTGTTTATGAAAGCCTGAATATTCGGGATGCCATTGAACCCTTTTTCAAGAATTTTCAGCTCACTCTTTTTCTGGGCTTGCGCCTTGCTTTCGGCTGCAATTTGCTCGGCATGAATCACTCCCTGTTCGCCTAGTACAAACTGGGTCAACGCTTCTTTATTCCGTCTCTCTATGTCTTGACCTGTAAAAAGATTGCGCGAAATGAAACCTGAATCAAAGACTGAAAATTTCATCGCGTAGGGTACTGGGTCTGTCCATGAATCATCTTGGAATCGGAGGGACACCTCGGGTTGTCCATCCTCCGACACGCTCAGCAATACCTTCTGTGCGGCTGATGCAGGGATGGTTTTCCTTTCCTTTATTGGTGTCGTATCAGGGGTCTCCAACGTCCTCAGCACGTCACATAGAGTAGACTTACCGTAGCTGTTGCTGCCGTATATCAGCGTTAGTTTCTTTAATTCGACTGCAGCTGCCTTGCACGAAATATAAGGACCCACGCCCGATATTTCTTTGATTCTTTTAAGCATTTTTGACCCCGGTTTCTGTTGGTTTTAGGACGCGCTTGAGACGTCAGCGATAGTCAGATCGTAGCTTCGTGCCCCTTCGCTAGCGACGATGCAATGGCTGAATCCCGGCCACACGATTGTACGCCCGCCAACGCACATGCCGAAGGCAACGGACATTGAAAAAAAATTGGGCTAATCCGAATTAGGATTAGCCCCTGCCTGAATATCAGCAACCGTGTATTCCGCCATCATCTTGGTTGTTCTGGACACGCTGACCTTGTTGCTGTGGCGTGCTGTTGCCATCCAAAACACCAGCGACCAATGGCCCGAGTTGGCGAACCGGAGCACCAAGCGCGCGAACAGCGATCGGACGGCTACTGAGCAGAGCCGGTACTGCGTCACGTACACGCGGCAGGTACGGAAGCGAAACGGTAGCGGCTTTGAGTGCTGTAATCGGGTTTGCCAAGAAACCACCGGCACCGATGGCCGCATTAAGCGCGGCACGTCCTGCGGTGCCCGAATCTGGAACCGTCGCGCCTAGCAGTGGTTGCGCGGTCTGCGCCAATTGCTGCTCCGGGTCTCCACCGCCACCGCTTGATGTTGCGCGCTGCGCCCCGGTCTGACCCGCACGTGTGCGTTGGGTATGCGCGCGATTATGGAATGGCAGCGCTTAATGCTCAGATAGCGAACTATCGGAATCAAGGCGGGGCAGGAGGCGCAGAGGAAGCGAGCCAAACACCGAGATTCCAAGCGTATGCGAACGAAGTATCGAATGCTGCACGATTACTGCGCACGGGTAGGGGAAAAGCTTGGCGGGCAGGTATCGCGCGATGTTATTTACGCGCGAAAGTGGTAGTTGAGCCCGTCAACCTTCACAGCGTGAAGTAGCTGCGTTACAGTGATCCGGTTAGTTCGGGGGCAGGTGCTTTGTTCAGTATTGACGATTTTGAAATAATCGATTGATTTATTGGCGAACCTATTTATGGCTGATGTAAAAAAGATTCCTTACTATAAACCGCAAAAAGGTTTGCTGGGGCCAGAGTTGAAGAAGTACGAGGGTGCGCAAGGATGCGTCCCGCTTGAGACTCAAAAGACGGTATCAATCGATAGGCTTGCTCCGGGCGAAAAACCTCCGCCACCCCCTCCGCCGCCACCAAAGCCGGTCGCGGAGCCGCCCAAAGCTCAGAAGCCACCCGAGGCACCGCAGGCGAAGCAACAGCCGAAGACCCAAGAGCCACCCAAGCAAGCCGAGGCCGAAGTTTGCGAGAATCCGCCGCCTTTTGATTTGCAGGATGTGCCTATCGCGATGGATAACTTGGGCTGGAAAGTGTCCGCTAAACTCGCGCGCCGTTGGTTCGCGGGTCCAGAGCACATTTACAACGATAATGCTAAGTCGATCCAGCCAATTGACAGTGACAGCGTAACCCTAGACTGGGCGCTGAAATTCGGAAGTGTCCGAAAGAAGTACGAAAAACTTCTTGCCGAGGATGTCTATCGAGACGCCGCGATGGTCGAAGCAAGGACAAAAATTCTCGCAAGAGCTAACAAAATGTTCTCAGAGAATCGAGGGGCGAATCTCAATATCAATACGACTCAATTTTTGTCGGATATCCTTCAGTTTCATATCGATTGGCAATTTCAGCTTGCATCGATTGGAAATTGGGATACGTTGGAAAATCTCACGCCTACCGATCTTACGGGGGCGTTGGCGAACTTCAACATATACGCAGCCGTTGGCAATGTAGAAATTACTGGTGAGAAGTATTATCGATATGAAAAGACCAGTAACTTTTATTGCCAGAATGCCGTTGCAAACATTACGCATGTGTACGTTTACGTCAAAGATAATTACTCATTCAACGGCATTCAATATTTGGGCCACTGGAACAAGCGCGGTGTGATCATCGCGCCGGGGCCTGTGATCAGTGGAGCGGCGTCTAGTTCGCCCAAGCGTGACACTGATGCCGATATTTGGGTAAAAAGCATCAACAAGCCCGTCGATACGAGAAAAAGTCTGTTCGGTAAGTTCAAAGAGCCTGACGTGTTCTATCCAGTCTACAACTCAGATTACAACCGATGGCGTGCCAAGCACCACAGGGGCGAGGATTTTATGATATATTCGAAACCCGTTTATTTGAAGTTGAAGAAGCCCATTGAAATTAAACTTGGTGAAATATGCAGATTAGCGCCGTCAGACTCGTTGGGTTAGCCGCTCTTGCGTTTTTGCTGGTTGGCTTTTCCGTCCATTTGGCTAGGCCAAAGTATGATCGATGTGATTTCTTTGAAAAAGAACTGAATGGCGGGAAAAAGGAATTCGGGGGTGTGGAATACTATGCGAAGTTGTGCGGCGCGGATATCCGCAACGGACATGAAGTGAGATTCCAGCTTTTCGATGGGGCCGGAGAATTGCGTGCTCAACGCTATTTTTCATACTACGTAAATACGGCAACTGAGCGAGAATTGGTAGATGGTGTTGGCGGAATCGTCTATTACGATAGCTCAAGCAGTGACGTGATGAAGTTGCTTGCGATCCCCCCGACTACATGGGATTGGATTCGGGCGCGACTACCCTTGTTTTAATTGTGCTGATTGGGCGTAAAAGAAAAGCCCCCGAACCTTCACAGGCCGGGGGCTTTTTCTTTGCTTCTAATCAACGAGAATTACGCCACGTAGCGCGGCTTCGTGCTCCACGGTAGTCTGACCCGTGCATACGCGGTTCTCAGCTTCACGCCGCAACCGCAATCCCTTCACTTCCTGCAACGAGCCGGCCGGACCCACGCGTGCATACTTGTACTCAAGAATCTTCGCGCATGCCTTGTCCACGTCACCCGCCAAGAGAAGGGGGCGCAGTGATCCGGCATTCAACGCACCGATTCCAAGGTTGTGCACGAAGTCGATCAGGATGACCTCCTGTCCCTGCGTAAGCGGCACGTCGTAGCCAATCGAAGCGCGTAGCTGCGCCTCGTCCTTGTTCAAGTCTTTGATGAGAAGTCGCCCGCATTCCTCATTGGTGTAGGTTGGCTTGGTTATCTTCTCTGTGCCGATTCGGTCGGTATGCCCTGCGCACACGGTAGAAACGCCGCCCTGATCCTTGTAGACCGTATTGCGCCAGCCTTCCCACCCGGTGACGAAGGGCGCAGCCGCAACCACTGCCGCGCTGGCAGCGCCGACCAGCGTAAGCGTGTCCCCAGCACCGTCTCGACTGGGTGAAAAGAAGTTGCCAGAGTAGTCCCCACCAAAGTAGTGGAGACCAAATTGGCAACAGACGC